>DFDT01000142.1 GCA_002368865.1 Lachnospiraceae bacterium UBA3821 | reverse complement strand
AGGAGCCGGAGGAAGAGTATTACGAGTCTGAAGAGGAAGAGATTCCGGAGGAGGAGTATTACGAGTCTGATGAAGCGTATTATGAAGACGATGAAGTGGATGGAGCGGAAGACCGGTACTACGACATAGAAGAGATCACCAATGATGAAGAAAGCGATGACATAAAGAGCCTTTTGGGCGGCGGTGCAATCCTGGCAGCGGGCGTATGTGTTGTGATCCTCATGATCATAACAGGTGCAGTCTTTTTGCAATCCCGTGCGGTTGGGAAACAGGTGGCTGCATTGGGAACGGTAGGAAATCAGTTGGATGGGATCGATATTGTGGGAGATCAGGGGCTGTTAGCTGTGGCGGATGCGACGATCGCACGTCAGGAGGCGCTTAAGCTGCGCCAGCAACAGGAGGATGCGGAAAAAGGAAAAACCGGATATCAGGAAGTGAATTACAGCAAGAAAGTGACGGTTTCGCTGAATACCGTGTCTATTCAAAAGGATCTCAAGATCAAGTTTGTCAACAGCAGCAGTAAAAAACTGATCTCCAACGTTCCGTTTTCCGTTACGGTCACAACACCGGATAAGAAGTCGGAAATCTGGAGCGATGATGATATGGACGGTATCATCTATAAAAAAGGCATCACTCCGGGAGATTACAAGATCAAAGTGGATGAATTGAACGGGGAGAAGTATGCAGACTACACCGTACCTGCGGGCGAGATCACGGCGGAAGTGAAGAAAGATATCGCCTATAAAAAGATAGATGTCTCCGATGAAGTGAAGACGGAGTCACAGATCAATGTGGCTACGGAGGAGCAGAAAAAGGTAACACCGGTTGTGGAGTCAACCTTGACAGATACGGTGGAGTGGGTAGCCAGCACGGAAGTAGTGAACACTTATGTGGAGATCAGCAAAAGCAGTATTGTGGATCCGCTGACGGTTGCGTTTGCAGGTGCTTTTCTGCGTATGGATAATGAAATCAGGCTGAGCCAGACCACGGCAAGCTTAAAGGCGGGACAGACCTTGCAGTTGAGTGCAGACCATTCGCTGACTAATGTGACGGCCACCGCATGGGCCAGCAGTAATCCCGCTGTGGCGACTGTGGACGGAAACGGTGCGGTGACTGCTGTTGCGGCAGGGAGTACAAAGATTACCTGCACGGTGACTACCACAACCACCGATGTATCCGGCGGAAACGCCGTCAAAACATATGCGGCTGAGTGCGCCGTGACGGTGGAGGCGACGCCTGTGGCAGGAACGTTAGCTGTGAATCCTGCAACGGTCAGTCTGTATGTGCAGGAGAGCAAGACCACACAAATTACGCCAAGCGGTTTTGAGAGCGGAAGGAAGCTGGTTTATAAAGCAGACAGCAACAATACAGGAATCGCAACCGCCACGGTGGATGAAAATGGCAAGGTTACGGTGAACGGCGTAGCGACCGGCGATGCAGAGATTACGGTTTCCGCAAATTACAGTGACAATCCGCTGGCAACAGCACCTTCTGTTAAGATCACAGTGAAAGTGACTGCTATGGCCGGGCTGAGCCTGGAAAAGACTTCGGAGAAAGTCTTCATCGGAGAGCCGGTAACACTTAAGGTCAACGGAAATGTTTCCTCGGCAGCGTTAAGTGCGGTTTCCTCTGATACCAATGTGGCCACTGTGACCATAGATGGTCAGACAGTGAAGATCACAGGCGTAAAAGAGGGAAGCGCAGAGATCAAGGTCACGGTGGCAGGTGCATCCGCTACCTGTGCGGTAACGGTGAAAAATCACCCGAAGACCGACACCAGTACAGCCTTGAAAGACAAGGATGGCAATCAGCTGTATGTGTTGGAGAATGGTACCTACAGACTTGCGGTTTATGCGGATTATTACAAGGATGGCACCAGGTTCTTCAAGAAGGGCGAAGCGAAGTACACAGGATGGCAGACGATAGACGGCAATGTTTATTTCTTTGATAAAAACGGAAACAAAGTGACCGGAGAACAGGTGATCCAGGGGGCAAAGTACACCTTTACCAGTGAGGGCGTACTCCGGGCAGATTCCGGCACCATGGGAATCGACGTTTCCAAACACAATGCATCGATTGACTGGAATGCGGTGAAGAATTCCGGCGTTTCCTATGTGATCATCCGTTGCGGATACAGGGGATATACTCAGGGATCGCTGGTCATCGACTCTAAGTTCGAACAGAATATTAAGGGAGCTACCTCGGCGGGACTGAAAGTGGGAGTGTACTTCTTCAGCCAGGCTGTGGACGAGGTCGAGGCGGTACAGGAGGCATCCTTTGTGTTGGATGCGGTAAAGGGATATAAGATCACGTATCCGATCTTCCTGGATGTGGAGTACAGCGGTGCTTCCGGCAATAAGGGACGTGCGGACGGATTGGACAAGAGCTCCCGGACAGCGGTATGTAAGGCATTCTGCGCGACCATTCAGTCCGGTGGCTACTCGGCGGGCATCTATGCGAATAAAAACTGGTTGGAGGAAAAACTGGATCCCGGGCAGCTCAGCAGTTATAAGATCTGGCTGGCACAGTATGCGGCTTCTCCCACCTATGCGGGAAGATACGATATGTGGCAGTATAAAGCGACCGGCCGGGTGAGCGGCATCACCGGAAATGTGGATATGGATATCAGTTATCTGGCGTACTAAGGAATGCGGAGAAAAGAAGACAGTTATAAACAGTGGGGGATGAAGAACGTGGCAGAGAATGTGACAGATTTTTATCCGGAATCGGAAGATACACTCTCCTTTGGACATGGGAAGCTTTCGTTGAAGAGTGACGATACGATCATGAATGCGGACGAGAGCATATATGCTTTCCTGAAAAGGCTTTCCGCGCTGCCCTTTCCGGGGCTTGCGCATCCGGAGGACGCAGACTGTGTCAGGAAGGCCTTGGCTGATGTCCATGAAACCGGCGAGCCGCAGTGCGTGACTTTTCGTATGCAGGGCGGAGATGAAAAATACCGGTATGTATACGCAAAGTTCTCAAAGCATGAGAGAGAATGGGAGGATATGCCCTGCGTGGATGTGGAGCTGATCGATATTATCCGCATCGGACATTTGTATGATCTGACAAAGGGACGGGTGGAGAAATACCGTAAGCTTATGTCCCTCAGTGACAAGATGTATTTTGAATACCGTTACAGTGACGGTATGATCTCCATCTATGAGTATATCAATAATCGGAGCAATGATCTGTTCGCCAAAAAGCTGGAAGACTTCCGGGAAGAGATAGCCACCTGCCCGGATTACTCCTTTAAACAGAAAGCGGAGTTTGAAACGCTGTGCGACCATCTGACCAATCGTATGGAGAATATGGATGTGGAGATGGAAGTAGACAGCCGCCTGTTCGGGCTGGACAGGGGATACCTGCTGTTGCGAGGGAGTGCGGCATACCATGACAACCGCAAAGAACTGTTTGTTGCCACGATCACTGTATGCAAGGAGGCTAAAAGCGAGGAGAAATATTATAAGAGCGTCTATGCCAGAGATGGAGGAACCGGTCTGTATAACAAGAGAGCCATTGCAGAGCTTGCAATGGAGACAATCGATAATGCCAAGGATGCGTCGGTTTTTTTGTGCATTCTGGATGTGGACGATTTTAAAAATATCAATGACAGTTACGGGCATCTGGCCGGAGACGAGATCATTGCAAAGGTTGCGGAAGTGATCAACAATAATATGGCAGGACGCGGGTTCGCCGGCAGATTCGGCGGGGATGAATTCCTGATCGTTGCGGATCGTGTGAAGAATGCAGATGAATTTATCCTGATGTTAAAGACGATGCGTAAAACCATCGCATATCAATGTGCAGAGATGTACAGAGGATTGAATGTTACAACCTCTGCGGGCATTGCGGAGTATCCTAAGGATGCATCCGATTATGAGGAATTGTTTAAGCTTGCCGATAAGTGCCTGTATCTTGCCAAGGCGAAAGGGAAAAACCGTTATATAATTTACGTGGAAGAAAAACATAAAGATTTCCATCTGTATTCCACCGAACAAAAGGATTCCAAAGTATATCCTGTAAACGCTTATGATGCGCGGTGCAGACAGATTGTGGACACCTTTAACCGCATGGCGGGAGGCACCAGAGAAGGCCTGGACAATGCGGTGCAATACCTGATGAAGAGCTTTGATATTGACCGGATTACCGTGTACGGCGGAGACGAATACCAACTGAAATACAGTATGGGCGATTGCGGCGGCCTGATGCAGCGCGCGGATTATCTGGAGGATGAGAGAGGAAAAGCTCTTTTTGACGAGAGCGGGCTGTATACCCAGAATCAGTCCCTGCCGCTCAAGGAAAAATTTCCTGAACTATATGATAAATTAAAGGCTCAGGGTACGGAAGGCTATCATGCCACAAAGATTTCCGGTCAGGACGGCTGTGAGATGCTCGTTACTTTTGAAATACTCAGAAGATTTCGAAAATGGTCCAGCAATGAGAGAGGGCTGCTCTACATTACGGCACAGTTCATCGGAAAATGCTGGTGGGAACTGGAAAAAACAAATAACAGATCAAACGATAAAGGAGAAGAATCATGAGAACTTATCTGGTAACAGGGGGTGCCGGCTTCATCGGCTCAAACTACATTCATTACATGTTCAAAAAGTATGGGGATGAGATCCGCATCATCAATGTGGATGCACTCACCTATGCGGGGAACCTGGAGAATCTGAAGGATATTGAGAACCGTGACAACTATACGTTTGTCAAGGCAAATATCTGTGACAAGGATGCGATCAGCAAGATCTTTGCGGAAAATGACATTGACAGAGTGGTACATTTTGCGGCAGAGAGTCATGTGGACAGAAGTATTAAAAATCCGGAAGTGTTTGTGCAGACCAATGTACTGGGAACGGCAGTCATGCTGAACTGTGCGAAAGCAGCATGGGAACTGCCGAACGGCAGCTTCAAGGAGGGCAAGAAATTCCTGCATGTTTCTACGGATGAAGTATACGGAAGTCTGCCGGAGGACGATACGGCATTTTTCTATGAGACTTCCCCCTACGATCCGCACAGTCCCTATTCCGCCAGCAAGGCAAGTTCGGACATGCTGGTAAAGGCCTATATGGACACCTATCATTTCCCGGCGAATATCACGAACTGTTCCAACAACTACGGACC
>DFDT01000124.1 GCA_002368865.1 Lachnospiraceae bacterium UBA3821 | reverse complement strand
GAAGAGGATGATAAGGTAAAGGCTTTTGTAGGGGAGTATCATCCGGAAAATTATCTGTTAAAGAAAGAGAACCCGCTGGCAGTGGGACCTTACGGTGTATCCGGTTACTACATGGAGGCCCGGGTAGCGCAGGCACAGGCGATGAAGAATGCAAAGCAGGTGATCCTGGATGTGGCTGCGGATTTTGAGAAGACCTTTGGGCGAAAGTACGGTTTCTTTGAGGAGTATCGGATGGAGGATGCGGAGGTTGCCATGGTGATCATGGGGTCGTCCGCGGGTACGGCGAAGGCAGCGGTGGATGAATTGCGCAGAGACGGTGTGAAAGCCGGTCTGGTGAAGATTCGGGTGTTCCGTCCGTTCCCCGGCGAGGAGCTGGCGAAGGTACTGGCCGGCTGCAAGGCTGTGGCCGTGATGGATAAGAGTGAAGGATTTTCAGCCTGCGGCGGACCGCTTTTTGCGGAGACGGCAGGGGCATGCATCAATCTGGACAAGCGTCCCAAGATGATCGATATCGTATTCGGTCTGGGCGGCAGAGACTTCACGGTGGCTGCGGCGCTTCAGGCGTTTGACAGACTCCAGGGGATTGCGGAGACCGGTGAGATCGGGGAAGTATATACCCATATGGGACAGCGCGAGGCATAAACCAGGAAACGCAGACAGCGGGTTGGTATGACCCGGTGCAAAGGGAGAATAGTATGGCATATAATTTAAAACAGGAAATGAATAAAGAGGAGCGTTTTCATTCCGGGCACAGGCTCTGCGCGGGATGCGGCGCGGGAATCGTCTGTCGGGCGATGATGCGGGCTGTGGACCCGGAAGATAAGGCCGTGATCTGTAATGCAACGGGGTGTCTGGAGGTTTCATCTTTCCAGTATCCTTACACGGCGTGGGAGGATTCTTATATCCACACGGCATTTGAGAATGCGTCCGCCACGGCTTCCGGTGTGGAGGCGGCCTATAAGGTGATGAAGCGGAAGGGGAAGCTTCCGGAGGAGACGAATTTCAAGATCCTTGCCATTGGCGGCGACGGCGGTACTTATGATATCGGCTTTCAGTCCCTGTCCGGTGCTTTGGAGCGAGGACATGATTTCACGTATTTTTGTTATGACAACAACGCGTATATGAACACGGGAACCCAGCGTTCCTCGGCTACGCCGCAGTTTGCGTCTGCGACGACCACACCGGCAGGCGTGGAGTCTGTGGGAAAGAAGCAGACCCAGAAGGATTTGACACAGATCGTGGTGGCCCACGGTTCGCCCTATGTGGCGCAGACCACACTGTACGGCAATATGAAGGATTTTCATGAGAAGGCGCATCGGGCGATCTACACGGCGGGACCGACGTTTGTAAACGTATTGACGCCCTGCCCGAGAGGCTGGAATTATCCGGCGGAGAATCTGCTGGAGATCTGTAAGGCGGCGATCGACACCTGTGTATGGCCGTTGTACGAGGTGGTAGAGGGGGAATACCATCTGACTTACGAGCCAAAGAAGAAGCTGCCGGTGGAGGAGTTTATGTCGAAGCAGGGGCGGTTCGCACATTGCTTCAAGCCGGGTAACGAGTGGACCATTGAAGCAGCGCAGGCTTATGTGGACAAAAAGTGGGAAGAACTGTTGGAGAAATGTAAGTAGAACATATACACCAAACCATTCGGGTGTGCAAAATAGTAGGGGCAAAAGACAATAAAGAGATTGGGGGTATGGGCATGGACAGCAAGTTGTTTACGAATCAGCATATTTTGGCGTGGCTTCAGTATTTTTCAGAGAATACGGACATTGATCTGGAGCATGTGAAGCTTTTGGACATCACAAGGAAAAATAAGAACCTGATCCCGGCGGTAGAGGCGCATCGGTGTGTGCTGGTGTTCACGGAGGCCGGGAACAAGGATATTTTTTATAAAATGTGGGACGTAGGTCTGGGTGAGTGCGAGATCATTTACAATGAGGGGTCGGAGCCGGCGGGACCGATCAAGCGCAATAAGGTCTCGGACATGATTGACCGCGGGATCAATGCGTCTGCGGGAATGATCGTGCTGAATCCCAATGCCAGAAGTACGATTAAATTCGGTATGGACAATAAGCTGTTTGCCACGGGTTCGGTGAAGTATGTGGGATCGGAGATTCGGGCAGTGCTGTTGTCCAAGATGAAGATCCATGAGAATAAGAATTTGTGTGTGATTTCCGGAGAGTCCATTGCGGTGGAGGCTGCCATGATGAATGGTGAGGGCACCGTGATCGCGGTGGAGTATAAGGAGCGCGACAGGGAGACCATGGAGGAGAACGTGAATCAATTCGGCCTTCATAATGTGGTGATCGTGGATCATGTAGGCGAGGATACCATGGGGAATCTGCCGGTGCCGGATACGACGATGCTGGTGGCTTCGGCGAGTTTGGAGCAGGAGCTCGCCTATCTGACCAAGCTCAATCCGAATATGGAGTTTGTGATCTATACGCTGGATTTTAAGGCGGCTGCATCTATGCGGGATATTCTGGCAAAGTTTGGTATCACGGATTTTACGGTGATCCAGATTGCAGTTTCTAAGCTTACCAGCAAGAATGTGTTTGAGAACCAGCCTGCGCCTTGGATCATTTCAGCGAAGGCGGGCGTGTAGTATGAAAACAAAAAAACAATTATCGAAACAATTATCGAAACAATTCTCGGAAAAAGAATATCCGCTCCCGCCTGAATTTGAGGAACCGGTGGAGGAATATGAAGCCGGTAAAGATGAGTATGGAGCGGGCAGGAAAGAATCTATTTCTGTATATCTTAGGCGGAAAAAGCGCAGGCAGGATCTGTATCTGAAGTTTGTGAGTTCTGTGCTGGCAATTTTGCTATTGCTGAATGTGTTTGAGCTGGATTTTCTGCAGGAAACAGATGCGATAGCTGCGGAAACGCAGGAGACCGAGACAGAGGAGACAACTGAGAAGGAGCCTGAGAAACCAGCAGAGCAGCCCGTAACTGAAAAACCGACGGAAGTCACAGAACCGGCGGTGGACAATTCTGTGAAGGAAGAGGAGCAGTTATCGGGTGAGCATGCGGATACGGCATTCCCGGTTCTGTCGAATCTGATGCCGAGCGGTTCGACGCAGAGCGTGCTGTTGGAAAAACGCCATGAAGAGCGGGTGGATGAGAACGGACAGACTTATCAGTATACGCCCAATGAAGATTATTCTTATCCGTATTATGTCGGTAAGTTTGCTGAATTCCGCATTGACAGAGGAGTTCCGGGGGCGTCCTATGACGCGGCAACCAATACGCTGACACTGGAGAACTGTTATTTTGAGGGTGATCTGTATGCGACCCGGATGGGAAACGGTTTTACCATCCGATTGATCGGGGAGAATCATCTGGACTCCATTTATGTGGATGCCAGCGATTATTTTGACGAAGCATATGCGGCTGCGCTTACGATCACAGGTGACGGGAGCCTGGAAGTATCCGATCCGAGAGGATATTCTGCAACAGGTATTTACTTGTCGGCAGGGGGAGGGGACGGATGCATTATGATTGACAGCGGTGTGACGCTGGATGTCACGGGCAGTATGTATGCGATCCATGTTTTTGACACGACGGCGGAAAAGGGAATCTATTATCTGGAGCCGCTGCAGATCCGCGACGGGATTACGAGAAGCGAAGCGATCGAGAATGTCGGGGAGGACGGAACAGTTTTAAAGAATTTCAGCCTGACCACCGGGGTGAGCAGGGATGATGTGACGCATGTAGTATTCGCGCCGGCAGGGAATTAAGTGGTATATCGCAAATATATAGTAGGAGGTAAGGATAAGAGATGGAAGAAAATAAGAAAACAGTGCAGGAAACGGTCGGGAAAACCGGCGAGGAGGCTAAGGCTGCGAAAGCGGCTGCGCAGGCAGCAGAGCGGGAAAAGCGGAATGAGGCTTTTCGGAGAACAGCGGTGGCTGAGTTCCAAAAAGTGAGGGTCGGTAAAATTGTGGGATGGGCAGTTATCCTGGTACTTTTCCTCATAGTCACCAATCCTTCGCTATTGCCTTTCCTTTCTGCGGAGACAAAGGAGTCGGTGAAGGAAACCTGGGTGGGGATATTCGGCGATGTGGGAAAGATCGCGGAAACCTTTTCGCTGAATTGGATTACGGCGTTTCGGATCATTGCGATCATCTTGTTGATGATCCTTGTGACCACGATCATACAATTCATCCTGGAACACATTCATGCGAAAAGTCCCAAAGGGCGCAGCGCAGTGACCCTCTTGCGCAGTGCGATCAGTTATGTCACCACATTGGTTGCTTTCTTCTGGTGTATATCGGCTATGGGAGTGAATGTGAGCACAATCTTTGCCAGTGTAGGGATTGTGGCGTTGATCATCGGTTTCGGTGCGCAGAGTCTGGTGGAAGATTTGGTGACGGGTATATTCCTCGTGTTTGAGGATCAGTTCAATGTGGGAGACATCATCGAGGTGAATGATTTCCGCGGGACAGTGGAGTCGATCGGTATCCGCACCACAGCGATCCGGGATATGGGGAACAATATCAAGATCATCAACAATTCTGATCTGCGCAATATACTGAATCGTTCCACCAATAAGAGTGTCGCGGTCACAACGGTCAGCATTTCTTATGAGGCCGATCTGGAGCAGGTGGAGGAGGCAATCGGCAAAATGCTGCCTGAAATTCAGGCGAAGTATCCGGAGGTGTTTATGGAAACTCCCCGCTATGTAGGCGTGCAGGAGCTTGGCGAGAGCGGAGTGGTGTTGAAATTTGTGGCGACTGTGGAGGAAAATAATGTATTTTCCGCACCGCGTCTTTTGAATCGTGAGATTAAAATTTATTTTGACAAAAACGGCATAGAAATCCCGTTCAATCAGATTGTGGTTCATGAAGGGAAATGATGCACAAAAACTCTATCATTTTTGTTCAAAATGTGATACATTGATAGGGAAGTGAAAATCGACAGACAAAAGTCTGTGAGCGTTTATAAGGAGGGTATGACAATGGGCTTTTTCGACAAATTAAGCGGAGTGGGAAGCGCAATTTCCAGCAAGAGCCAGGAGGCAGCGAACAAGGCAAAGGAGATGAGCGGTGTTTCTTCTCTGAAGGGTAAGATTTCCACGGCAGAGGGCAGCATTCGTGTGGTATACGCAGAACTGGGCGAGAAAATGTTCGAGGAGAGAACGGACTGGGTGGCTGAGAATTTCCCTGAGCTTATGGAGAAGGTAAATGAGCTGAAGGCAAGTATCGAGCAGTATAATAAGGACATTGAGGATCTGAAGCAGGCTACGGCTGACGCAAATGCGAAACTGCAGGAGGAAGAGAAGGCTCGTAAGGCAGCGGCTGCGCAGTTGGCTGCAGAGAAGGCGGCGGCGAAGGCGGCTGAGGCAGAGGCAGCAGCGGCGGCGAAGGCAGCAGAGGCAGCGGCTGAGAGTGCAGCAGAGACTGTGGAGGCAGCAGTGGAAGAGGCTGCGGAGGATGCGACAGAGTAATACATATATAGCATAAAAAGCATAAGTCCCGAATCCGAGCTGTGGTAGAACCCATGTATGAGATTCGGGACTTTTTTGCGCAAAAAAAGCGTGTATATGCGACATATGGTGTAAATGCGATATAGACATTCCGTGCACAAAATGCTATTATTTAACATGAATCAGTGTATACATACGCTGATAATGCAGGCGGAAAGGAAAAAGAAAAATGAAGCGTAGAGGTATTTTGCTGACATTGGCAGCAGGTGTTTTGGCTATGTCGTTAGCGGCATGCAGCGGACAGGAGAGCGGTAACAGCAGTACAGGCAGCGCGGGCAGTGTTTCGGGAAGTTCGAAAACAGGAGCGGGAACTGCAGGAAAGGGAGAGGTTGTCGTTTATACAGCGGTTGATCAGGTGTTTTCTGAGAAGATATTTGAACAGTTTGAAAAGGATACCGGCATCAAGGTGAAACCGGTGTATGATCTGGAGGCGAATAAAACCACGGGATTGACGAATAAGATTCTGTCCGAAAAGGAAAATCCCGTGTGCGATGTGTTCTGGAACAACGAGTTTGCACAGACCATCGAACTGCAGAGGCAGGGCGTTCTGCAGCCGTATATATCACCGGAGGCTGCGGATATTCCGGATGCCTATAAGGATCCGGAGGGTTATTGGACTGCTTTCGGCGGAAGAGCCAGAGTATTGTTAGTCAATACGGATCTGGTGGAGGCGAAGGACTATCCCACATCCATTTATGATCTGACAAACGGTAAATATGCCGCAGACCAGATTGCGATTGCATATCCGATGTTCGGCACCACCCGCACACAGGCGGCAGCTCTGTACGCGGCATTGGGCGCGGACAAGGGAAAAGAATTTTTCCAGACATTGAAGGATAACGGCGTACAGGTGGTGGACGGCAATTCCGTGACGAAGGATATGGCGGCGGCAGGACAGGTCAAGGTCGGCTATACAGATACGGATGATGCGAAGGAAGCCATAGAGGACGGTGCTCATGTGACAATGTGCTTTACGGATCAGGGGGATGGTGAGATTGGAAACCTGATCACACCGAACACCGCGGCAATGATCAAGGGTGCTCCCGACGAGGAGAACGCGAAAGTCTTTATCGATTATGTGATTTCGCTGGATCGTGAGAAGGAGCTGATCGAGATGGGATTCTTTGATTTGTCGATTCGTCCGAATGCGGATGTGGAGGGATTGAAAGTGAAGGGTATGAACGTAAACCTGACGGAAGTTTATGATATGCTGGAAACTGCCAGCAAGGATATGCAGGAGATTTTTGCCACAAAATAGTTGATTGAACACGTTTGATCATGAGGAGGGAAAGCAGTATGCCCGAACAAAACAAAGCAGACAATAAAAAAGCGAAGCTGAATATCCGGTTCCTTGATCCCACATGGGAGGATTATTGCGCAGATCACGGAACGCCCAGGTCTTTTCCGGCGCTGGTGTGGAATTACATTAAAGGCATGGCAGGGGCATTCATCCATCATCTGCCGCAGGTGCTGATCCCTATGGTGATTGTGTATGTGGTGATGTTTTTGTTTAATGTCTATTTTTGGTCTATCCTGAATGACACCATGTGGATCGGCCGGGGAACTGTGGGGGCGAGTGATCTGGCGCCTTATCTGGTAGGAGGAGGCGTCTATGAGGGAACGCCGTTTAAAGGAGTCTCTCCCTTTGACAAGGCCGGTGACTTTATGACGGGTACACTGGTGGCACCGCTTACGTTTGCGCTGGGACTACTGATTCCCAGGCTGATCTACCGTATTTTACAGCGGGGGCCGTTCGCACCGGTAAAGGATTTCTTTAGTGTGCTTCCCCTCAGGAAGCATTACATGAAGGAACGGGAGGCGCAGGATACGGCGAAGAAGAATACTCTTTTTCTCAGAACAGGTATTTTGTGCGCCAGCGTGGCAGGCTTTCTGATACGAAATCCGTTCGCGGTATTTGTATTTATGCTGCTGTTCTTTTTCTCCTTTGGGCAGGGGGCGGAGAGCCAGATCGGTCAGGGGATCTTTTTCATCAAGGCGTCCAACAAGAAGTTGCACGACGGCCGTCGAAAGGATCACCCGTTTTATTCGGACGGAATGCTGTGGCTTTATTACCTCGCGGTAGGATTTGCAATCTATACGGCGGTCAATGTGGTTCTGTGGGTTTTGTTCGACTATAATTTTTATGCGAGACTGGCTGTAACGGTGGTCTTGGCTGTGGTTTCGTTGGCTTTCGCGGGAACCGGGAAAAAGCAGATTGCGGCGACGGCAGCAGGGTTCCTGGCGCTGTTTGGATTTTTCCTGTGGCTGGACCGGCTGACGGCATTGGCGGACGACGATGGCTGGTCAGAATCCGGCAGGAGTGCCAAGGGTCTGATGCAAAACGGAGGATGGCCCAAGGGCTCTAAGAGCTCCGGCAGGCCGGCAGTCTCCGGGGATACGGGAACGTTGTTGTCGCAGCTCCAGGGATATCAGAAGGTATTGGAAAATAAAGCGGCAAACGGAGAAGCGTCGAAGGCAGATGAGTTTGCGCTGAATAAGCTAAAACAGATGCAGCAGGATCTGAAGGACGGAAAGACGGTTTCTGCGAATGAGGTTGCAAGCGTGAAAAAGCTGATGCAGGACAGCAACTCGGGACAGCTCGGCGGAGACCCCAATGCCCAGGTGAAGCCTCCGGGATTCTTTGAAACTCTGGGAGAGGCATCTGCGCAGACGCTGGAGGATCTTGCGAGAGCGGACAATGCCGGCACCAAGATTGCAAGAATGTCCCTGGCAGGTCTTACAGGTGGTTCTTCGGAAGTGGTACTGATACCTGCGCAGGCCGGATACAACATGGCTGATGAATATGCGAATAATCCAAACCTTGATCCGAATAACTGGGGAACCCGGTTTTCTCAGTTTGCCAGAGAGGGCGGGTCGGCGTATGTGAACATGGTGGTGTCCGATAAGATATCGGGAGCCATCACCGGTAAGCTGGGAATACAAGATATTAACATTAGTACTGCCATTAATGAGACCATTCATGGAGAAAGCGGCGCATTGGTGCATTTTGGAATGAGCCAGACTGTCGGAAATACTGTAGGTGAAGTTACGTCTATGGTTTATGATGCAGGTGCTAAGAGCCCGCTTGCCCAAAAGGCGGGTCAGGGACTTGCCAACTACGCAAATGATGTGAACAATATCATGAATCACAGCAGTACAACCGGTACGGTCATGAACGCGGAGAACTCTCTCGGAAATGTCAGAAGACAGATGCGGCTTAACGGTGAATTTTAAGGGGCAGGTGAAAGAGATGGCGAAAAAGATGATAAATATTAATTTAAAGCAGGGACAGCTGGCCGGGCTGCCAGAGGCATACCGGTTGGAGCAAAATCCATTGTCAAAGATCATGTTTCAGTCAGATACTAAGGTGGCGGCAGATCAGGCGCTGCTTCAGACCGAAGGGCTGAAAGAAGCGGTTCAGGTGATCGCCGATCCCCTGGTATGTACCCGTTTATTTTGTGTGTCGGCGCGCGGTGAGCTGCGTATCCTGGAGGTTTTCTGCTCCAAACAGGATGCTTATGTCAGGCTGAGAGGCGAGGAAAATGACTATCTGACCATGTTGGAGGGCACAGCCGCAGAGTTTACGGAGGGCATGCTGATGCCTGAGGGGGATCCGGAGGCACCGCGCCTGATCATGAACTGTACCGAAGATGCGGTCTGGACGGTGCTCGGAGTGGCGGAGATGAAACGCAGAATGTATCTGAACAGCATGCTTACCGGCGAGAAGATTATTGATATTGATGATAAGCCGATCGGTGCGTTGAATGCGGTAGCGAAGGATGTGTTTGCACAAAGGACGGATTATCGCCATGTCATTCCGTTTATGCAGCTGTTTACCGGGGCGCGGCGGAAACCTGATTCTGCAAAGATGTACGAAGAACTTGTGCAGGCTGGTTTTCTGAATGATAAAGGCGCTGTGACAGGAAACGGTGCCTATATCTTGAACTCTTTATCCTCGATCCATGCGATGATGGGAATACAGTGGCTGCATTTGGGTCAGGACAATAAAACGCGGATGTCGACGATGGCATATTTTAATTGTTATCATTCTTATTGGTGTTTTACTCCGGAAACAGGGGATGAAAAAGCAATGCTGTTTACCCTGAACAGAGAGGAGATAAAGCATGATCTGGCAGAAATTTACAAAATTAACAATTTGGAAAAACAGTAACTGGCCAGGGCTGATCCTTTATCTGCTCTTAGCCTTTGTTCCGGTGTTATATCTCTCTGCGACAGGCGGGAAGGATCACCTGCCTGTGTTCTGTGATTTTAGCGAGAGGCGAGCGGGACTATTGTATCATTCTGTTATAATTGCTTTCTTCACCGCAGTGTGCTGTGTGAGCGTCGGTCTTTTTGCTGCGGTTAAGTTACACAGTAAGAAGAGGGGAAACACGTTGGGGCGCTGGTTTTTCCTGTTGACCGCTCCGGTGCCGTCCTATATTTATGCGTTGACTTATATGAATCTGGTCCGGATGATGGGAAGGTTTATTCCTTCCCTTTTGCGATACCGCATGGCAGGGATTTGGCCATGTGTCATCGTAGAGGGGTTTGCCTTTTTGCCATATGCATGCGCGGCGGCAATGATCTCTTTGGAGCAGGTGGATGCGGGGGAGTGGAAGGCAGCTTTGCTTTGCCGGAGCGCGGATAGAGTATATTGGAGAATTGTGTTTCCCAAACAACTCCCTTACCTCATGGCTATCGGCGCTGTTATTTTTGTACTTTCTATCACGGATTATACGATTCCGTCATTGTTTCAGGTAAATGTATATGCCATGGAGATTTTCTCGGATTATTCAGCGGTGGGAAGGAGCGCGCATTCTCTGGAGCTTTCTGTTCCGCTGCTTTTTGTTTCGGCGGCGGTTATCCTCATGGGGATTCTGCCGCTGCGTAATGTTGTGAAACCGATGAAGGATGATGAAGAAGTGATCCCTCAATACTCCCGTCTAATGAATGTGGCCGGGAGCGGGGCGGTTTTGGTGGCTGTACTTCAGATCATACTGCCCGTGTTTTCACTGATTCCTTATGTGGGAAGTCTCTCTGGGTCGTATGTATCCGCGGGAGAGGAATTATGGAATTCGGGGATTACAGGATTGGGGGCGGTTGCTTTCGTGATGATCCCTTCGGCGATGATGGCATTGCAGCTGGCGGAACAAAAAACGATGAAACCTGTTTGGCTGGGGATTGCGATCGCTCCGTTATCAATCCCGGGAGTGTTGACGGGAATTGGGGTGTTGAAATTTTTCAGTGATACACCACTCCATGTTTTACGGAGCGGAAATATTATGCCGTCTATAGGTATGGCGATCAGGTATCTGCCTTTTGCCATGCTGATCCAATATGGATGTTATTTGCGCATGGACCGTAATCGGATCGATGCAGCCAGGCTTTTGCAGCCAGGCAGAGGGCAGGCATTTTGGAGAGTGAAGGTGTTCATGATGATGCCCGGCATGGCGATAGCGGGTCTTGTGGTATTCCTGCTGACTCTGGGCGATGTAGGAACCGCTCTAATGTTGATGCCGGCGGGAAAAGAGCCGCTTTCCGTCAAGATATATAATTATCTGCATTACGGGGCCTCGGAAACCGTTGCCGTTTTTTGCCTTATGCAGATGGCAGTATGTTTGGCGGCTGTGGGGGTGCTTTACTTTGGAACATGGATTTGGCAAAAAATCCATAAGCGATAACAGTAGGGAACAGATAGGAAGGAACAGATAGAAAAATATGTTTGAGATCATTGAGGTCAGTAAGCATTATGACGGACTTTGTGCAGTGAATAAGGTGTCTTTTCAAATCCATGATAAGGAGAGGGTGTCCATTCAGGGAGAGAGCGGATGTGGAAAGTCGACGTTGCTGCGTATGATAGCAGGGCTATTGGTGCAGGATGAAGGCGAGATCCGAAGGGATGGGGAAATTCTGCCCAAAGATCCTCATTTGCGGGGGGTGTCCATGGTCTTTCAGGATAGTCTGCTATGGAATCATATGACGGTGCAGGAAAATATATTATTTGGATCCGGTAAAAAGAGCAGGGCGGAGCGGACCGAGCAGGCGGAAGAGCTGGCGGAAACTTTTGGGATTAAGGAGCTTTTAAAACGATATCCAAATCAGGTTTCCGGAGGACAGGCGAGACGGGCGGCGATTGCGCGCGCATTGGCATGTGAAAAGGATCTATTGCTTTTGGATGAGCCGTTTTCTAATCTGGATCCTGATTGGAAAGAGCGGACGATGGAGGGAGTGCGGCTGAAGTGTGCGGGAAAATGCGCCATTCTTTTGGTCACCCATAACCGAAACGAGGCGGAAAAACTTTGTAATACACATTATCGGATGGAAGAGGGACGATTGATTCTATGAATAAAAAGAACATTGTGATCATAGCGGTCTTTTTTATCATGTTAATCGGTGCAGGAATTTTGTATCAGTCGAGGAAGCATGAGCCGGAGGCAGAGCAGTTTGAAAACCTGCAGGTTGTGCTGCCGGGAGCCGAGATATCGGCGCTTTTTGACGATGGAGAGAGACTTTGGGTAGGAACCACAGAGGGAATCTATTGGCTGGACCGGGATACAGGGGAGACTCTTAAAAAGCTGGACGTGGGGATTGCGATGATCTACGCGGCAATGATTCAAAAGACGGAGGACGGGCTTGTCTGGGCAGGGCATGACGCCGGGATCAGCGCTTTTGATGCGGAGGGGAATGAGGTGCGCAGGATCACGGCGCCGGAGATCCCGGGCGGCCGTGTGAATGCCATATTGGTGACGGAAGGCGGATTGTGGCTGGGAGCGCAGGAGGGCGCCGCTTTTCTTGCACGGGAAGGCGGAAGTTGGGAAGTGAAAGAGGTGCTGACCACAGAAAACGGGTTGGCGGAGAATGTAGTGCAGGTGATCGAGCAGGTGGGAGACGAAATCTGGTTCGGATCTTATCTTGCCGCAGGACAGGGCGGAATCAGTATCCGGGGAGCAGACGGATGGAGTTATCTGACGCCGGAGGACGGGATCCCCCACAGATATATCAATGCGATCCTGCCGCTCTCCGATAAGTGTGTCCTGATCGGCAGCGGTCAGCTGATCTATGGAGGATTGAGCCTGGCGGGGAAGCAGGAGGACGGTTGGAAGATCACGCAGAACTGGAATCAGGACGACGGAATCCCCGGTATGAAGGTGCGTTATCTGTTTCTGGATTCCGGCGGGAAACTGTGGATCACTACGGAGGCGGACGGACTACTGATCCTGGATAGTCCCGGGAAGTTGGAGACGAGGCCTTTGGAGGGGCAAATCACTAAGCAGGAAAACGGACTGGCGGATGATGAGGTGAAGTGCATTGTGGAAAGCGATACCTGCTATTGGCTGGGTGGAAAGTACGGGTTGACAAGGTACGGGAAATGAGCTGACGGGAAATGAGCTGTGGACAGCTTTGACAGGCAATGATAAAATAAAACATGCAGAGGAAAACAAGCGTCTGTGAAGCAGCGAACTATTGAGTCTTTGATAAAAAAGACAAACTGTGATGGGAGGTCTGATAAATGGATTCAGCAAAAAAGAGAGGAAATGCTAGTATCTTGTGCATGTCAATGGCCTTGATCTTTTTGCCCAGGCTGTTGAAGGCTTTATTGATGCGGGCAAAGGGCACCGGATTGGCGTCATGGCAGGTTACCTGCTGCAATTTTGCCGGATATCTGGTGGCGGCGGTCCTGGTATATTTGGCAGTGTGTGGGCAAAAGGAAAAGAAATCTTCCCTTGCCCATATGGGGAAGACGATCCTTGTAGGAGGTTTCTGGATGCTGGCAGCCTATATGCTGACCAATTTTCTGTCCGGACTGCCGTTTTTTACGGCATGGGAACAGTCCCATAGTAATCCGGTTGTGGGGAATCTTCCCGGGGTGATCGCGATATTGATCCAGGGCATTTGTCTGGGGATCTTTCTGATGCTGTTTTTGGTCCAGGCGGCAGACCTGTCGGAACAGATGTCTTTTGGTAAGAAGTTTTTGATCAGCTTAAAAAATGTAATTCCCGTCATTGTGTTTGCGGTGGATTATTTTGTTGTCCGAATTGTATATGGTATCTTATTGTCATTGTTTATACAGGGATTCGGAAAGAATGTGTCGGTGATCTCTTATCTGTCGAAGGTGCTGATTTTGGCGTTTCTGGTATCGCTGGCTGTCAGCCCGGTCATTTTGTGGATGCTCCGGAAGGCAGAGCAGACGGTTGTGGGCGTGGCAGAGACAGCGGTGAAGGGTGCGGCAGAGGTATCAGAGAAGAAGGCTGAAGAGAAGGCGCCAGAAGTAGCAGGAGGAGTTGCTGCAGGAACTGCGGCCGAACCGCAGCGGGCGGTAAAGACAAATGCAGCCGGTACAGTTGCCCTTGCAGTGATCCCGCTGGTGGTCATGGTAGTCGTTGCGGTGGCCGATAAAGTTACGGCGCCGAGTCAGGCAGAATATGCGTTGGGCAGCATTATTGCATATGTGCAGTCAGCTGAGGAACGCCAGAGTTATGACGACTATGTGGGGGTGGCGCGTGATCTGGAGCAGATGGATGTGACCATCAGCGCATGGAAGAATTATTTCAGCGAGAATACCAATACCCTTCGGGATCTTTCGAATGCAAATCCGGATAATTATCAGATACTTTTACTGCATGTGAACGCGCAGTTGGAGAAAGAGGGGGCGGTTGCAGACGCTTCGCTGAAGCAGAGGCTTGAGCAGGTGTTATTGCAGGATCCGGACAATGCAGTATGGCATTTTATGTATTTGGATTATGCTTCCCGCGCGAAAAAGCAAAGTGAGAGTAACGATGCCCAGGCGGAAGACAAAGATAAAGATTTTAAGGCGGATCTGATATCGAGATTGATCGCCGCTGATATTTATACGAACACGGCTATGCAGCCGTCCGCGATATCTGCAAAGGACAAGGAGTGGTTGCTGGAGCATCTGAGTGAGGAAAGGCTGGAGGTGGTCCGCGAAAATTTCCTGGTGTCTTTGATGCGCAATGATCTGCTGAATGCCGGCGGCAGCTACAAAAATCTGATAGATGACTGGTTTAAGATCGCGAAGGAACATCCAGATCATTTCGGCATACAGAAGTTTGTGCTGGACAGCGCCAGAGTGTACCGGGTGAGCGAGCTTTATGATGGACAATTTATTGAGCAGGACAGGATCAAACCGGATATCTGGGCTTGTGTGCAGCGGTATGACAAGGCTTTTGTGACAGGGGTGGCCCGGAGGGAGGATCTTTCTGAAGATGAGCGGAATGGCTGTCTGATCGACGAGAAGTATGAGATGGCTTCCTTGCTGTACGACTGTGAAATGTTGGAGGAGACGCAGACTTTCCTGACGGAGGCGGTCGCACAGGTGGATTCCGAGATCTTGTCTGATTTCCTGATGGTGGTGGCTTTGTACAATAAAGATTATGTAGCGGTACAGCCTGTCCTGGCGGAGAATATCGCGAATTATCCGAAGAATTCCCTGTTTGTCTCTATGGCGGCGATCATGAATTACCGCCAGGGGAATGTGGATCAGGCATTGGAATATACAGTGAAGCTGGCGGAGCTGGCGGCGAGCCCTGAGTCGGATGCAGCGTCCGGCGCGGAGCTGCTGGCGATGGTGGACACCTTTGTATGCGATGACCATTCCATGACGACGGGAAACAGGGGAAAAGCAAACAGTTTTAGCAGATTTTCGGAAGAACAGATGGCGGTTGTACAGAGATCGGAGCTTTTGACTGCGCTTCTGGAGTGCGAGAATTATTATCGTTTATGGATATATCAGGGACAACATGCCGGCGTGGACAGATACAGTGAGGTAGAGGAGCGGTTGGAAAAAATTGTGGAGAAGTATCCGGATGTGAGCGCCACCTATTATCTACTGGGGAATCTGTATGGAAACTATAGCGACAGCGGTGTAAAATCTTCCGGCTGTATGGATCTGGAACGGGCGGAGAAACTGTATCGCAAGTGTCTGGAAATCGATGAGGAGCAGCCCACAGTCTGGTATGCACTGGCCTGTCTGTACGATCATACGGAACGGTATGAGGAGTCCTACGAGTGTGTGAAGGAAGCGGTGGACAGACTCAATGCCGGAGTATATACGGGGTACGGAGGGGAATATCACGGATACGGTATCAAGGAGCATGCATTATTACTGATGCACAAATTAGAGAGGGAGCTGAAGAAGAACTAGGCGGAGAGGAGAGGAAAAATGCTGATATTATCATGTTTGATGCTACTGTTGGCGCTTGCGGGTATTTTTCTGTTTCAGGGAAATGTGATCCTGGGCATCGGGATGGCGGTCTTTGCTGTGGCGATCCTTGTGGTACGGCTGGCATTGCGAGGTAAGATTCCGGCAAAGCTCATGCCGGTGATCTATGTGGTGTGCATCCTGGGCTATGTGCTCTGCGGCTCTTTCTCCAGAGAGAAAGCGGAGGGAAATACACTCTCCGGGTATGAGAAGCAGGTGGCGGACACCCGCAGGGAGGTCACAAAGCTGCTGGAACAGGGGAAGACGGAGAAGGCGGATGCTGCCATTCAGGAGCTGCAGGAGACTTATGGCAAAACGGATGAGGTGCAGGTTCTGAAAGCAGCGGTTGCCATGGAAAAGAAGGAGTATGGTTCTGCCCGGAGCGAGATCGAAGCTATGGCGGATAAGGAGTCTGCGGACTACTATCTGCGCATGGCGGAGACCTACGGCGCAGAAGTCGGACAGACAGAGAATAACCGAAGCCTGGTCGAGAAAGAAGCAGAGGTTTTGCTGCAGGGAGCCAAGAAAAATCCGGATCATTTTATACTGAATTACAAGGCAGGGTGCACACAGGCCCAGATCGGAAATTTCGGAAATGCGGAATATTTCCTGCTGCAGGCACTCTATACGGGCAGCGCGGATGAGCCGTATACTCCGTTCTGGCTGGCCTGTGTATATGATGACATGGGGGATGCGGATATGGCTTACGCGATGATGAGGATCGCGGAGCAAAGAGGCGCATTCCAGTTGGCGGAATGCAAGGACGATCCCATTATTCCGTGGTATCAGGACTTGAAAAAACAGGTAGAGGAGGCGGGAAACTAAATGAGATATCACAGATTTAAGACATATGTCATAGTTGCTTTTCTGGTGGCCGGCGCGGCGATGGGGGCGGATTCCCTGACTGCTTCCGCGGAGACGGCAAGAGATTACGGTAGGGCGGCAGGGATTTACAATAGCGGAAATTCCGCTCCGTCCAATACGTACTCCAATGTGCCGCCCCCAACCAAATCAGAGATCTTTGGGGCTATATGGCAGGGGCTTAAAACCTTGGGAAATCTGGGAAACGGCGATGCCAGCGGCACCGGGATTATTTCAGGCAGCGGCGGCGATCCTAATAACAATGTGCGCCGATTCACGGAGCAGCCAAACTATAGCAGTCCGACGACGCAGGCAATGCGGAATGCCACGCATGCCACAAATATGATTGCAAACAATACGTCCATCACCGGAAACGATGCTGTGGATGCGGTCATCGGGCAGATAACGGAGAAGGCTTCTTATGAGACCGATAAGCCTCAAAATGTACAGGCGGTGAATGACTATACCAACAAGAATCCGGAATCTACGGCTATGACTGACAGAGCCCTGCGATGGGCAGCGGCGGACGCGTTGATCGATGAGGGGCATGACAAGGAAGAAGTGGATGCCTTCATCCATGGCGGAGAGCAGGAACTGCAAAAGGTCATGGAGCAGAAGAGCGCAAAGGAACAGGAGGCCGAATCCAGATACCAGACATGGAAGACACTGGCAAGATTTGCCAGAGAGCGGGATGCGCGGGAGAAGGGAAACACCGAGCTGGCCGATGCGATCGCTCAGGGTAAGGAGAGAGAGTATTACGCGAAAATACGTAATGCGGGCAAGGATGCCAGCTCATCCAATACCAATGCGGCAAAGGGCAACGGCGTAGAGAAACCGAATATCTATCTGTATCCCGCGGAGGAGACAGCGGTTGCTGTGAGCTTCGGGGAGCCGGATAAGCTGACCAGAACGATCCCGGCGTATCAGACCGGGTGGGAGGTGCTGGCAGAGCCGGATGGCACCCTGACTGTTCCGGATGCGCAGGATCCTGCAGACACGGAAAAATATGGTTTTTTGTTCTATGAAAGCATTGCGGAAGGTTTTTATTTCCAGAGAAGAGAAGGCTTTATTGTGCCTGCGGATTCCAGAGAAAGTGTATTTCGGGAGATCCTTTCGCAGTACGGGTTGAATGAAACAGAAATATATGATTTTGTGGAGTACTGGAGTGAGAGACTTGAGGAAGGTGTGGATTA
>DFDT01000055.1 GCA_002368865.1 Lachnospiraceae bacterium UBA3821 | reverse complement strand
TCTTCGCAGGCCTGGTAGCCCATCTCGCGGTCGGGCCGGACCGTGCCGTCGCCGTAGGAGAGGTCGAAGATGTCGCTCTGGCAGACGATTGGGACCAGCCCGAAGCCGGTGTCATAGCCGTAACCGGCCTGCTCCAGGCACTGCATCACGCCGTCCGCCGCGGCGAGCCCGTGGGCGGAACCGCCGGAAAAGACAAGGGCGTTGAGCGGCTGGGTATTCCGCTCCGGATCCAGCAGCGGAAGTTCGCGCGAGGCAGGTCCGCCGCCCAGGACGACGGCCGAAGCCATGGCTGGCTTTGGAAAGAAGAAGACGGTCACGCCCGTGGCCGCCGCATCGTCCTGCGCATTGCCTGCCTGAACACCATCCAGCCGGGCAAAGTCAAAATACCGAATCTCGTCCATACGCTTTACCTTTGTGTGACAACAAATATACGAAGAAAGAATTAATATTGCGCCATGCGGCATGCACCTGCCGCTGCCGGACTCCGCGGTGTTTTCCGCCGGCGTTCCTCCGCCGCCGGTCTCCGCGGCTGCGCCTTTCCCATCCTCATTTCGTGCCGTTTTTGAGGATGGAACGCCATTTTTCGCCTTCCCATCCTCAATTTGCCCCGTTTTTGAGGATGGAACGCCGCCGTCTTGCGTCCTGCCCGGCTCTGCCCGCTCCCGCCGGCTTTTCACGGACTGTTGGCGCTTGTTTGATGTTCCCCGCAGGAACCGTGATGACATTTATCGAATTCTTCAGATTCACTATTTACTTCCCCATGCAAAATATTTAACTGATTTATAATCAATATATTACCTAAGTCGCGGTAGAAATGTGGTACACATAGTTCGTAAATAACTTCTATGTAGCCGTGCAAATCCACATAACAGAAATACCTCAGTGTCTAACGAGGTAGTTTAACTGAACATCTGAATGGAGGAGTATCGATATCGTAGATTCCATTGAAGTCAGATCCTAGCGGATCCCATCTGAATACCTTGATTTCATTGTCGGGAAATAACTGATATCCATTTGAAGTGAATCCGGTATGGCGGAACACAACCATAGTGTTGTCAGTAAAGAGACCCGAATAAGTTTTTATACTTTCGCATCGAGACTTTTTCAGTAATTCTATAACGTGTTTATATTGCTCCTTTGACACTTCCTGGGGAATTGAGTCTGACGGAAAGGAGATGGATACAGAATCGGTGAGACTCTCGGCGTATTGAATCAATTCACGCAAGTCGTTTTCGTGTTTCTGATAATGCTTGTACATCGTTTTGTCAGAAGCCGAGTTCCATGGAACATACATTCCAATAGTGAAAACAACTGGGATTAATACAAGAAAGACTGCCAATCCCTTCACCCCTTTCTCTTTCCTGTAGCGGATGAGATAGATTAGGGCAATGACATCCGCAATCAGCAAGGGCAAGCCAAGGAAAGCCGTGCCCATCCAAATTATCGTGAATGACAGGTTGCTCGGAAGCCACAGGCAAAATGCCAACGCCAAAGTCAACGAAAGTGCTATGTATGAAAACGTCTTCATCCTTATTCATGGATTTTCATCTGATCGGCCAACAGCAGGAAGTAATCATTGGACCAGATATCCAACTCGCCAGGATTGTTCAGGAAGGGGAGTACATCTTCCTTGACTCGGTTGATGTCAGTGCCGGACAGACGCTCGCGGAGCGTGGTTTTGAATTCCTCCAAAGTCATTTCCTGACCGTTGAACTGGCGAATCCGTTCTTGAAGGTGATTCCAGTCCAGCGGAATGCCATTCCGGACATACCACTCGAAATCATACCAGTCCCGTCCCTTTATCCGGTTCTTCCAGACACGGAATGCCAGAGCATGCATCTTGCCGGCGAAGAGGTCAGGAAGCGTGACACAACGGGTCATGAAGGATTTAGGCTGCAAGAGGAGCTTCTGCTCGGTAGTGAACTTCAAAGGAGGAATAGTATCCACTTCAATTTTGACTCGTATGGACTTCTCCGTCTGAAAGGAGAGGTCATAAACGTCCGTATTGTCTTTCAGAAACGCCGATTCCACCTTCCCGAAGCTCTTCTTCTCCTTTTTCTTAATCTCAACCTTCCGGCCTACCAAGGCGAACTGGTCGATGATTGGCTGAAAGTATTGCTCGAAGTGAAATGAGTTATCTTCCTTGAGCAACGTGAAATCCATATCTTCACTGAATCTGTTAAGCCCATGAAAGATACGAAGGCAGGTACCGCCGTAAAACGCTGCCTTGTCAAAGAAGCCACCATCAGCAAGTCCTGCCAGGACAATCTGCTGGCTCACTTCATAAACGGCATTTCTTCTCGCCGTATCCGTGCTCTGGTCGTAGGCCGAGAGCATCTTTTCATAGAGTTCATTCATTGTCCTAACAACTTCATGATCGTTTCAATCGACTGTGTCTTTTTTCCCATTGCGGAACATTGACGGAGTATTTCGACATCGAACTGCCGAAACGCGTCCATATCCAACCGCAGATCCTCTTCCAAAAAGCGTTGCGCGTCCTTCTTATAGCGGAGATTCACACCTGGTGTGGCGCAAATCAAATCGCACAAGGCCTTTTCAGGACAGGCAATGATGAAAGATCCCTCATCCAAGTCCTCATGGCGCAGTCCGATAGAAAACCAGTTTCTGTCGACGCAAATATAGACGAACTTCCCCAGGCTGTTCTCAAACCTGCGGGAGTGCTTGATCGACATGCTTTGTGTCAGAAAAACATGCTCCGGTATCAGGCCGTACCACCGAAGGGCCGTATGCATGGAAACATAAGAAGGGGAGTACAAATGGTTGGCGACAAGTTCCATGCTGACTCTCTTGCCGCTCCATTCCGGATTCACAACGTACAAACCACGCTTTAGGCGTATAATCTTTCCGCTTTGTTCCAGCGCAGATACCTTCTGATTTGCACCAGATATCTCCGGATATAGCGATGCTATCGTCGCTGAGGTAACCGGAACACTGCCCAATATGTCCAAAACATCCTTCACACCGCAAAGATAGTAAATATTTGAACAAATAATCAAGAATAACTTGATTTTCTGTGCCAAATTCTACTTTCCGATGCGGTCAGTAAGACTATTTGATAATCAATTAGTTGCAAATCTTCGGTTCATATACGGTTCGAATTTTCCCAAATTTTTCCGAACTCTGGAAATTGGATGAA
>DFDT01000081.1 GCA_002368865.1 Lachnospiraceae bacterium UBA3821 | reverse complement strand
TTGAAGCCCATCTCGGCAAAGAGGGCTATGTCTTCCTCATAGTGGTGATAAAAGTCAATGGCCTCATGAGAGGGATATAAGGTATCCGGAAGGATAGTCCTGGTCACCCTCTTGGGTACTGCATGAGAGCCGTTGGTGCACATATCGGAGGTGGAAGGGCCCTTGCCATCCACGTTCCAGGCGCCTTCCAGCTGATTTGCAGCTACCGCACCGCCCCACAGAAAGTCATCTCTTAAAACAGACATGTATTAACCTCCGTTTCTTTTTGAAAATTTTCTTTTGAAAAATACCCCGGCGCCCGCAGGCGCAGGGGCATGCCTTACGTTTTCTGACTGTATTGCTGCTGTACCGTTTTCTGTATAGATATATATTTTCTATATTTTTTTTGTATTTACCGCCGCATTCCTGATAAAAGGCTTTTGCCCTGACGGCTGCCGGCCTTCCGGCCATTCAGGCCGCTCAGGCCGCCCTGCTAAGGAGCCTTTAAGAGGATCAGCAGATGGTCATCAGAGAATCGCCTGCGGAGATATTTGTGGTCTCGGCGATCTTAACGGATACATAATCGTCGGAATTGGTCACCAGGACCGGGGTATGGATCTTGTAGCCTGCATCGGTGATCATCTTCAGATCAGCGGTAATAAGGAGGTCGCCTTTTTTGACCTTCTGTCCCTCGGTGACAGCATACTTGAAGGGCTTGCCCTCCAGCTGTACGGTATCCAGACCTACGTGGATCAGGATCTCGCAGCCGCTGTCCGTGGTCAGAGCAATGGCATGGCCTGTATCCATCAGGTTGGAAACAGTGCCGTCAGCAGGTGCAACCACTCTGCCGTCCGTAGGAAGAATGGCAACGCCCTGTCCCAGAGCGCCGGAGGAGAATACAGCATCCGGAACCTTATCGATATCCAGGACCTTGCCGGTCATGGGAGATGCCAGTTCGATCTTCTCCACCAGAGGCTTTGCAGCCTGTTCTTCCTCTTCCTCGGCTGGAGCTTCTTCGCCCATGCCTTCGGGGTCCTTATAAAGAACGGTGGTCAGGAAGAAGGAAAGGCCGATGGAAGCGACTGCAGCGATGGCACCGAAGATGACGCCGCGCATGGGGCTGTCACCGCCGATGAACTGGATCAGGGACAGGATAGAGGGAGAACCGCCCATGGTATAGCCCTTGACGCCGAAGATACCGGCGATCAGGCCGGCCACGCCTGCGCCGGCAACGGCACCGATCATGGGCTTGCCGTAGCGGAGGTTGATACCGTACATGGCAGGCTCGGTAACGCCTGCAACGATGGCGGAGATACCGCAGGCAATGCCTTCGGACTTGGTCTCGGTATCCTTGGTCTTGACGGCAACGCCGAGAGAAGCGCCGCCCTGTGCGATGTTGGAGCAGAACATGGTCACGAGAACGATGACGTCATAGCCCAGGGTAGCCATATTGTTCATGCAGAGAGGAATTAATGCATAGTGCATTCCGGTCATGACGATGAAAGGCATGATGGCCGACAGGATGCCGACGGTGAGCCAGGGCACAGTATTGTACATGGCAGAGAATACGCCGCTCATCAGATTACCAAGGACGTTGCCAATGGGTCCCAGGACGCAGAAGGCAACGGGGGTGCAGATCAGGAAGAACAGCATGGGCTTCAGGAAAGCCTTGAGCACGTTGGGAGATACTCTGTCCGCAAAGTCTTCCGCCCAGCACATGACAGGGGTCATGAGAAGGATAGGCAATACCGAAGAGGTATAGGATGCGGAAATGACCGGAATAACACCGAAGATATAGGTGCAGGTCATGCCCAGGAAGGTTCCCATGGGAGCTCCTTCCACGGCGCCGCCCAGAAGATTTGTGATGTCCGGATAGCAGAGCATGGCGCCGATGACCATGAACATGGGCACTGTGTGATTGGTCTTCTTGGCGATCTGAACGGCCAGGAATACAGGCAGGAAGTAGAAGAAGCTGTCGGCCATGCCGAAAAGGAAGGTATAGGTGGTAGAGGTGCTGCTCATGAGGCCGAAGGTGGTCAGAAGGGTCAGAAGCACCTTGACCATACCTGTTCCAAGCATCGCCGGCAGGAGCGGTGTCATGCAGCCTGCGACAAATCCCATGAGTCTCTGTAAAACGTTGCCTTCCGGCTTTGCGGGAGCGGCATTTCCGGATTCGGAGAAGTTCCCCAGCTTCTCGAATTCCTTGAAGAGGTTGGAAACCTCATTGCCGATGACGATCTGATACTGACCGCCCTGCTTGATGACGCTCTTGACGCCCTTGATCTTGTTGACCTTGGCGTCGTCCGCCTTGCTCTCGTCGTTGAGGACCAGACGGAGTCTGGTCATACAGTGGGTCGCTGTGGCGATGTTGCCAGCTCCGCCGACTGCATCGACGATCTGTTTTGATGTGGATACATAATCCAGTGCCATGTTGAAATACCCCCTTTTTCCTAAGGATGCTTCGCAGCCTCCCCCGTCATCCCCCATGTAAGACCGGCAAAAGTCTGCTTTTAATGTTGCAATATTGCCGGCGGCAAAGCGGGACACATTTATCTTATGCGCCCCTGCTCCGCCGCATTCAGCCAAAGTTAATCACTCTCTGAAGAAGGAACCTTTTTCTTCTTCAGATACCGCTTGGTCACTCTCTGGATATGGATCAAAAGGTAGAGCCTTTCATCCATGCTCAGATCGTAGTGGTAATTGATCAGAATAAAGTCTGCGATCCTGTCCACGCACTTTCTGACAGGTTTATACCGTTCGGAAAGCTCTCCGAAGAGCTCGTCGTCCGCCTCATCCTGATAGCCGGACCGCTGCACGATTCTGGCCGCAAAGAACTTCAGATGGGTCACAAACCTCTGATAATTCCAGTCCTCGTCGTTTAAGGTGATCTGGAAGGACTCCTGGACGATATCCAGCACGGAGGAGATCAGCCTGGCCATGGAATCAGGAGATATGCCCGGCATGGATCCCAGCTCTGCGTTGACGAAGTGATAGGCCAGAAAGGCCGCTTCGTCCTCCTTCATTTCCACTCCGAAGCGTTCCTGCAGGATCTTCAGGGCATACTTGCCGATCTGGAACTCGTCGGCGTAGACCCTCTTGATATCCCAGAGCATGGGATTGGACAGGACCGTTCCCTTTTTATATCGCTCCACAGCCCCTGCCATATGGTCGCAGAGGGGCAGGATCACCAGGTCCCTGACCTTGATCTTGTAGTGTTCTTTTCCGTAGTTAATGACTTTCTCCGCGATCTCCCAGTATTCGTCCGGGATCTCGGTAAAGAGCTGCTGGAAGTGTCTTCTGTCCTGTTCGTTCTCCGGAATATAGGACCGCTCCACCTGAGCCCATCTGATCCTGTCTCCGGCCCTTTTCTGAAAGCCGATCCCCTTCCCCTGGCAGATCCGCTCTATACCCTCGCTGTCTCTGACCAGGACCATGTTGTTGTTGAGGGCCTTGGTCACGATCATTTCATCATTTGCAAGCTTCTTATCCATACCTATCTTCTAAATCGCTTCTGTACAAATCTCCCCTATAATTTCCCCTGAGATCTGTATCCGGTTTGTTTTAAAAACAAAAAACAGGCCTGACACACAAAAACCGCCTGACCTTTGGTCAAACGCCTTGTGAGTCTTGCCTGCCTTACCAGTCACAAATCACAGTATTTATTCTACCAAATATACATAACTTTGTAAACTGTCAGAGCGGAGACGTGTATGTCTTATAAAGCATATTCCAAATAGTTAAAATAGACCGTCCTGGCAGATAATATATGGTCAATACATTCAGTACCGAAAAAACAGAAAGGACAAAAAAGGGATTACCGCCTTCAAAAGGCTCCTGAAAACCGATTCCATTATTTTTGGCTGTTTAATCCGAATATTCATTTTCTGCTTGGGTTTGCCATGTATTTCATATTTCCCTCATCTTCCAGACGCGGCCAGCTTTCCAGCTTCGTAAAGCTGCAGAATGCCACATTCCTTTGACTCTCCAGAAGAAAAAACAACCGGCAGGGCCCCTGTGTAAAAGTACCTCAAAGGAAAAGGCTGTTATTCAGCTGTCCATTGACTTGCATTCCGCCAATGAGATTTTTTCCTGAAATATGAAATAAAAAGGGATCCATCACTGCAATGGACCCCTTAATCCCGATAGGAGTGTCAGGTCAGATACGCTCTATGCCTGAGGTTTCAAAAAATCGCACCAGTCTTCCCGTCCGTCTGCGATCCGGTCCAGAACCTCACCGAGTGCATCATCCTTAAAGCATTCTTTTCCTATCAGATATACGCCGCGGCTGTAAGCGTTTTTCACTTCCGAACTGAATTCCCATTCCTGTTTCTGTTTGTTGAACTTGAACTGATCGACCTCCGGCATGGCCAGAGCAGCTTTTGCATTGATTCCGAAGCGTTCAGCCTCCAGTGAAATTTCATAGATTATGTACTTCAGATATTCTCTGTCAGATGAAACGTGATTCTTCGACACAGTCTTAGCAGAAATAAACAGCGAAGATATACCCTTGGTACAGATGATATCAAGTTCATTTTGAGCAGAATCTTCTTCCACAGAATGGTAGAACTTCCATCCCATCTCAACGTCATTAAAATGAGCATCCAGAAGCGCCGAATAATAGATATAGTATTCAAGAGCATTCCCGCCTTTCTCGAATACACGGAGTACATCTCTTGATGCAAACTGGAAAGAGAATTTGGGATCATTCTTATTTGTGTTGTCAACTGCATAATCAAGCAACAGATTATTGGCAGCAAGTGTGTTAAGAATATCCCTGTACTCTTCCTTTTTTTCTGCCGGAAGTTTTAAACCTTTAACCAGAAGATCCGAGCCGATGACAGCATATCGTTTTTCTTTGATCCCAAGTTTGTAGGAAGTAGAAGGTGTATAATTATCGGCGCACTGGTGAATCCTTTCGCTTACCATGTCACCAGCCGAATCACCTGCAATCTTAAAAGAAATACTTCTCTGGCCGCTTAAATCACTTGCCACAAAAATGCCGCTCAAATATCCTGTTTTTTCCAGTTCGAGCAATGCCGGAAGCAGTGCGTTGGCAGTATCTGTATTAAGAGTAATCGACTTTTTTACGATCTTATCCGTTTCTCTGACAGCGGGAAATTTTACAATATTCTGTTTGTTAACATAAATGAATTGACAGAAGTCGTCCCAGTTGGAAGCATCTATGGAAGCCTTATAGATCTTCTTGTATTTTCCGGAAAGGTCGGAAAGTACGGATGCGTCCCGTTCTTTCACAAGAACAGTCCCCGAAAGATCAAACATTTCCTTGACTGTGATGGCCTTTTCCGGGGAAGGATATCTGACTTCGGGAGCATTTAGTATATCCGTCATGGAGCCGGGCGACTGAGCGATGACAGAGGTCCCGGCATTAGCTGCGCACATGATCAGCAGCGGATTGCCTTTCGTAACGTCTATGTAATCAGCGCCGGACTCCCGGGCAATTTCATAAAGAATCCCTGATACATTCTGATAACTGATTCTGTCTGTAGTGTGAATTTTAATGCTCTGGGATGTGACAGAACGGATCTTTTTGGAATACTCATCAGCCAGTTTTTCCGGAAGGATCACTTGGTACTTCTGGAGAATATCAGGGAAAGACTGTTTCAGAAATCTGCTGATGATAGATGCATGTTCCCTGAACTTCAGATAGTCATTATGTGAAGCAACGATATCCACAAATATAACCCGGTCCGGTTCCAGACGGCATGCCGTATATACGCTGTCCATATTATTATCAGACAGGAGTCTGATGAGAACCGGCTGTTTTTTATGAGTCAGGGCGAATGGAATCTGTCTGATCAGTAAACGGTCCTGCTCCTTGTAGTCCTTAAAGGAAACAAACTCTTTCAAAGGTGCAAGTGCGTCATTCAATAAAGAAAGAGACTGCATCAGATGGGCAGCCATAGGCTTGCTGACAGAAGATATGGTATCAGCTATGGTACGATAATTTCCCTCATAAATCGATAAAGCACTTCTCTTGTTCTGCCACATCTGGGAGATGGCAAGCTCCATTGAGTACACGGCCGGCAGAACAGCTTTATGGCCCTTGAAAAATCTTAATGCCGTATTTTTTATAACGGAAAGCGTGTCTTCGATCAGCTCCCGGTTGCCCACTGCAATCTGACCGCACTTTGCATGAATCCTTAATGAAATCCGATCCAGTGGATCCAGTTCCTCTCTTGGATTAAAGGGATCCTTCCAGTCTGTCGAAATAAGCTGGCTGGTTTCATTGCAGGGCACAAGGCAGGTATGCCATTTTTGGGCGCTGTCATGCGTTGTAATACCGTTGCCGCAGTAAATCATGTTAAGAGATTCTGCCTGGGTAAATCCATTCAGCATTTTTTCCATCATCCAGCGCCGGTGTTCCAAAGCAGCCAGGCGATTGACAATGGAGGGGTCCTCTGTCATCAGTTCCGAAAAAGCTTCTGCAGCCATATGATTATCAGATGTATCGATGCCGCAGCATGCAAGCTTTACCTGAATATGCATGGCCGCTTTCAGATTTGAGACATAATTGTAAGGGTCGTTAAAAGCGGCACGGATCTGGCTGTTTGAGGCACGGTCGTTTGCACTCTTGCAGTAAGCATAATGAAGATTGTATGCAATGGACTCAAGCTGTTCCAGATAGGCGGTATCCTTCTGGAAACCGAACGCAAATATGTCCGATTCTGCATTTATCTCTTCCGCCGGTCTTCGGTTCTGGACAAAAGAGATGACAGATCCCTTCCCAAACAGGGCAGACATCATCTGTGCATAAGCATAATTCTGAGAATCATTCCCGGTGGATATGATCACATAATTACTGCCGGATGCTCTGACGCCAGAGATATCCTGAAGAAAGCTCTCATTATCTTTGCTGATAGAGCGGTAATGAATCCAGGCATAAACATCTTCGTCTGCCGGGGCATTTACTTCCGTCCCATTGCAGGAGATATGCACATATTTGATCAGCTCCGGAGCTTTTACCGTCAGCGACTTGGAAGAGCGGGCGGCATTTGGAGTAAAGGCGGTGACCTTAAGATCGGTATCGAGGATCTGACCGTTTATCAGAAGCTCCTGAAGGATGGTATCCATGCGCGAGCCGGACCCAATCAGTATAACGTTCAGTTCATATCGGTCATCAGAAACAGAAGTACGATATTTTACAAGCGGATAGTTCTGGAATAGTCTGCATAAGGAAAGACTGAAATTGCCCATTGCTTATTCCTCCTGGAGTAATTGTATAGCAGCATTCAGGGACCTGTTCAGAAAACATTTTATCATGCCATAAAAAAGGTAACAAATGGATAACGGAAAAAGACCTTTCTGTTTCATAAGTGCCAAATCTGCAGTAAAACGATTATTCCGGCGCCGACCGTCATCCGTCATCCATATGCATCACTTTTTCATAAAAGCAAAATATTTAGTCTATGATCATTTCATTGAGCCACGTATTTGCTCAGTAATATATTTTTGACTTTGTTTCCTTTTCTATTCATGAGTTGAATCAAGAGAAAGAGATATCACAATTGAACCTGCGCTTCTCTTATAATACAGATTGGCCAGTCGGCTGAAAAAAGCCTTCTCTGCCAATTTAAGATTATTTTCTTCATCTGATTTCGAAAGAAGATCGAGGGCATAATTTATTAGTGTAGACCCGCTGATTAGATGAAC
>DFDT01000164.1:5704-9061 GCA_002368865.1 Lachnospiraceae bacterium UBA3821 | reverse complement strand
GGTCATAGGTTCGAGCCCTATAGGCCCCATTTTATTGTCTTAAAATTTCTATGAACTGAGCCATATTTCTTGACTTATTTTGCGGTTAAAGCTATACTTATATGTATATGAAGAGTTTGTCCGAAAGCATTATTTCGGAATCGAGGGTTACTAAATGGTAGAGTATATGTTGGGGAATTACCTGGTGGAAACAGGTAAGATCACAAAAGAACAACTCATAGATGTAATCAATAAGCAGGACTCGGTGCGCGTAAAATTAGGTTTGCTTGCCGTTTCAGAGGGGATGATGACCACTCAGCAGGCTGAGGAAGTGGGGCAGCTGCAGGCGGAGCAGGATAAACGTTTTGGCGATATTGCTGTTGACATTGGCTATTTGACACAGGATCAAGTTTCCCGCCTTTTGAAAAAGCAGGGCGGGGCGTATCTGTCTTTTATGCAGAATCTGATGGATGAAGATTTGATCGATATGGATGAAATTGATCTTTTGGTCAATGATTTTAAAACTGCTTTTAACTACAGTAACTCTGATTTTGAAGCGATCAAAAGTGATGAAGTTGAGAGGATCTTGCCGTTTTTACTGCCTGAGGAAGCATTGCCGTATCAGAGATTGATCAGTATGGTGGTGCGGACTTTGATCCGCCTGATTGACAGACATATGTATCTGGGCCAGGCGGTAATGATTGATGAATTGCCGGAGGAGGGGCTTGCGCTCCAGAAGATAGAGGGCGAAGATGGCTTTTTGGACTGCTTTTCCGAGCGAAACGGTGCACTCTTGAAAATGTGCTCTGTCTATGGGCAGGAAGAGTTTGCAACGCTGAATATGGACGCCTTGGATGCAGCCGCAGAGTTGTTGAATTGTTCCAATGGATTGTATGTCTCTGAAGTAAGTAAGGAGGGGCGTTCTTTGGAATTGATGCCCCCGCAATATACAGCGGCACACGATGTGCATGATATTTGCAGAATTCCTGTTTTTATCGGTAATGTAGGCCTGTATTTTATGGTGGGTCGAATCGGATAAAGGGGGATGAAAGATGGCGAATATTCTAATTGTTGATGATTCAAGAACATCGAGAAAATTCCTCCGTGAGATTTTGGAGCGCAACGGTCATACAGTCGTGGCGGAAGCGGTAAATGGAGAGGACGGATACCTGAAATACAAAGAATTCCAGCCGGATGTAGTCACTATGGACATCACAATGCCTGTCATGAACGGTGTGGAGTCCTTAAGTCTGATCAAGAAAGAAAATCCCGCCTCTGTGGTGCTGATGATAACGGCGGCCGGTCAGAAAGAGAAAATGATAGAAGCGATCAAGCGTGGAGCGGATGAATTTATCCTGAAGCCGTTCAATGAAGCGGAGATCATAGGTGCGCTGGAACGCATGGAAATGGTATAAGAAACGGTATAAGAAATAAGAAACGGATTCCTGTTATTTCAGGAATCCGTTTACTATTTGTTCTTCGGCCTCTGCTTCTGTGAGTCCCAGAGTCATCAGTTTAATGATCTGATCGCCGGCAATCTTGCCGATCGCGGCTTCATGGATCAGTGCGGCATCCAGGTCGTTTGCAGTGATCTCGGGGATGGCGCTGATCTTAGCGTTATCCATGATGATCGCGTCACATTCCGAATGGCCCGCACAACGATTGTTGCCGTTGATCTTGGCAAGAAAGATCTGTCTGGAATTGTCTCTTGCCACAGCACGGGAGATCAGGTTGGCGCTGGAATCCGCGCCGTCCAAATCCACATTGAAAGAGGACTCGGCGGTCTGGTTCCCATGCGTCATCAGGCGCTCTGTGATAACGATCTTGGCCCCTGCGGAAAGCTTGGCCTCGGTGGAGCGCTTCGTGGAATCAACGCCCTTGATCTGGACGGTTTCCATTTCCATAAAACTGTTTTCACCCAACTCCACGATCGTCTGGGGATTCATGATGCGTTCCCCTTTGCCGTCTCCGCTGCCGTAATGTTTTTCCACATATTTTACGTGACTGTTTTTCCCGATATAAAAAGCATGAATGCCATCGTGTTTGCTGTCCTGATCACCGCTGTTATGGATACCGCAGCCTGCCACGATCGTCACATCGCAATCGTCCCCCACATAAAAATCATTGTAGACCATTTCCGTCAGACCGCTTTGGCTGAGTACGACGGGAATGTGGACGCTTTCTTTTTTGGTGCCTTCTTTGATCACAATGTCAATACCGGGCTTGTCCGTCTTGGTGACAATATCGATGTTGGCGGTGGTGTTTCGGCTGACGCTGGCTCCGTTGGCACGGATATTATAGGCGCCGGCAGGCATTTCGTGGAGACCTGCCACCTGTTCTAATAATGTTTTCTGTATCTCATCCATAATGCTATCTTACCTTTTCTTTCTCTTTTTTGAGTCCGGTCCCAAACGGCCATCCCGTGGAAATTATTGATAGAATTTACAACTTTCCGTGCCGCTCAGAAGTTCAGGGAGCATTTCCTCTTTTTTGCCGACTGCTTTCACGCTTCCGTTTGCAATTACCACGATTTCGTCTGCTATGTTCAGAATACGCTCCTGATGAGAGATGATGATCAGTGAGTTGGTGCTGGTCTCATGCAGTTCCTCAAACACTTTGATCAGATTATTGAAACTCCACAGATCAATGCCGGCTTCCGGTTCATCAAAAACCGAAAGCGGTGTGTTGCGCGCAATGATCGTGGCAATCTCGATCCTCTTTAGTTCTCCGCCGGAAAGGCTGGCATCTACCTCTCGATTGATGTAATCTCTCGCACACAGACCGACCTTGGACAAAAAGTCACATGCGGAAGCTGTGCTGAGTTTCTTGTCCGGACCTGCGGAAAGGCGAATCAGGTCTTTCACGCGTATCCCCTTAAAACGCACCGGCTGCTGAAACGCAAAGCTGATTCCCAGATTTGCGCGCTCCGTGATGCTCATTTCCGTAATATCGGTGCCGTTCCACAGGATTCGCCCGGATGTGGGCCGTTCAATTCCCATGATCAACTTGGCTAAAGTGGATTTGCCGCCGCCGTTCGGCCCCGTGATGGCGGTAAAGGTGTGGTCTTTGAGAGTTAGATTGATGTTATTGATAATCTCTTTGGTCCCGGAGCCGTCTGCCGGCACCTGAAAGCAGAGATCCTTGAGCTCTAACATTTGCCTTCCTCCTTGGAATCATTTTCATGTAAAATACTGTTTAATAAGTATAGCACAAATGGGCAAAAAACCATACCATATTTTTATGAAAAGAATCTAAAAAAAATTTGATTTGGCATTGACTTTTTAAATAAAACTGGATATAATATATTTCGTTGCAGCAGTAGTTGTAACATGTGCGTTTAGCTCAGCTGGATAGAGCGTTTGGCTACGGACCAAAAGG
>DFDT01000164.1:0-5657 GCA_002368865.1 Lachnospiraceae bacterium UBA3821 | reverse complement strand
GGGTTCGAATCCTCTAACGCACGTTCTTAGCGTTTACGCATGGTAGCGAAGCGGGAAGTCCTTGAAGACAAGGACTTCTTTTTTTGTGAATTGACTTGCATGGGACTTTATGCTACCATGAATAAAGAATGTTCGGAATGCAGTAAGTATTTGGAACAAAATGAATTTGCACTGCATATGTTATTGCAATGATACAATTACAATTCATATCCACAGTACAAACTGAGCAGGCGGTGAGTAAGATCATTAGCCGGGTCTTTTCAGACAGCAGAATCAAATATATGTATGAGACATATATCTGCGGGACAGTAGCTACGATTGTTTCGCAGATGTTTTTTCTCAAAAGGCAGGCTGCAAACAGAAGTGTTGCAGCTTTTTTTCGCGAGCAATGAGCCACGCGCGGGCGCTTGCGCACGCATGGGGTGAATGCCGCGAAAACGAAAATTGCAAAGCAATTTGAGATATTTTGTACTGGGAAGGGGTGGTGATCATGGAGAAAGAAGCAAAGCATGTGAAGCATGTGACCGCCAGGCTGGCGGCGGTTGGAATTTTGGGAAATATATTTCTGGCAGTCTTTAAAGTGCTTGCGGGAATTTTGGGACATTCCGCCGCAATGGTGTCCGACAGTATCCACACGCTGTCGGATGTGTTCGCCACGTTGATCGCATTTATCGGCGTTTCTATTTCCAAAAAGGAAGCGGACGGGAAGCACCCGTACGGTCATGAGAGGCTGGAGTGCGTGGCTTCGCTGCTTTTGGCGGTTGTTCTGTTTATGACGGGGGTCGGGATCGGGTGGAACTGTGTGCAGGCCATTTGGAACGGCAGCTATAAAGCGCTGCAGCTGCCGGGAATATTGCCGGTGATCGCCGCAGCGCTGTCCATTGCGGTGAAGGAAGCAATGTTCTGGTATACCATGCATTATGCCCGTAAATTGAAGTCAAGCGCGTTCAAGGCGGATGCGTGGCACCACCGCTCGGATGCGCTGTCTTCCATCGGGGCGCTGATCGGGATCATCGGTGCGAGACATGGATTCCCGGTGCTGGATCAGATCGCCGGTATCATCATCTGTATCATGATCCTGGGCGTTGCGGTGGGAATCTTTCGGGATGCGATCGAGAAAATGCTGGATACCTCATGCGACGAGGAATTTGAGGCGGATCTGCGGAAATTTGTTCTTCAGTTTGCAGAGGCGGAGCATCAGGAGATTGGTATAGACCTTCTGCGCACCAGAAAGTTCGGAGAGAGGATCTATGTGGAGCTGGAGATCAATGCGGATGGGGATATGCGTTTACAGGAGGCGCATGACATAGCGGAGCGGATACACGATGGGATCGAGAAGACCTATCCGGATATTAAACATGTGATGATCCATGTCAATCCGGCCGGTTATCAATATGATGTTCAGACGAAAATGTAATTGCCAAGATATAGATTTATAAAAAATTTAGAAATCCTTTCCGTTTCTATTATTTACTGTCAATTTCTGTTGTGATAGAATGAAACAAAACAATGCGGGGGGATATTCCGTGAACGGAGTCGTATATGATGCAAGGCGGATCAGGGCATATGAAGGACTGTTGGCGTTGGGCGAATATGCGGGCAAGAGCCCGGATTGGCTGGATGCGCTGTGGAGCGGAATTCTTTCTGATGATGGGCTTATGAAGGAATTCATGTACTATCTGGATCATCATGGATTTCTTGATGAATTAAAATGTAAGGGCTATGCGCTGACGGATCTGTACGTCTGGCAGATGGACCGCTATAATCTGGTGCGGGATATCGGGAAGAATACAGAGTGCTGCAACAAGGAGGCGATGGTGTTGAATGCGTTTTACACCATGTATCTGATGCAGAAAGATCCGGAGGCATATCTGAGAAGGATCACATCAGGAGAAGGAATGGATCAGTTGCAATGAGTAAACAGGAATTTATTGACAGACTGCGTACTGCTCTGAATGGAAGGATCCCGGCATCAAAGGTCGAGGAGACGGCAAGCTATTATCAGGATTATATCAATACGGAGATCCGCAAGGGGAAGAGCGAGGAGGAAGTGCTGGCGTCATTGGGAGATCCCAGACTGATCGCCCGCACGATCATCCAGACCAGCGGATCGGAGAGCTCCGGTGTAGGCGGAGAGTATGAGTATGATGCGGGAGGCCATACTGCACAAGGCAGTTACAGTTACGGAGGCTCACAGGCGGAATACAGCGGATACCGTATGGGCGGATTGCTCGGCGTGTTACAGAGAATGCCGAGGTGGCTGCTGATCACGCTGACGGTTGTGATCGTATTTGTGGTGTTGAGTGCGGTGGTTTCTATTTTGGCATCCTTTGCACCGCTCATCATCGTGATGGTCATAGTGGTCTTTCTGGTGAAACTGTTCCGGGACTGGCTGAACTGAATAAGTCCATGCAGGGAGTATCCTACTGCATGGACTTATTTTTATGGCAGGCTGTACGCTTGACCTGTCTGCAAAAATAAGCTACACTGAATACAACAACCTATGCGGGAGTGTGGAACATGCCTTCTTTGAAATGTAAGATCTGCGGCGGAGACATTGCAAACGACTATCTGATCGGCGCGTGCATCTGTGAAAATTGCGGCAATCGGTGGTCGATGGCGGAGCTGGTGCCGAATTACAAGGATTATTCCTTTGTGGTTGAAAAACTGAATCGGGCAAATGAATTGCTGGCAGACAAAGAGGATGCGGTACAGGCGGGGCAGGCGATCCTTCTGTATAAAAGCGCTGCCATGGAATGTGTCAAGCATTCGGATGAGATTGCTTCGGATCTGATGCGTCTCAGCAAAGAAGGGCAGGCGCGGGCGGAGCGGGCGAAGCACTACGCCACTGCCAAAGCGCATTTTGAAAAAGAGGCCTTCCGCAAAGCGCTCTCAGAATTTGAAAAAGTGAAAGGCATGAAAGATGCGGACGAGAAGATCGAGCAATGTCTGGCGGAGATTGCCGCCGCGCGCAAAAGGCGTATCCCGTATGCAATTGTCGTGGGGATGATCATTCCTGCGATCGCGTGCCTGTTCCTAAAGGAAAAGTTGGAGGTGCCTGTGGGGCTTACCATACCGGCCTTTCTGGCAGGTACGGCAGGGCTTGGCTATGCGGTCTATCTTGACGGTACGTTGTCTGTCATCGTGGAGATCGCGTCGTTTCTTTTGTTGGTGCCGCTCTTGCTGTTTTTGGTATTGGCGTATGGTTTTCATGTAAGTACGGGGCTTGCGGCGGCAATCGCCGTGGGAGTTCCCTTGGGAATCGTTATCTTATTGGCTGTTTTAGCGGAAAGGGAGTGAAGACTTGGAACTGATCAGTGTCATTCAGTATGAGGGCAGTAATGAGGTGCTGGCCTACAAGCATCCGAAGGAGGATTTTAATTTCGGCACGCAGCTGATCGTGCATGAGACGCAGGAGGCACTTTTCTTTAAGGACGGGCGCGCGCTGGATCTCTTCAGAGCCGGCAGGCACACGCTGGAGACGATGAACATACCGCTTTTGCGTGAGGTGATCAAGCTCGGCACAGGCGGCGAGAATGTGTTCCACGCTGAGGTATATTTCATCAATCTGACCACCCAGATGGGCATCAAATGGGGAACGGACAGCAAGGTGCGCCTGTTTGATCCGGCCTCGGGGCTGCATTTGGAGATCGGTGCCAGCGGAAACTTTAATCTGCGGGTGAACGATTCCCGTAAGCTGATTCTGAAGCTGGTGGGCACCACGGACGGTCTGCTGCAGAGTGATGTGCTGGGCGAGGGGCTGACTTACGGTACGGGTAAATTTAAGTCTCTTGTCATGAATAAAGTGAAATCCAATCTGGCCCGGGTGATCAAGGAGCAGAACATCAACATTCTGGAGATCGATTCCTATCTGGACGGACTCTCGGAAGAATTACGTGATATCATCAACGAGACGCTGGTCGAGTACGGCCTGATCATGCCGGAATTCTATGTGACCAGCATCATGACTCCGGATGATGATCCGAATTTCATGCGGCTGAAGCAGCAGTTTGCAGACCGGACGCTGAAGGTGCGTGAGGAGGAAGTGCGGAGAGCCGAGGCGGAGGCTGCACAGGGCAGGAAGCTGGTGGAGGCGCAGACGGCGGCGCAGCTGAAAACGGTGAATGCCCAGGGAGAAGCAGATGCCCTGCGGATCAAGGCGCAGGCGGAAGCGGATACCTACAGGATGCAGGCGGAGGCGGAAGCCCAGGAGATGAAGATGAAAGGCTACACCTATCAGCAGGAAACTGCGAGACAGGTTGGTCTGGAGGCCATGCAGAACGGAATCACCGGCGGAAACGGCGGCGGAGGCAATGGCGGCGGCATAGGCGGCGGACTCGGCGAGCTCGCAGGGCTTGGCGTGACGTTGGGCGCCATGGGCGGCGTGATCAACATGACCAAGGACGCGCTGAATCCGCTGATGGAGCAGTCCGCACAGGTCGGTGCAGGCTTCGGCAATGTGGTACAGGGGAACGTGGCGCAGGGCAATGGGCAGAATGCCTGGGTGTGCCCGGTCTGTGGTAAAACAGGTATCACGACCAATTTCTGTCCCGACTGCGGCACCAGCAGGGCAAATGCCGTGAATAGTGCAGCGGGCAGTGCTGCTGGCGAGAGCTGGGACTGCGAATGCGGTGCCAGGGGAATTACCAGCAAATTCTGTCCGGATTGCGGCAGAAAGCGGAAAGATAATAATTAAGCAAATCGTAAGTTAAAATATTTTTATTTTATACGGATAATTTGCTGACATCTGTGAAATACTACTCCTGTAACTAAAAACAAGCAGGAGGAAAATTCAAAATGTCCAATAATAATCAGAACAACTACGACAACAATTACAGCGACAACAATAACTACAACGACAGCTACAATAACAGTTCCAAGGATTGTTCCAAGAACGCAAGCAAGGATTGCAAGGACAGCACCAAGAACAGTGCAAACAACAAGAACAATCAGAAAAAGAACAACAACTAAGCTGTGCAGGAGTGAATGGACATCAGGGAGGGGACGCTTTCGGGCGTCCTCTTTTGGTGATATGACGACCTTTCGGGTCTGGGACTTTACATAATCCGCTAAAACGGATATACTAAAAAAGATACAGGCTGGAAAGCATTGGATAAGGGAAATAGAGAGATGCGAAAATTTGAATTGATTGCGCCCTGCCATTTTGGCATGGAAGCGGTTTTAAAGCGGGAAATTATAGATCTGGGATATGATGTTACGGAGGTTGCGGACGGCAGAGTGACGTTCTTCGGGGACGAGGAGGCATTGTGTCGTGCCAATGTATTTCTGCGCACTGCGGAGCGTATTCTGATCAAAATAGGCAGTTTCCATGCGGAGACCTTCGAAGAACTGTTTCAGGGGACGAAAGCGCTGCCCTGGGAGGAATATATTCCCGTGAACGGAAAATTCTGGGTGACCAAGGCGGCAAGCGTGAAATCCAAGCTGTTCAGTCCGTCGGACATTCAGTCCATCATGAAAAAAGCCATGGTGGATCGCCTGAAAGGGATTTATCATGTAGATTGGTTTGCGGAGGACGGGGAGCGTTTTCCTATCCGCGTTTTCCTGATGAAGGACGAGGTCACGGTGGGGTTGGACAGCACCGGTGAGTCTTTACATAAAAGGGGCTATCGGAAACTGACGGCCAAGGCACCCATCGC
>DFDT01000062.1:17162-18038 GCA_002368865.1 Lachnospiraceae bacterium UBA3821 | reverse complement strand
GCGGTCTGCACGGCGTGGGCGCTTCTGTCGTAAATGCTCTCTCTGAATGGCTTGAAGTTACCATCTGTCAGAACGGTAAAGTTTATAAGCAGCGTTATGAAAGAGGAATTGTATGCTACCCCATGAAAGAGATCGGAACCTGTCCGGAAGATAAGACGGGCACGACGGTCACTTTCCTGCCGGATAAGACAATTTTTACCGAGACGACTGTCTATGAGTTTGATGTGTTAAAGAGACGTCTGCGGGAAATGGCCTTTTTGACAAAGGGTCTCCGCATTATTCTGAGAGACGACCGCAAGGAGGAAACGGATGAGAATTCCTCGTCAGCTCCTGTATCTGTGGAATTAACTCAGACAACGGATACCGAAAAAGAACTGGAAAAGAAACAGATTGATGAACTTCTTGCCAGAGCGGAAGCAGATAAAAATGATGAGGTAAAAACCTTTACCGGAGGAAAAATAGGCAAAACCCATTATATTACGCTGGATAACGGACAGAGACAGAAGGTCATTGAATTTTATTATAAGGGCGGGATTAAGGAGTTTGTCGCTTATCTGAATAAGAGCAAGGAGCCTCTCTATCCGAACATTCTGTATTTTGAGGGTGAAAAGAATAATGTTTATGTGGAAGTTTCTTTCCAGCATAACGATTCTTATAACGAGAGTGTATTCAGTTTTGTCAATAATATCAATACGCCGGAAGGCGGTACGCATCTGGTTGGCTTCAGAAATGCTCTGACAAAGACCTTTAATGACTATGCCCGTAATGCAAAGCTTTTGAAGGAAAGCGAGCAGAATCTGACCGGCGAAGATATCAGAGAAGGTCTGACGGCGATCGTCAGCGTCAAGATTGAGGATCCTCAGTTTGAGGGACAGA
>DFDT01000062.1:0-17110 GCA_002368865.1 Lachnospiraceae bacterium UBA3821 | reverse complement strand
GGACAGACCAAGCAAAAGCTCGGAAACAGTGAGGCAAGAGGTGCTGTTGACAGTATCGTGAGTGAGCAGCTGACTTACTTTTTGGAGCAGAATCCTTCTGTGGCAAAATCTATCTGTGAAAAATCAATTTTGGCGCAGAGAGCCAGAGAAGCGGCCAGAAAAGCAAGGGATCTGACCAGAAGAAAAACTGCCCTGGAGGGGATGGCGCTTCCCGGTAAACTGGCGGATTGTTCGGACAAAGATCCTGCAAACTGCGAGATTTATATCGTGGAGGGAGATTCCGCAGGAGGCAGTGCCAAGACGGCCCGTTCCCGTGCAACGCAGGCAATCCTTCCGCTGCGCGGTAAGATTTTGAATGTGGAAAAGGCAAGACTTGACCGTATTTATGCCAATGCAGAGATCAAAGCGATGATCACTGCTTTCGGTACCGGTATTCATGAAGATTTTGATATCACGAAGCTCCGCTACAATAAGATCATCCTGATGACCGATGCGGATGTGGACGGCGCGCATATCAGTACGCTTCTGCTCACTTTCCTGTATCGTTTTATGCCGGAATTGATCAAGCAGGGACATGTATATCTCGCAAAACCGCCCCTCTATAAGTTGGAGAAAAATAAAAAGGTATGGTATGCCTACAGTGATGAGGAACTGGATCAGATCCTGCAGGAAGTGGGTCGTGACCAGAACAACAAGATCCAGCGTTATAAAGGTCTGGGTGAGATGGATGCGGAACAGCTCTGGGAGACAACCATGGATCCGGAGAAACGTATTCTGCTCCGCGTAAACTATGAGGAGGACTCCGAATCCGAACTGGATCTGACCTTTACCACTCTGATGGGTGATAAAGTGGAGCCCCGCCGCGAGTTTATCGAAGAAAATGCAAGGTACGTAAAGAATCTGGATATTTAATACTGATTGAATAGATAGTGAGGTCTATTATGAACGACGATATTTTTGACAATGCTCCCGGTACTCCGGAGGTGGACAAAATTCATGAAGTCGATCTGAAAGAGAGGATGGAAACATTTTATATCGATTATGCCATGAGCGTAATCGCTTCCCGTGCGCTCCCGGACGTGCGCGACGGTTTAAAACCCGTACAGCGCCGTGTGCTCTATTCCATGATCGAATTGAACAACGGTCCCGACAAACCGCACCGTAAAAGTGCCCGTATCGTCGGCGACACCATGGGTAAATATCATCCTCACGGAGACAGTTCCATCTACGGCGCATTGGTCAATATGGCGCAGGAATGGTCTACCAGATATCCTCTCGTAGACGGCCACGGAAATTTCGGTTCCATGGACGGAGACGGTGCCGCTGCCATGCGTTACACCGAGGCAAGACTTTCCAAGATTTCCATGGAACTGCTTGCGGATATCAATAAAGATACGGTGGATTTTGTACCGAACTTTGATGATACAGAGAAAGAGCCCGTGGTACTGCCCAGCCGTTATCCGAACCTTCTGGTAAACGGTACTACCGGTATTGCAGTCGGTATGGCGACCAATATCCCGCCTCACAATCTGCGGGAAGTAGTTAATGCAGTGGTGAAGATCATTGACAACAGAGTGCAGGAAAACAGAGACACTACCATCGAAGAGGTCATGTCCATTGTCAAAGCACCTGATTTTCCCACCGGCGGTCTGATCATGGGTACCAGGGGCTGCGAGGAGGCATACCGCACCGGACGCGGCAAGATCATTGTGCGCGCGGTAACCAATATCGAGACCCTTCCCAACGGAAAGAGCCAGATCATTGCAACGGAACTGCCCTACATGGTGAACAAAGCCAATCTAATCGTAAAGATTGCAGAATTGGTAAAGACCAAGCGGATTGACGGCATCACGGATATCCGCGACGAGTCAAACCGCGAAGGGGTCCGCGTGGTGATCGAGCTGCGCAAGGACGTGAATGCAAATGTGCTGTTAAATCAGCTTTATAAGCATACCCAGCTGCAGGATACTTTCGGTGTGATCATGCTGGCCCTTGTCAATAATGAGCCGAAGGTTATGAGTCTTTTAGAGATGCTTAAGTATTATCTGAAGCATCAGGAGGATGTGGTTACCCGCAGAACCAAATATGATCTGAATAAGGCAGAGGAAAGAGATCATATTTTGCAGGGTCTCTTAAAGGCACTTGATTTTATTGATGAAGTCATCTCTATCATCCGGAGCAGCCAGACTACACAGATTGCAAAGGACAGACTGATCGAGCGATTTGAATTTTCAGATGTGCAGGCACAGAATATTGTGGATATGCGTCTGAGAGCACTCACCGGCCTGGAGAGAGAAAAGCTGGAAAATGAGCATAAAGAGCTGGAAATCCGGATTGCGGAGTTGAAAGCGATTTTGGCCGATGAAAAATTGCTGCTTGGCGTCATCAAAGAGGAAATTATGATGATTGCCGAAAAATACGGCGATGACAGAAGAAGCACCATCGGATTCGATGAGTTTGATATTTCCGTGGAGGATATGATCCCTTACGAGAATACCATTATCACCATGACCAGTCTGGGCTATATCAAGCGGATGACAGTGGATAATTTCAAATCTCAGAACCGTGGAGGCAAGGGAATCAAGGGAATGCAGACCATTGAGGATGACTATATTGAGGATTTGCTTCTGAGCACGACCCATCATTATCTGAATTTCTTTACCAATATGGGACGTGTGTACAGATTAAAGGCCTATGAGATTCCGGAGGCCAGCCGTACCGCCAGGGGAACCGCTGTGATCAACCTGCTGCAGCTGCAGCCCGGAGAAAAGATCACGGCCATGATCTCTATCAAGGAATATGAAGAGGATAAATACCTGTTCATGGCGACCAAGAAGGGTATTGTGAAGAAAACGCCTCTCTCCGAATATGCCCATGTGCGCAAGACAGGTCTCACTGCCATCAACCTGAGGGATGATGACGAGTTGATCGAAGTAAAAGTAACCGACGCAGACAGTGAGATCTTCCTGGTGAGCAGACAGGGTATGTGTATCCGCTTTAAAGAGACGGACGTACGTGCGACCGGAAGATCCTCCATGGGCGTGATTGGTATGAATCTGATGCCGAATGACGAAGTGATCGGTATGCAGCTCCGCTCCCAGGGCGAATACATGCTCATTGTATCGGAGCACGGTCTCGGAAAACGTACCGAGATGGATGAATTCAAGGTTCAGAATCGTGGCGGTAAGGGTGTGAAGTGCTACAAGATCACAGAGAAAACCGGCGATGTAGTGGGATTCAAGGCGGTGAAGGATGAATATGAGCTGATGATGATCACTACGGAGGGAATTGTGATCCAGCTTCGCATTGAAGACATCTCCTTACTTGGCAGGATCACCTCGGGCGTCAAGATGATGAATCTGGACAAGGGCGTAAAGATTGCCCGGATCGCAAAGGTTCGCGACAGGGTTGAAAATGAAAGTGGCGAGGAAGTGGAGGATATTGAATCCGACGAGTCCGACAATTCCAGCGAATCCGAAAACGCCGATGAGTCCGAACAAACAAAGGAATAAGGAAAACCAAAATAAGGAAAAAAGGGAAGTCTGCATGGAATGCAGGCTTCTTTTTTATGAATTCTCTTGAAATTATTTGATTTTGGGTGTAGATTATATGGAGTGCGCGTAAGATAAATAAAATATAATAACAAATGAGGGAAGAGATATCATGGAAGCGTATTTAATTCTCAAGGATCTGGCGATCATTATTGTATTTGCAAAATTTTTTGGATTGGTGGCAAGAAAGTTGAAGGCTCCGCAGGTTGTGGGTGAGATCATCGCGGGACTTTTGATTGGACCCAGTCTCTTAGGGCTGGTGCAGCAGAGTGATTTTCTGGCGCAGATGGCGGAGATCGGTGTGATCTTACTGATGTTTTCCGCGGGTCTGGAAACGGATCTGAAGGAACTGATGAAAACAGGACCGATCGCATTTTTGATCGCCTGCTCAGGCGTGTTTGTTCCGCTTTTGGGTGGTACGCTTTTGTATATGGCCTTTTACGGCGGTGCTCCCTGGGGATCTGAGAAATTTTATATGGCGGTGTTTATCGGTGTGATCATGACGGCCACCAGTGTAAGTATCACCGTACAATCCCTGAAAGAGCTTGGCAAATTAAAGGGAAAAGTGGGAACGACGATCCTCAGCGCTGCCATCATTGATGATGTGATCGGTATCGTGGTCCTGACCTTTGTGGTTGGATTTAAGAGCCCGGATTCCAATCCCGGAAAGGTTGTGATTTCAACACTTTTATTCTTTGCTACGGTCATTGTGATCGGATTTTTGATCTTTAAATTATTCAGTATTTTTGATGAGAGGTATCCCCACACCAGGAGAATTCCGATTTTGGGACTGGCACTCTGCTTCTTCCTTTCCTATATTGCTGAGAAATATTTCGGAATTGCAGACATTACGGGAGCTTATGTGGCTGGTATCATCCTTTGTTCCATCAAGGATTCCAACTACATTGCCCATGAGACCGATACAAACTCCTATCTTCTGTTTGGTCCGATCTTCTTTGCCAGTATCGGATTGAAGACAAACATTGAAAATGTGGACGGAAGCATTATGCTCTTTGCGGTTTGCTTTGTGATCATGGCTCTTTTGTGTAAGATTTTGGGTTGTGGATTGATGGCGAAAATCTGCCGGTTCAATTCTTTGGATTCTTTGAAGATCGGCGTGGGAATGATGACCAGAGGTGAAGTGGCATTGATTGTGTCCCAGAAAGGATTGTCCGTGGGACTGCTCTCCCCTGTATATTTTACGGCCGTCATTTTGTTGATCATGGTTTCCAGTATTGCAACGCCTATTGTTTTGAAACTGCTTTATGCGAGAGACAGCATCCTGGAAACAGAATCGGAAGCGTAAAAAATTTATTCATGAACTTTATAGGAATATGCCCTGCCATTTTTGCCTGTCCGGTCGATGGTACCGATATAAGAAAGAATGTTGACTACCACACCGGCAAGTTTAGCCGGAATGTGAGCGGCCTTGGCAAATTCCTTCACCGTGAATTCCTCTTCCAGTTCATAGGGAACAAATTGCATATAATCTTCTATACAGTTGATCTCTACTTCCCGGACCAACTGCATCGGGATCCGGTCGTAACGGCTGGACCCCTTTTTTTTATCCCTGCTCCAGCCGTTCAGCAATTTATACTCTTCCATATCCATGAGGATCAATCTCAGGCGGATATTCGGATCCTTCAGAAACATTTTGATCTTATAGAGTTCCGGAAAAACGGTATAGGGTGTTCCCTTTAAAGGGGACTTCCTTGGTTTGCTCAACTCTCCAGTCTCCTCATCAATCCAGATCACCCATTTTTCCCTTGGGATCGGATAGACGATCGTGACAGGATAGAGGGGGAGAAAAGAGGTCAGTTTATTCCTCATTTTATTAAACTGTCTGGTCTGGATTTCGATGATTTCCCCGTCTCTGTAAATATCCGCCACATAATTTTCAATGGGAATCTCCTGGTGATCCTCATCCGGTTCCATATAGTTTTTTAGGATCGCATGAACTGTCTTCTCCGATAAAGTGCCGATGCCCAGATGCTGCCTGTCTACACCTATGATCTTTTGTTTTGCTGCCTCAAAGGCTTTCTCGTCAGGCATGACTAAACTCCTTTTATAAACACCTTCTATTTAGACTGATCACCGAATCTGTTGTCAACAGCTTCCAGATTATGCTGGTTCAGCTGAAGATGCACACTTCCGGGATTGATGATGAATATGACATTGTCATCCCGCTTGATATCACGGATTTTCTGAAAACTCATGGGGAGGAAATTCGTGGTTCCCTCCTTGGGTCTGATCTTTACGAATTCGTCGATATCGGTAAACAAAGGAATAAAAGCATCTCCCGCTTCATTCACCAAATGGGTAATGGAAACCTTTCTTTCACCATCATTATCCGTCTCCCCTTCCATTTCCGTGAAAGGTACCAGATAGACAGCTCTGGCGATATTTGCCATCATCTCTTCTTCTCTGCTGCGGACTTCCTCTTTCTCTTCCTCTGTCTGGGCAATCTGGATCTGCTGCAGAAAATACATCATGGAAAGCTGAAGCGCAGGATTTTCAATGGGTTTCTTAGCGCCCTCCTGCAGAGTGCGTGTGATCAGCTGATCGATCGGCAAAAGATATACTTCCTCATCATGGACACTGAGCATGTCGAATCCTTCCGCAATCAAAGAAGCCAGAAACCGCGTTGCCAGATTCTGTTCCACTTTCACTGCGGTGAGGGATTGCTTTCCGCCTTTATATGTCTGCGCAAATTCTTTTGCCTTCTCTTCGTCAAAAAACAGAAATGCCTTGTCGGAATAAGTCTCCTCATCACACTCTACATAAGGCATATGGGTAAAGTTGCAGAAAATGGCATAAAACTGGTCCGCATGGGATAAATTTACGATCAACTCCTGATCGGTCATACTGGATCGTCCTCCTCTTCGTTTATACTGGATTGGGGAAGAGAGAAAATAAATTCGCTTCCCGCTCCCTCCGTACTGATCACATTAATATGTTCATCGTGGGAATTAATGATCTCCTTGACGATGGATAAGCCGAGACCGGTTCCCTTTTTATCTTTTCCGCGGGACAGATCGGATTTGTAAAAACGGTCCCAGATCAGCTTCTGGTCCTCCTTCGGAATCCCGATTCCGGCATCCTTTACGGAGATAAAAAGCTTATTTTTCTTCTCCGTTGTCTCAATTTTGATCACGGAATTCTGATGACTGAATTTGATGGCATTGTCGGTCAGATTGTACAATACCTGCTCAATCTTGCCCTTGTCCGCGTTGACATACATTTTTTCACCGGTCAGGATGACCTCGATGGCGATGTTTTTCTGGCGGCAGCTTCCTTCAAAAGTGGCAGCCACCCGCCGGATCACCTGATTGATGTCAAAATCCGTTTTCTCCAACAGCATTCCCTTGGTGTTCAGATTATTCAGGGTCAAAAGGCTGTTGGTCAGCTTGGTCAGACGTTCCGTCTCATTCAGCACGATATTAAGATACTTTTCATGCAGCTCCGGCGGAATCGTCCCGTCCAGCATAGCCTCCAGATAGCCGTGAATGGAGGTCAGCGGAGAGCGGAAGTCATGGGAGACATTTGCCACAAATTTTTTCTGGTCGTCCTCTCCTCTTGCAATCTCGCTTGCCATATAATTCAGACAGGCCGCCAGATATCCCATCTCGTCGTCGCTGTCCACCTGAAATTCATAGTGCATGTTGCCGGATGCGTATTGCTCTGTGGCATACGTGATCTTGGTCAGAGGCGCATACACCATCTCGGTGAAAAAGATCAGAATGATCACCGAGAGCAAAATCGTGATCACCAGCGTGATATAGGAAATATTCAAAATATTGTTGCAGGAGGTCTCTATGGCGCTCATCTCATGGTTGATCACAACATATCCCTTTACCTTGTAGTCGGAAGTGATCGGCGCAAATACGCTGAGCACATTGTCCTGATACTGACCGAAAAATTTGTCCACCGTGTAATAGGATCCCTTGGTGATCGTGGGATCAAAATTCTCTATGATCACGGCGTCCTCCACGTTGATCGGATTATCTGTATCCAGCACCAGACGGCCGGAGGGATTGATGATACGGATCACGCTGTCCAGGTAAACGGCCAGAGAGTCCAGCTGTGTCTTTACCTCCTCCAGACTGATTTCGCTGGTATAGAGTCCGCTGGCGTAATTTTCCGAGATCAGTGTAGCTTCCGCGTACAAAGACTCTGCCTTCTCACGCACCAGCTGTTCCCTTGTCATGCTGGGCACAAACATGGTCACGGCTATGAAAGCAAACACGGCGAATATGAAATAAGCCAGTACAAATTTCAGATAAAGTGTCTTTCTCATCCGTTTCGAACCTCGAATTTATAACCGATTCCCCAGATGGTGGAAATTTTCCAATTGGCGTGGTCCTTAATCTTCTCTCTCAGGCGCTTGATGTGCACATCTACCGTTCTGGTATCGCCGATGTACTCATATCCCCAGATCTGATCCAGCAGCTGCTCTCTGGTAAAAACATGGTTTGGTGAAGCGGCCAGGAAATACAACAGTTCCAGCTCCTTCGGCGGCATATCCACCGTCTCTCCCATATAGAGCACGGAATAATTTGTCAGATTGATGGAGAGATCCTGATATTCCACACACTTTTCATTTTTCACTTCCTCGGTCTGGGCAGCAGGTTTGTAACGGCGCAGTACCGCCTTTACCCTTGCTACCAGTTCCTTGGAATCAAAGGGTTTTTCAATATAATCGTCAGCACCCAGTTCCAGTCCCAGTACTTTGTCAAAAACCTCCCCTTTCGCGGAGAGCATAATGATCGGGAAAGAATATTTTGCGCGCACTTCACGACACACCTGATAGCCGTCCATTCCCGGAAGCATCAGATCTAAGAGGATCAGATTCGGACCGAAGCTGGTGCAGGCCGGAAGCACCGATTCTCCGTCATTGACGATCATGGTCTCAAAGCACTCTTTCGTCAGATACAGGGAGATCAGCTCGGCAATATTATTGTCGTCGTCCACAATTAAAATTTTCTGTTTGCTTGCCATTGTTTCCTTTCCTTTCCCGCTATTTAAAAGTTACAATCGTAACGCCGGCATCTCCTTCACCGTATTCGCCCAGACGATACTCTTTCACATACTTCATTTTTTTCAGATGATTGTGGACCGCATTCCGCAGCGCTCCCGTGCCTTTGCCGTGCACGATGCGCACACTGGGCAGATGGGCCAGATAAGCATCATCCAGATATTTATCCAGCTCCGACAATGCCTCATCCACAGTACGTCCCAGGAGGTTCAGCTCTGTGGACACCGAGAGGGATTTGGACATTTTGATGCCGGAGGACGAATTCTTCTTTGACATACTGCGGCTTGGGGTGTAACCCGGCGCGGTGATGTCATTTTCGCTTACCGGTGCCAGATCCTTTATATTCGCCTGGGTACGCATGATCCCGCACTGTACGAAAAGGTTTCCTTTTGCGTCCGGCAGGGAACTTACAATTCCCTTCAGACCCATGGAAAGAATCTTTACGGAATCGCCTTTTTTCAGTTTTTGAGGATCGATCCTCTCCTGCTTCACACCGGCAGCAGGTTTGTCTGTGTTTTTATTTTTCAGGCTCAGGCGCTCGTTTTTATCATTGATTCGGTCACGGAGCTTCTGGCGCTTCTGCTCCAGCTCCTTGATATCCATGCCGGAGTTGACCGCCTTGTTGAAATCGCGTATGGTCTCGTCCGCCACATCCTTGGCTTCCTGCAGGATCGCTCTCGCCTGCTCATTGGCTTCCCGCAGGATCCGGTCTTTCGACTGGTCCAGCTTCTCGTTTTTCTGGCGCAGCTGGCCTTCCAGCGTGCGGATCCGTTCTTTGTATTCCGAGATTTCCCTGCGTTCCTGCTCAATGGTGACGCGGCTTTGTTCCAGATCCGCGATCACATCTTCAAAACTTTCATCTTCTTTGCTGATCTGCGCCTTTGCGGCGTCAATGATCTCATCCGACAGTCCCAGTTTGGAAGAAATGGCGAAGGCATTGCTCTTTCCGGGTATTCCGATCAGCAGTTTGTAAGTGGGACGCAGGGTTTCCACATTAAATTCACAGCAGGCGTTTTCCACAAATTCCGTGGAAAGCGCATAGATTTTCAGCTCGCTGTAATGCGTGGTGGCCATTGTGCGGATTCCCCGATCGTGCAGGTAATTTAAGATGGCGATGGCCAACGCCGCACCCTCGGTGGGATCCGTACCTGCTCCCAGCTCGTCAAACAGACAGAGGGAATGCTCATCCGCATGTTGTAAAATGTGGACAATCCTCGTCATATGGGAGGAAAATGTGGACAGACTCTGTTCGATACTCTGCTCATCTCCGATATCCGCGTAAACCTCTGTAAATACCGAGAGTTCCGACCGGTCCATGGCCGGAATGTGCAGGCCGGACTGTCCCATCAACACAAAAAGTCCCACCGTCTTTAGAGAAACCGTTTTTCCGCCGGTATTAGGCCCTGTCACAACCAGCAGATCAAAGTCTCTCCCCAGATGAATGTCAATGGGGACGACTTTTTTCTTGTCCAGCAAGGGATGCCGTCCCTTGCGGATATGGATGTAACGCTTTCTGTTGAACATGGGCTCTGTGGCATTTTGCTCCAGCGCAAGCTTCCCTTTGGCAAAAACGAAATCCAGAAGCGTCAGGATCTTCTGGTTTACCGACAATTCTTCCGTATGCTCTCCCGCCTGGGCGCTTAAGTCCGCCAGGATCACAGCGATCTCTTCCTGTTCCTGCAGATCCAGTTCTTTCAATTGATTGTTCAGACTGACAACGGCGGCAGGCTCAATGAAAAAGGTAGAGCCGGTGGAGGACTGGTCATGCACCATACCGCTCACCTGGCTCTTATACTCCGCTTTTACCGGGATACAGTAACGGTCATTACGCATGGTGATCACGGCGTCCTGCAGATAAGTGCGATAGGCGCCGTTCAGCATAGATGTCAGCTGCGCATGGATCTTTTCATTAGCTGTGATCTTGGCGCGGCGGATACTTTTTAATTTTGGGCTGGCATCGTCGGCAATCTCGTCTTCGGCCAGAATACAGCGGTTGATTTCTGCCGCAATCTGGGTCAGGGGCGTGAGCTGGTCAAAATATGCCTGCAGACTGTCTTCCGGAGCATCCTCCCGCTCTTTTCTGCCGTAAGTCTTAATGCGGTTCACATTGTCCAGCATTGCCGCTATCTTCAGCAATTCCGACGCGGATAAAGCACTGCCTATCTCCAGGGATTTTATGGAAAATCCCAGATCTCTGTTATTTCCGAAGGAGGTGCTGCCCGTCTGAAAAAGGCGTGTCAGGGCATCCTTGGTCTCCTGCTGCCATCTGCGGATCTCACCCAGATTCGTGGACGGCTTCAGTTCCCGGCAGAGTTTTTTGCCCGGCTCGGAATCCGCCTTGTCCGTCAACTGCTCTATTATCTTGTCATATTCTAAGGTCTTTAAAACTTTATCATTCATAGCTCTATTATATATGAAAAGGCACACAACCGCAAGAAACAGTGTAGAATTTGTGAAGGGCATATGGTAAAATAGGAAAATAGAGGTGAAATAGGGATATGAAGCGTGCTTTGTATATTATATTTGTACCGTGCCTGATTGCGATCCTGACGGTTTCCATCCTGCACCCCCAAAATAATCTGATACCCGGCAGAATCTTTGTATATATGCTGGTATGGGTATTTTTGCTGTCTGCTGTCCGTCTGATCCTGGGGCTGATGGAAAGACTACTGATCAAAAAAGACGTACAGATCGCAAAATTTTCCCGCGTGACGGAGACGATCGGTCTTCTCCTTTACGGGGTGGCTCTGTACTATGTCAGCGTACTGCTGCGGGCAGATCCGGTCACGGACTATAAGGCTGTCTATGATACGGCGCTTTCTCTCGCCGGCGGAGATGCAACAGGAAATTGGGACTATTTCAGCATGTGGACCAACAACCTGGGAGTTCTGACCGTTCTTGCCGCAGGTATGAAGGCGGGAATCTCACTGGGGTTTGCGGATCCGTTTTATTTTGTGCTGGGACTGAACGTACTGCAGATGGTGGTCTGTATGGGCTGTATTTCTTATCTGGCGGGCATCTTTTTTCCGGAAAAATATTCCATGCGCTGGTTTGCAATGGCGGTATTTACTCTGTGGACACCCGTATGGAGCTCCGCAAACGCGTTCTATTCGGATCAACTGAGCTTTTCCGGAAGCTTGATTGCGTTTACCTTATGGATCTGCGCGTCCCGGAAATTCTATAATTCAACCTGGAAAAAAGCAGTCTGCCTTACCTGTGCAGGTCTGTTCTGGGGTATGGCTGCCTGTGTGAAGGCAACCGCGGCGATCAGTTTAGTGGCTTTTATCATCTTATGGCTGTTGAATGCCAAGGAACAGAGAGGCTTCATCGAGATTTTTTGGATATTGGCGATGGCTGCCCTGGTAGTGAAAGGGTTCGGTCTGTACAAAGAAAACTATCCTTCCGCCCAAAACGAATACCGGTTAAAAATGCCCACGGAATACTGGATTGCAATGGGACTTGGGGGAAACGGAACCTACGCAGAGAACGGCGAGCTGGTGCAAATGTGTCTGTCGAGCCCCAATGCGGACGTGAGACAGAAAAACTGTAGAGCGGTCATCCGGGAAAAGTGGAAAAATATATTTGACGCAGAGCATATGACCAGGAAAACATCTGCCATTTTTGCATCGGGGGATATTCAGCCTACTTCCCTGACTTATCCTGTCAGAGAAACTGTTTTGTGGCAATTTTTTGACACCGAAGGCGAGTATTATTGGAAATATACCTGTACTTCCACAGGTTTCTTTTACGCGGTTCTTTTTCTCATGATCCTGGGCGGTTTCTTTCAGGTTTTTCGATACGGGCAGGACGATTTTATGTTTTTTCATTACCTGACCGTATTCGGATTGTTTTTGTTTCTTATGCTTTGGGAAGCACAAAATAAACAGTTGTTTAATCACATTCCCTGGCTGACATTGGCAGTGCTATGCGGGATCAATAAAATAGAGTGCATAATAACGGAAAGCGGGAAGACATATGATGGAACAAGATCAAAACAAGCAGAATGAACTGCAAAATGATTTTATGATAGAAAAAATAAAAGAAAGGCCAATCAATAAGCGAAAGCTGATCCGCCGTACCGTCATCACGGCGGTCATGGCGGTGGTGTTCGGCACGGTCGCATGCCTGACTTTCCTGTTGATGGAGCCTGTGATCAGCAACAAGCTGCATCCGGAGGAAGAACCGGATCCCATCGTATTCCCGGAAGATCAGGAGGAGATGGCGCCGGAGGAGATGCTCTCGGAGAACCTTGTCCCGGAGAGCAGTGCGGGCACAGAGAATCCCGTGGACCCTACACAGGACATTCTGTCCCAGCTTGTTTTGGACAGAAACAATTACAAGCAGATGTATACGGATATGAGCCGCTATGTCAAGGAACTGAATCACTGTATGGTGACTGTGACGGGTGTGAGCTCCAATGTGGACTGGTTTAACAATGTGGAGGAGAGCAGGATCAAATCCTACGGCGTGGTGATCGCAAACAACGGCAAGGAACTTTTGGTATTGGCGGATTATGCGCCGCTTAGAAAAGCGGAAAGTCTGAGCCTGAGTTTTGTCTATCTGGAAAATACCGTCAGCGGAAATTTTTCTATTCCGGCGGTTTTAAAGGGGCAGGACAAAGCGACCGGTCTGGCGGTTCTGGCTGTTGATCTGGAAAATATACCGGAGCAGATGATGAATGAAGAAACTGGCATTAAAATTGCACCTCTGGGTATTTCCGGTGTGCGAACCATCATAGGTACGCCGGTAGTTGCATTGGGAAGTCCTATGGGAATCGGCGGATCCATCGGATATGGCATGGTTTCCGCGGTGAGTGTCCAGGGCCAGCAGTCCGATGCCTATTATAAATTTTTGCAGACAGATATCTACGGCAGTCAGAATGCCGGCGGAATTCTGTTTAATCTACAGGGTCAGGTGTTGGGTGTGATCACCAGTCAGAGAACCGGTACGGATATGAAAAATATGGTGACAGCCATCGGTATTTCCGAGATCAAGAAAAGCATTGAAAAAATGTCCAACGAAACACCTATGGCGTATCTTGGGATCAACGGAACGGATGTGACGGAGGAGGCCAATCGGGATCTGGGAGTTCCCTACGGCGCATTTGTGCGGGAGGTTGATATGGGTTCCCCTTCCATGCGCGCAGGCATCCAGCGCGGTGATGTGCTGGTGGGATTCGGCGAAGTCGCGATTAAGGATTATAGCGATTACATCACGGCGCTCATGGACGAGACAGTGGGATCCACCGTGCGGCTGAAAGTGATGCGCGCGGCTATGGGTGAATATAAAGAGATGGACATGGAAGTGACTCTGGGTGAGAGATAAGAAAAGATAAGAAAAATGGACAGAAAGGTTTGAATTCTAACATGAGATATCTGAAAGAGCTGAAAGAGGGGGACAATGTCTCCGCAATTTATCTGTGTAAACACAAACAGGCCGCGCTGACCAAGAACGGCAAGCCCTATGAAAACGTGATCCTGCAGGATAAGACCGGTACCATGGACGCCAAGGTCTGGGACCCCAACAGCCAGGGGATCGGAGACTATGACGCACTGGACTATATTGACGTGTATGGGGAAGTGACCAGTTTTCAGGGAATGCTGCAGGTCAATGTGAAGCGTATCCGCGTCTGTCAGGAGGGAGAGTATGATCCGGCGGATTATCTTCCGGTGAGCTCCAAAAACATTGATACCATGTATGAAGAACTCTGTCATCTGATCAAAACCATCAAGCAGGATTGGTACCGTCAGCTTCTGGAGAATCTGTTTATCAAGGATGAAACGTTTGTCAAGGCGTTTAAGACGTCCACCGCGGCAAAGAGCGTGCACCACGGATTCATGGGCGGGCTCCTGGAGCATACCCTGAGCGTGACGAAGCTCTGCGACTATTATTCCACAGCGTATCCGATCCTGAACCGCGACCTGCTCCTGACTGCGGCGATGTGCCACGATATAGCAAAGACGAAGGAGATTTCCCCTCTTCCGGAGAACGATTACACCGATGACGGACAGCTTCTGGGCCATATTGTCATGGGTTCCCAGATGGTGGCGGAGCGGGCGGCCCAGATCCCGGGATTTCCCCACACCCAGCTGGTGCAGCTGCAGCACTGTATCCTGGCGCATCACGGCAAATATGAGTACGGTTCGCCGAAGCTGCCGGCGCTGATCGAGGCGGTGGCGCTGAACTATGCGGACGACACGGACGCCAAGATGGAGACCTTCAAAGAGATCCTGGAAAACAATCAGGACAATAAGGGGTGGTTTGGCTACAACAGAATGTTTGAGTCAAATCTGCGGGCAACCAGAGAGTAAGGTCTGAAATTTTTTTGCAAGTGCCGATATGTCAAACTGCACAAACGCTTATTCGGATGCACAGTTTTCCATATCTTGTTTCAGAAGACGAAATTTGACATTAACAACATGGAAATAAAAGATGGAATATAAGAAAAACAATTATCTGACAGTTAAAATTGAAGATATGAGCAATGAGGGTGAAGGCATCGGCAAGGTGGACGGCTTCACCTTATTTGTGAAGGACACCGTGATCGGAGATACGGCCAGGGTCAAACTCATCAAGGTGAAGAAGAATTATGCCTTTGCCCGTTTGGAGGAGATTATTGAACCCTCCGTAGACAGGGTAGATGCGGTCTGCCCTGTACACAGACAATGTGGCGGGTGCCAGCTGCAGAGCATGTCCTATGAGAGCCAGCTGCGATTTAAGCAAAATAAGGTGCGGAATAATCTGATCCGGATCGGCGGGTTTACAGAGGATTTTGTGGACTCGGTCATGGAGCCCATCGTGGGAATGGAGGAACCTTTTCATTACCGCAACAAGGCGCAATATCCCGTGGGAACAGATAAGGAGGGAAACCCGGTGGCTGGCTTTTACGCCGGCAGGACACATAGCATCATATCGAACCTGAACTGTGCTCTGGGCGTGCCGGAAAATGAGGAGATCCTGAAGCTGATTCTGGAGCATATGAAAGTATACAGGATTCCTGCGTATGATGAGGTCACAGGGCAGGGACTCGTGCGTCATGTGCTGATCCGTAAGGGCTTTACCAGCGGAGAGATCATGGTGTGTCTGGTGTTGAATTGGAAGCCCGGGAAAAATAAAGAGAACAGGAAAGCGGACACGGCAGGAGTCAGTGCAGGAAAAGGCGGGTTTTTGGAATATATGAGCGGGCAGCAGGAATTGCTGGATAAGCTCGCGAAGATCAAGGGAATGACTAGCATCTCGGTGAGCATCAACACCGAACAGACCAATGTGATCATGGGACGGGAGATCCATACCCTGTGGGGCAGTGCGACCATCTCCGACACCATTCATGTGCGGGATATGCAAAAGAGCGGTTATCCGTTTACCGGCCAGGAGCTGAACTTCCACATTTCGCCGCTGTCTTTTTATCAGGTGAATCCGGTGCAGACCGAGAAGCTTTACAGTCTGGCTTTGGAATATACCGGCCTCACGGGAAAAGAGTCCGTATGGGACCTGTATTGCGGAATCGGCACAATCTCGCTGTTTCTGGCAACCCATGCGGGAAAAGTATACGGCGTGGAGATCGTGCCCCAGGCCATTGAAGACGCGAAGGAAAACGCCCGCAGGAACGGTATCCGGAACGCAGAATTCTATGTGGGCAAAGCGGAAGAGGTGCTGCCGGAGTTTTACGAGAGGCTGAGCAAGGGGGCCAGCGATGCAGTGCAGGACATGCTGCACCCGGATGTGATCGTGGTAGACCCGCCCAGAAAGGGCTGTGATGAGGCATGTCTGGATACCATGCTCAAAATGCGGCCGGAGCGGATTGTGTATGTGAGCTGCGATTCTGCAACGTTAGCCAGGGATTTGAAGGTGCTTTGCGAGGGCGGATATGAGGTGAAGAAGGTCAGGGCGGTGGATCAGTTCGGGATGACGGTACACGTTGAGGTCGCAATAATGATGCAGCTTGTGGAAAAATAACAAAAAATAGGGTTTCAACCACAACATATAGTGGTTTTGGGGCAAAAATGAGCCAAAAAATTGGAAAATTTTTGCCCCCTTTTTTTGCCCATTTTTATAGATGCATTAGAGAAAAAAGACAGATTTGGAGGTGATGCAGGGAAAAATAGGATAGCGAGCAATTAATGAATGCAAAAATTATGGCAATGAATGTAACTCGTCTAACAAACAAGAATTGTAGAATAATAAAAAGTAATTTAATCATTTTATTTAATTTTATCAAAATATAAAAAATGATAAAATTAATCTTGACAATGATAAAATTAAAGAATACACTATAATTAGTTTAGTGCATTTAAAATCATAAAGCAATGAGGTATTTAAATGAGGGATTACGATTATAAAGAGAAATGGAAAAAATTATTGACTCCGGAGATTGTTTCCATGCTCACACAAATACATGAATATAAAGGGCAGCAAACACTCTTTATTGAAGCAAAACAAGATACCTTAACACAGTTGATGGAGATAGCCAAAATTCAAAGTACGGAGAGTTCTAATAAAATTGAGGGAATCTATACTTCGGACA
>DFDT01000212.1 GCA_002368865.1 Lachnospiraceae bacterium UBA3821 | reverse complement strand
CTTGAAGTGGTGGTTGGTAACTTAAAAAAAGAAAGGAAAGTGGAAAAATGGGTATTGTAATCAGTATTATTGTCGGAGGAATCGCAGGAACGATCGCAGGGATGATCATGAAGAGTGGAGGAGGTCTGCTCTTTAACATCCTGTTGGGGATCGTCGGCGGATTTGTGGGTGGATTTGTCCTGGGACTGGCAGGAATCTCCTTTGGCGGCATCATCGGGAATATTGTGGTTTCCGTGATCGGCGCCTGCATCTTGATCTTTATCGGCAAATTGATCAAAAAAGCGTAAAAAATCATAAAAAAGGCGGACATTTCGTGTCTGACATGAAATGCCCGGTGCCCTGAAAAGCCCTATTTTACGGCATTCTCACTTTATGTCATGTTCCGATGAGGAACAACATGCTACTCTGTCGATGAAAGGAGGAAACAGGTATGGATCAGGTCAGATCGGGTTTGTTTCTTCGTGAGCTGAGAAAAGAAAAAGGACTGACCCAAGAGCAGCTGGCAGAACAGTTTCAGGTTGCAGGCAGAACCGTATCCCGGTGGGAGAACGGAAACAATATGCCGGATCTGAGCATTTTGATCGAACTGGCGGATTTCTATCAGGTAGATATCCGTGAGATCATCGACGGAGAAAGGAAAAGTGAGAAAATGGAAGAAGAAATGAAGGACACATTATTAAAGGTAGCGGATTACTCAGGCGAGGAAAAAGGAATCTTATTGAAGCGGATCCGGCTGATCAATATTATAGGGCTGATCGGCGTATTGGCCGGTATATTCATGATGGAAATGTCGGTGCAGGGAATCCCGGTGTTTAATTATACCAAGGGGTTCGCATTTGGCCTGGGCGTCGGGGCGCTGATCGCCACGATCCTGTATACCACCGGTCTGTTGGAGAAGATCCGGAGTAAATCGTGTCCGCGGGATAGAAAGATCGTATTGGCGGTGATCATTGCGTTTGCGGTATTATCTTTTTTGTCGGCTTTGATCCGTTCCTTCTGACGGGTACGCATAGAAAGAGAAAATGATTAAACCCCATCATACCAGTACTTTCGGTATGGTGGGGTTTTGTATAAGATAAAATTGCAATTGGGTATTGACAAACCACAAAAGCAATAATATGATATCAACATAGAAATTCAGGTGCATATCTGGCGTATCGCCGTTTATTTCACTTTGAACAGACACAATATATTAATAAAAACATGTGGCAGGGCGGACGCTGGCAGACTCTATTCCGTGGATTGGCGGCTGGAAGTTTCTGACCACAGGAATCGGAGGGATATGGAGGACAGAGGAAAAAAGAGAATTCAATGGCATCCGGGATTTGTGACAGGGATCAATCTGGAACTCGGGGGGTATGAGAGCAGCATCGTGCAGGAGAGGGAGTATAACCTGAACACGAAACCGCTGGCGATCGATGTTCTGCTCCGGAAGAAGCCGGGGAGGAAGAAAACGGGAGCGGAGATACCGGACAATGAGATCGCCCGGATCTTTAGGCGGTATAACATTGTAGAATACAAGTCGCCGGATGCACATCTGGATATGAATACATATTTTAAGGCGAACTCATATGCGTGTCTTTTGAAAGTATATGGGTACAAAGGGGAAGCAATAAAAGAGACCGACATTACGATATCGTTTGTTCGGCATGCGAAGCCCAAACGCCTGCTGGCGTGTTTCAAAAAGATGGGGATGGAGGTGCTGAATCCGAACCCGGGCATCTATTACATAGTTGGAAAAAATATATTTCCGCTGCAGATTGTTGTCACACGGGAACTGGATCTGGAGCGGCACACCTGGCTGGTAGCGCTGTCGGGACGGCTTGAAAAGGAGCAGGTGAGACGGATACTGCAAAAAGCAGAAAGTCTCAGGGACGAGAGAGAAAAAGAGCTTGCGGATTCGGTTCTGCAGGTGTGCATTGCGGCAAACAGGAAGATCGTAGAAGAATTGAAGGGAGAAGAGAGTATGTGTCAGGCGTTGAGAGAGATTATGAAACCGGAGTTAGAGCAGAGTAGGAAAGAGGGGCTTGAGGAGGGAATCGAGAGAGGAATCGAGAGAGGAATCGGTGTTACGGTCAGTATACTGCGTGGCTTAGGACAAACAGAAGAGAGTATCAAAGAAAGTATCATGGAAAACTATGCGTTGTCGCAGGATGCGGCAGAGAAATATATGGCGGTCTAGCGGGCGTGTGAAAGTCTCAAGATCACAGTGGACGAATATGAGAAAGCGAAAAAGTTGATAAAAGAAACTGTATAAAAGAAGTTTCATAGAGGGAAGTGCCATAAAGCTTTGGCGAGTGTACTTCGTAGTCTGAGAGGTATCAAGACACGCAAGCTCTAAAGGCCTTGACACCTCTCAGACCACGAAATTATGGGTACTTAAGAGGTCATAGGTGGATCCTGCTTGCAGATTCCGTTTTACAGGTATGTATTGCAGCAAATAAGACAATTGTAGAAAAATTGAAGGAGGAAAATCATATGTGTCAGGCATTAGCAGAGATCATGGAACCGGAAATCAGACAATGGAAGGCAGAAAGCATGGCAGCGGGCAGAGCAGAGGGCAGAGCAGAAGGCAGAGCAGAGGGAAAGGCGGAAAGCAGAGCAGAGGATATAGAAAATGTCATGCGAAGTTTTCATGTAGATCTGCAGACGGCATGTGAAAGTCTCAAGATCACTGTGGAGGAATATGAGAATGCGAAAAAGTTGATTAAAGAAAGTGTATGAGAGGTTTTTGACGGCGAAGCTGATATAAGGCTTCGCCTATTTTTTTAAAATAATGCTTGACATAGTAGCAAATATATCCTATCATATACTCAAAGATAGTAGTAAAATGATACTAATAGATAAATGTTAATGCGCGTCATGCATTATACGCAGAAGGGAGGAATTATTATGGGTATTGTATACAAGAAATTTCCGGCAAATGAGTATGTAATGGTGATGAGGGACGGGACCTGTGTAAAAAGGGGAAAAGGGCTGTCTGTGCTGTATAACACGCTGCGGACGAGTATTCTGTTGCTTCCGGCGACGGCGTATGACAGGGCGTTTGCCTTTGACGATCTGATGACTGCTGATTTTCAGACGGTCTGTGTGCAGGGCGAGCTGACATTTCGGATCGCAGATTATGATCAGGCGGTGACGATGGCGGATTTTGCTTTTGTGCCGGGCAGTGTGATGACTTTGAACGGTGTGCAGCGGCCGCAGGGAAACCGGAATGGGAACGGAGGCAATGGCATAAACGGCGCGAATCTCACGGAGGATAAGCAGACTGCGGCCATGAATCTTCTGGGGCGGCGGATCAACAACATTATCAAGTCCATTGTGATCAGGGAGGTCAGCGTCCGGGAGATCCGCAGTATCGTAAAGCAGGCGGATGAGATGGCGGAGATCATCAAAAGCGGTCTGCAGGAGGATGCGGAGGTGGCGCAGCTGGGCGTCACCGTGTTAGCGCTGAATGTGCTGGGAATCACAGCGAAACCGGAGACCAGGAAGGCATTAGAGGCAGCGGCCAGGGAGCAGATCCTGAAGGAGCAGGACGACGCTATTTATCTGCGCAGAAATGCGGCAATTGAACAGGAGAGGCTGATCCGTGAGAATGAGCTGAATACTGAGATCAAGGTGGCAGAGAAAGAAAAGGAAAAGAAGGAAAAAGAGCAGGAGATCAAGCGGCGCCTGATGGAGACCGAGTTGGAGATGGAGAAGGAAGAGCGGGAGAAGCGCATGCAGATGGACCAGAATGAACTGGAGGAGAAGATCAAGCTGGAGGAGCGGAACAAGGAACTTGTAGCGCTGGAGACGGAGAACGAGAGACGGCGGGCGGAGGAGCAGGCGTATGCGGCTGCGGCAATGATGAAGGCTTACGAGAATGTGGATGTGGAACTGATCGAGGCCTGCGCACTGGCGCGGATGGAGCCCGGTGCGCTGATGGCAAAAGCATTCATGGAGCTGGGTGAGAATGCCGGCAAGATCGGGACGTTAAATATGACGCCGGACCTGCTGGAGAGCATGATCAACAATAAAAAATAGTGGAGGGAATCAAACATGAGTGAATTAGTAACCTGGTTAAAAGAAATATATATCAAAGCAAAGAAAAATGATTTTGTCTGGAAACCGATCCATCCGAACAATATGCCCTGTAATGGTGTGAATGGAATTTATACGGAAATGTTTTTTGAGAAAGAGGGCAAATACACCTATCTGAAATACAGCATACAGTATTGTTCCAGATGTGATGAGGAAGGACTGAGCCATCCCGAAGAGGGAACAAAATACTATGTACTGCATGAACTGAGAATGCATGATGTAGAGAAAAAATTTAAAATTCCCAAACCTTCAAATAAGTTTGATTGGAACGATGACCGTGCGAATCTGGTAAATGAATATGGCAGGTTCCGGTATGTGTTTGATGATGAAGATACGGCAAAAAAAGTAGTTGCTATGGAATTATTGCAGATGATATATCCTTATATTTATGTTATGAGCGAGGAGGAAGGAAGGGAATGGAATCGATTCCTGGAGGAGCAATAGGTATCGGAGCAGGCCGAGGGATGCATAAGATTGTGCTGGTAAAGCGCAGGACGCGC
>DFDT01000017.1 GCA_002368865.1 Lachnospiraceae bacterium UBA3821 | reverse complement strand
GTCTCTGATTTTATGGCATCTGCCCCAGCAGATCCTTTTTCCATATTCCGGCATGCAAGAATCACCCGGTATCCTTTTTTTGCGATTCTTTTCGCTGTTTCAAACCCAAGCCCGGAATTTGCCCCGGTTATAATGTATGTTTTCATTTTAACCTCCTGTCTGCAGAATGAAATCCCGAGTTGATTAAGTATTTTCATTTTCCAACCTGCAGTCTTTTGTATCTTTGCTGTCCAATCAACAGCGCCGCTATCACGATCATGGCATATAAGACAGATGCTGCCTGATAATTCAGGAACGGTCTGCCTGCCAGATGAATCAGCCTGTAGTTGGAAAAACCGGAATTCATCAGGATCGCATTCGGCCTGAGAAGCCATATCTTTTGTAACAAGCTGTATCGATCCGGGAATTCCACAAACAGGTCAATCAGGAGATAACCCATTAATCCGCAGATCGTTGCCGGCTGATTCTGCGTAATTACAGAAAGCAGCATTGTGACAGCAGCAAACATAACGGCGGCAAGCAAATAGATACCGAAGGAGACGGCCAGCATATGACCGATCGTGTACGGAAGCATAGACATTGGTTTCACCAGCTGGAGCATCTCCCCGGTTCCTTCTATGCCGTAAATGCCGAAATAAGGAATCATTACAGACAGAAAAACAATCAATGCGACCGTCAATATCCAGGTGAATCCGGCTGCAAATTTTATACAGTACAATTCTTTTTTTCCGTATCGGCTGCACAGCAGGAGCTGGTTCATGCCTTCCGCAGTTTCTATTGCGTAAGAGCCGGATAGCCCGATGGCGGATAAAAGCAGCACAAAGAATCCAAGTGCCTGAAAGGCCCTGAGCAGATTGCCGGGCCCGCTGTGGCAGCGGTAAACAAATGGTTTCTGTACCTGATCTTCCCGGTTCCGCCAAAATTCTTTTTCCTTTTCCGTAAGTCCCTGTATTTCCATCCGCTGAGCAAGTTCCTGTTCTCTCCGTTCATAAAGCGCATTTCCCTGCATTCCGGTAAGATCAATATTTTTATCGATTGCCGTTATCATCACATCGAGCACATCCATGACCGGCGCATATTTCTCATATCCCCCGGTCACTTCAAATACGGTTGTTCCGTTTTCATACCGGAGCACCGGTTTCAGTTCATTGATGAGCTGCCCGTCAATGATTCTGCCGTTCAACTCTTTCGCGGCCTCCCGGGACACAGGCCTGGCTTCAGCGATGGAAGAGAGCGTCAGGGATAGGAGCATGAGAACAGCACCTGCGAGCGCTATTATATTGACTCTTGCGCAGAACAGTTTCTTCAGTTCAAACTTATAGATAGTAGCCGGCATAATTCTTCCTCACTTATTTTCACCGATCTTCGAAATGTAAAATTCCTCAAGATCTCCTGCGGCTGCATTCCATTCACCCTGCCAGAGAAGCCCGCCTTCTTTCATGATCATCAGTCTGTCAGCGATGTGCTCCAGATCGGATACGATATGGGTAGAGAGCAGAACGATTCTGTCTTTCCCGATAGCAGCGATCAGATTCCGGAAACGGATCCGTTCCTGCGGATCCAGACCCGCCGTAGGCTCATCCATGATAAGTATCTGCGGATCATTCAAAAGCGCCTGCGCGATTCCAAGCCGCTGTTTCATTCCTCCGGAATAGGTACGGACCTTTTTCCGTGCGGCGTCTTTGAGCCCCACCAGTTCGATCAGTTCTTCTGTCTTTTTCAAAGCTTCTTTTTTCCGCAGTCCTTTTACGGCCGACATATAAAGGAGAAAGTCTCTGCCTGAAAACTCCGGATAGTAACCAAACTCCTGCGGAAGATAACCGAGTATTTCGCGGTATTCTTCCGTTTCCACGTCCATTCCATCACAGGTGACAGTTCCGCTGTCAGGAACAAGAATACCGCAAAGAATGCGCATCAATGTTGTTTTTCCGGCGCCGTTTGCCCCAAGCAGCCCTGTCACTCCCCTGGCCAGAGTAAAAGACATCCGGTCTACCGCGATCTTATTTTTATACTGTTTTGTGATTCTGTCCGCTGTTAATTCCATACCGGTTCCTCCATGTGACGGGCCCACTCCCTGAGATTCCCTGCAAGGCTGCATGCTGTCAGGATAAATGCGGCGGCCCAGATGACAGTCATCCTTTCCTCATATAACTGGCTGAAAAAAGCAGGCGCGGCAGCAAAAAGGGCAGAGGATAAAACACAGATCAGTATGCTGCCCAGCCCATGATCCGACCGATGCATTCTCTCATAGACCGACCCTGACCACGAAGCAGTCAGATAGGGTACCATCATGTACAGGAATACCCGAATCAGGGAATAGGAAAAATATGGCCGGATGATCAAAATGATGATAAGAAGTCCGGCTGTATTTACAGTGCCTGCCAGGAACAGCCTCGCAAGCATGACACTTCTTAAGGAAAATCTGGCCGCATGCTCGAGTTCTGCCATTCTCCAGCGAAAAGACCTCCTCGTTTCCAAAAGGATCCCCAGAGCAAGAAACGGCGTCAGAGCAAACGGATAGTTCCCGGGATGTCTGTAACAGATCCATATAATGAATAACAGCAGAAGGCCGGAAAATATCCATATCCATTTCCCGATATACAGCAACTGGCCGGTCAGGAATTCCCCATGGCTCATTACCGGGAGGCGCTGGTTTATCATTTTGTGTTCCTGCAGGTATTGGAAGAACTCTCT
>DFDT01000030.1:28698-29206 GCA_002368865.1 Lachnospiraceae bacterium UBA3821 | reverse complement strand
GGCCTGCCAGGAATGCGAAGCACTCCGTATCCTCTTCCAAAAGCATCTTGCCCAGATTGCCATGTCCCAGACCAACCTTACGGCGGTCAGCTACGGAACCGGGAATGCAGAAGCTCTGAAGGCCTTCGCCGATGGCAGCAGCAGCCTCGGAAGCCTTGCGGCAGTTTTTCTTGATGGCAATGGCAGCGCCTACGGTGTATGCCCACTTCGCGTTCTCAAAGCAGATGGGCTGAATATTCTCTACCATGTGGTAAACGTCAAGACCTGCATCTTTTGTGATCTTCTCAGCCTCTTCAATCGATCCGATCCCATACTCGTTCAGTTTGGCAAGGATCTGTTTTTCTCTTCTTTCATAAGACTCAAATAAAGCCATTTCTATATCCTCCTTCGGTTATTATTCTTTTCTGGGATCGATCAGTTTCACAGCGTCAGCTACGCGGCCGTACTGACCGGATGCCTTCTTCAGTGCCTCAGCAGGCTCGCTGCCGGCCTTGATGAAGTCCATCAT
>DFDT01000030.1:12761-28638 GCA_002368865.1 Lachnospiraceae bacterium UBA3821 | reverse complement strand
TGCCGAAGTTTACATACTTGTAGCCAATGATCTCATCGTTCTCATCCAGAGCAAGTTCCGTTATGTAACCGTCGGTGAGTTCCAGATAACGAGGTCCCTTCTCCAGAGTACCGTAGGTTGTACCGATCATGGATCTGGTTCCCTTACCGAGATCTTCCAGACCTGCGCCGATCTGCAGACCATCCTCAGAGAATGCACTCTGGGTACGGCCGTAAGCGATCTGAAGGAACAGCTCTCTCATAGCGGTATTAATAGCGTCACATACAAGGTCGGTGTTGAGTGCTTCCAGAACGGTCAGTCCGGGAAGGATCTCCGCAGCCATAGCAGCGGAATGCGTCATGCCGGAGCAGCCGATGGTCTCAACCAGTGCTTCCTGGATGATACCGTCTTTTACGTTGAGGGACAGCTTACAGCAGCCCTGCTGGGGAGCACACCAGCCGATACCGTGTGTGTAGCCGGAAATATCCTTTACTTCCTTGGATTTCACCCATTTTGCCTCTTCCGGGATGGGTGCAGCGCCATGATGTACGCCTTGATGTACCGGGCACATACCTTTTACTTCTGTTGAATAAATCATGTAATTAACCTCCTTATACACCTTTTTGGTATGATTTATTTCTTTTGGTTCTGATCGATAATAAATTAACATATCAAATGATAAATTATATCATTGATAAATTATATCATTTGGCGTGGTTTTTGTACAGTAGCAATTTTGTCTGGGCGCTCAGGAATAAAAACAGGAATAAAAAAGACTTTCTCCGGTTCGGAATACGGAGAAAGTCCTGGTTGGTTTTTATTTTTCGGAATCAGATCAATCCAGCTTGTCGATCAGTGCCAGAATATTGTCCTGTTCTTTCTGTACGGCAGCAAACAGCTCGGGTACGTTGTCCGGGTAGCTGTTCCGGGTGGCCTCGGTCAGCTCGGTGGCTGTCTGGGCAAGTCGGCCAAAGCCCAGATTCAAGGCGAGACCCTTGATGGTATGGGCAGCGGTGAAGACCTTCTCGCGGTCTTTTTGGGCAACGCCGTCGCAGAGCTGTTTGTAATTCTGGTCGTCGCGGTATTTTTTTACCAGCTTCTCGATGAGTTTGGCATTGAACAGTCTGCCCAAAAGTTCGTTGTAATCGTCTCCGGATGCTTTGTATAATTCTTCAATGGTCATATTTCAGGTCCTCCGTTCAGTGGATGAGTGAATTGTTTTATTGGCGACGGTGCTGAGGCGCGCGCAGCGTGTTTTCAATGATACGGTAAATATCCTCGCGGAACATTTCTTCGGCGCTGCTGTTATCCAGCATCTCAGGTATTTTGTCACCCAGATTGTTCAGGCACTGTAATAAGATCGGATTGAATGTGCCGCATTCGCCGTTGTTGATCATCTGCATGGCCTTCTCATGGGAGTATGCCTCTTTGTAGCAGCGCTCGCTGGTCAGGGCATCATATACATCGGCGATGGAAACCAGCTGTGCTGCGATCGGAATCTCGTCGCCCACCAGTCCGTCGGGGTATCCTTTGCCGTCATAGCGTTCATGGTGCCAGCGGCATACCTGACCGGCCATGCGGATCAGGGGGTCTTTCTGATAGGCGGGAAGCTCGGTGAGCATGTCATAACCGATCGTGGTGTGTGTCTTCATGAGGTTGAATTCCTCTTCCGTAAATCTGCCGGGCTTGTTCAGCACATGATAAGGGATGGAGATTTTGCCCACATCATGCAGCGCGGCTACGGTGGGGATCATGGACATTTCATCGTCTGTCAGAGGATATTTGTCCGTTACCCGCAGCAGCTCCCGCATGAGCATATCCGTCAGATTCTGCACGTGGAGAATGTGCTGGCCGCTTTCGCCGTTCCGGAATTCCACGATACTGCTCAGGATATTGATCATCATGTGGTTGTTGACATGTTTGTCCATGATCTGGGAGGTGGCAACGTTCGCCAGATGCTGTTCCTTCAGATGCATGCGCATGATGGTGTCCACTCTGTGGCGCACGATCACCGCGTTGAACGGACGGCAGATATAGTCCAGAGCACCGAGCTGATAAGCTTTTACAATGAAGCTCTGGTCACTTTCAGCGGAGATCATGATGACAGGGATATCCTCCTTGGCCCAGTTGCGCTCCAGTTCCGCCAGAACCTCGAAACCGTCCATATCCGGCATGACACAGTCCAACAGGATGATATCGATGGCATTTCTCTTTTCATTTACAATTCTTATGGCTTCCTTGCCGCTTTCCGCTTCCAGAATATCATAGTCATCTTCCAGCATGTCGGCTAAGATCATGCGGTTGATGTCGGAGTCATCTGTGATCAGGATCAGCGGTCTTGTTTTTTCTGTTCCCATGGCACTCCTTTGCACTTGTATAGATTTCATGATTTTGCATTATTTCATATTATATCACATTAAATATATGGAAACCAGTGGTTTTTAGAAAAGCAATATTTTTATTTTAGAGATTGATTTTAAGTCCTGAAAAGGGTATAATTTTAACTATGTAAACCCTTGACACTGTAGGTGTGGAGACAATTCTCTATATGGTAGCAGAATAAGTCAGAGGTACAAAATATAGAGGTATAAGGAGAATACTATGGAGAGAAAACAGAGATTTGTGATTCGAATGATGGCGGTTTCCTGCGGACTGATTGCAGCGGTGTCTATTATTCTGACGATCATTGCCAGCGCATTGATCGAGGAGGCGGCACAGCATGCGGGTGATGATAAGAAAGATATCATGATCATGATCCTGGTGTCCATCGCATTCATCGTGGCGGCGATTATCTATAGTGTGATCAAGGTGAAGGCTATCGATCATATTATTGATGAGATTACGGTTTCTCTTGAGCACCTGGCAAAAGGCGATCTGGGAATCGATATTCATGAGGATGCCCTTTCCCGTAAGGATGAGCTGGGTGAGATTGCGGATTGCATCAAGAAGATTGACGATGAGTTAGGCGAGGTAATACATACGACATTGAAGTTGGCAGACAGCGTGGCGAATGACGGAACGGTGCTTTCCGATTCTTCTGAGCAGGCTTCCGAGGCATCCCAGCAGGTTACCATGGCGATGGAGGATATCTCCAAGGGTGCTGTCAGCCAGGCCGAGAGCGTGGAGCAGGCGGCGCATGATACCGGTGACATCGGTGCGACCATTGAGGAGATCACAGAGCGTGTCAATGAGATGAGCGAGTTTGCCGAGAATATGAAGAATGCATGCACGAACGCAATGAACGCATTGCAGCAGCTGCTCAGTCAGAACGCTGAGGTTGTAGAGTCCATGAAGGTCATTGATCATCAAATCAATTCCACCAACGAGGCGGTTAAGAATATTTCCGCTGCATCGGATCTGATCACAAGCATTTCGTCCCAGACCAATCTGCTTGCACTGAACGCTTCCATCGAGGCGGCAAGAGCGGGTGAGGCCGGCAGAGGCTTCGCAGTTGTGGCAACGGAGATCGGCTCCCTGGCGGATCAGTCCCAGCAGGCTACCGTAGAGATCAATAATATCGTTACCAAGCTGATTGAGGAATCCGAGAAGAGTGTGAAGACGGTTGACGAGTTGAGCCACAACTTCGAGATTCAGAATCAGCAGCTGGATTCCACCAGAACTGATATGCATGAGATGGAAGTCGGCGTAAATCATGTGACAAGCTCCGCTGTGGAGATCAACGCACAGATTGGCAATCTGAATCATGCAAAGAACAGTCTGTTGGAGATCATCACAGACCTGTCCGCAATCTCCGAGGAAAATGCGGCTGCCACCGAGCAGACCAATGCTTCCATGGAGGAGTTGAATGCGACCTTCTCCGTGATCAGCCAGTCCGCTGCGGATCTGCAGGATCTGGCAAGAGAGCTGCATAAGGAAATGAATTTCTTTACGCTGCACGATTGAGACACGAACAGCAAGATACACCACGGGGGCTTCTCCGTGGTGTTTTTTTCGCCGAATGTCGCGAAAGTGAGAATTACGAGGAGTTTATTATGAAGAAAAATTCGAAAGATATTGATTTTTGGGAGGAAGATCCGTCGGAAGACTGGGATGCAAAGGACGATGGGCAACAGAGTCTCAGGATCAGTGTAAAACAAGAACCAAAAGAAATGCAAAAGGTAGTCAGGAAGGAAGTAAAAAAGCAGGTGCGCAGGGAGAAGCGCAGAGGCGGACTCAAAAGGTTTGCGATCAAGTTGTTCCTGGTGCTCCTGTTATTGCTGGCGGGGCTGTATGCGGTGGTAAATCACGCGTACGGTAAGATGAATTATCACGAGATAGCCAGTCTGAAGGGGGAGCCGCTGCAGGAGGACGGGGTCATCAATATCCTGCTGATCGGGAATGATTCCAGGGAAAACGGGGAAGACGGACGCTCGGATGCCATGATCCTGTTGTCGATCAGCACGCGGACTAAGACGATCGCCATGACTTCTCTGCTGCGGGATATGTATGTGGAGATACCAGACCATTCGGGAAACCGTCTGAACGCGGCATATTCCTATGGGGGTGCCGAGCTGTTGTTAAATACGGTGGAGCAAAATCTGGGGATTACGGTGAACCGCTATGTGCAGGTGAATTTTGAGGCTTTTGCAAATCTGGTGGATGCGGTAGGTGGCGTGGACCTGGAGCTTTCCTCCGGGGAGAAACAACTGGTGAACGGTTACCTGAACGAGTATAATGAACTTACGGGGAAGGCATTCGGCACGGATTATCTGGAGGATCTGTCGGACGGGATGGTGCATCTGAACGGTCCGCAGGCACTGGCTTATACCAGAAACCGGTATATGGGCACGGATTTCGGGCGCACGGAGCGGCAGCGGAAGGTGCTGGCAGAGGTGGTGCATCGGCTGCCCAAGGCGCTTCTGCACCCCCGCACATTGGAAAACGGACTGCTGCCCAACCTGACCACGAATCTGACGGCCTGGGAGTGCTACAGACTGACATTGATTGCGCCGTTTCTGCTGCAGTATGATATGGAGCATGGCAGTATCCCGCTGGAGGGCACGTATCGGGATGTGACGATACGGAAGATGGCGGTGCTGGAAGTGGATTTTGACGCCAACAGAAAATATCTCCGTGCGTTATTGTACGAGAGAAAAAAGGAAAACACAGAACATGAGGATTAAAAACTGTTTTGGAATAGGGGGGATCCTACTGTTTAGTCTGACCGGACTGTGCGGCTGCAGTGCATCGGAGCAGGAAACGCCGCAGATGCGGACGATTGTGCCGGAAGAGATCGTCATTCCGATCCTGCCCTCGGAGCCGACAGAGCCGGAGGAGGTCGTACCGGAGCCGGAGGTTGTCACGATCACCATCTCCGCTGTGGGGGACGTCACCATGGGAAATTATGTGGGACAGATCTACACGAATTCGTTTCGGGAGATGTATGGAACCGTGGATTCCGAACGCTATTTTTTCGAAAATGTGTATGATATTTTTTCCCGGGATGATATGACGATCGTCAATCTGGAGGGGGTGCTCACCGATTCGGATGCGGCGGCTTCGGGGCGCACTTACAATATCAAGGGGGATCCGGAATATGCCAGGATCCTGACCTATGGCAGCGTGGAGGCGGTCAGCATGGCAAATAACCATCGGCTGGACTTCGGGGAAACCGGTTCGGCGGACACGGTGGCTGCGGTGGAGGCCGAGGGTATTGTTTATGCCTATGATAAAAATATCGGTATCTATGAGACAAAGGGGATCCGGATTGGCTATGTGAGCGTGAATGCGCTCAGTCAAAGCCGGGAGGTGGAAAAGATGATGCAGGACGGGATCGCCAGGCTGCAGGAGGAGCAGGCGGACATTATCCTTGCCTGCTGCCACTGGGGGATTGAGAAGGATCTTTATCCCACCGGCTATCAGCAGAAATTCGGAAAGCAGTGTATCGACTGGGGCGCGGATCTTGTGCTGGGGCATCACCCCCATGTGCTGCAGGGCGTGGAACAATATCAGGGGAAATATATCATCTACAGTCTCGGCAATTTCTGTTTCGGGGCGAACCGCAATCCCTCCGACAAGGACACCATGATCGCGCAGCAGACTTTTACTTTTGTGGACGGGGAAAGGCAGGAAGAGACGGATTTCCGGATCATTCCCTGCAGTATTTCCTCCACGCCGGAGCGGAATGATTACAGGCCAACGCCGGCGGCAGGGGAGGAGGCCAAACGGATCCTGGAGCGCGTGAATCAATACAGTGAAGGATTTGGATTACAGTTCGATGCGGAGGGTTATGTGGTGAAATAACCGGGCATAAATACACAGAAGGGCCCGCGGAGGGAGGCACATGAAGTTTTTATTGGCAGCGGTGAATGCAAAATACATACATTCCAATCCGGCGATCTACAGTCTGCGCGCCTACGCCGGCGATGAGATGCGGCCGTATATTGAATTGGCGGAGTATACCATCAATCAGCAGATGCAGGAGATCCTGGCGGATCTGTACGGAAGAAAGCCGGATGCAGTGGGGTTTTCCTGCTATATCTGGAATTGGAATATGATCCGGAGGCTGATCGTGGAGCTGAAAAAGCTGTTGCCGGAGACGGATATCTGGCTGGGAGGACCGGAGGTCAGCTATGATGCGCCGGGGGCGCTGAATTCGTTTGCCCAGGTGCGCGGCGTGATGGTCGGCGAAGGGGAGGAGACGTTCCGGGAGCTGGTCCGATGGTATGTGGGCGGATCTGAGAACGGACGAAGGAATGAGGCCGGGGAGTCTTCTGGAGAGGTTGCGGACAGGCGGTTGGAGGATATCGCGGGTTTATGTCTGCCCGGGGGCTACACGGCGCCCAGGGCGCTGACGGATCTGAGCTGGATTCCTTTTTTGTACGAAAATTTGGACACCTTTTCCAATAAAATTCTGTATTATGAGAGCAGCAGAGGCTGTCCGTACCACTGCAGTTATTGTCTGTCTTCCATTGACAAGAAAGTCCGTCTGCGCGACATGGAGATCGTGCGGCGGGAGCTGCAGTTTTTTCTGGACCACAAGGTGAAGCAGGTCAAGTTTATCGACCGCACATTCAACTGTGATCATGCGCACGCCATGGCTATCTGGCAGTATATTTACGAGCATGACAACGGGGTGACGAATTTTCACTTTGAGATTTCCGCGGATATTCTGCGGGAGGATGAGATCGCGCTGTTAAATCGGTTCCGGCCGGGGCTGGCACAGCTGGAGATCGGCGTGCAGACCACAAATCCGGAGACGATCCGGGCCATCGACCGGGTGATGAATGTGGACCGGCTGGAGCGCATTGTGGCGGCGATCCGTGCGGGCAGGAACATTCATCAGCACCTGGATCTGATCGCGGGACTGCCCTATGAGGATTATGACAGTTTTATCTGCTCCTTTAACCGGGTTTATGCTATGCGGCCGGATCAGCTGCAGCTGGGATTTTTGAAGGTATTGAAGGGTTCGCCCATGGAACAGCGGGCCGAAGAGTACGGCATCGGATATCTGAGTGAGCCGCCCTACGAGGTGCTGTATACAAAGTGGCTGCCCTATGAGATGGTGCTGCGGCTCAAACGGATTGAGGAGATGGTGGAGCTGTATTACAACAGTGGCCAGTTTACCGCAGTGCTGCCGTTTCTGGAGCAGGCCTTCGAGAGTCCTTTTGCCATGTATGAGGCATTGGCGGACGATTACGAGGCGAACGGTTATTTTGTGCAGAATCCCGCCAGAGGTTACCGCTATGAGATCCTGCTGCAGTTTGCGCTGAAGTATGACGTCGCTTATGGGGATTGTTATCGGGAGCTTCTGACGTTTGATGTGTACCTGCGGGAAAATGCGAAGAGCAGACCGGATTTTGCCCGGGACACAAGGGAGGACGAGGGAGTCCGGGAGCAGATCCGCGCCTTTTATCAGAGGGAGGAGGCGACCCATCGCTATCTGCCTGCCTATGCGGATCATGACTGGAAGCAGATGAGCCGCATGACCCATCTGGAGCCATTTTCTTATCCTGTATGGGATGCGGAAGCAATGCAGCGTCTGCGCCAGGCCGGCCTGAAAGAGCAGGACAATCCGGGGGAAGCGCTTCCGTATTTTGTCCTGTTTGATTATCAGAAGCGGAACCCGCTGAACTATGAGGCGCAGATACAGATCATTGCGGCAGACCCGCAGGGGAGATAGGAGTCAATATGATACAGGATTATATCAGCATAGATTTGGAAACCACAGGGCTAAGCCCCAAGCTGGACAAGATCATAGAGATCGGCGCCGTGAAGGTTGAGAACGGTCAGATCACAGATACGTTTCAAAGTTTTATCAATCCGGGGAGGAAACTGAGCGATGCCATTGTATCGCTTACCGGGATCCGTGATGAGGATCTGGAGGAAGCTTCTTATATAGAAGAGATCCTGCCGTGGCTCTATGAGTTTATGGGGGATCTGCCGATCCTGGGACACAGCGTGATGTTTGATTATAAATTTCTGAAGAAAGCGGCTGTTGACAACAGGCAGATTTTTGAGAAAAACGGGATTGATACGCTCCTGATCGCGCGGAAATATCTGGCGGATCTGGAGCACCGCAATCTGGATTATCTCTGCCAATATTATCAGATCCCGCATCAGGCGCATCGGGCAGCGGAGGATGCAAAGGCAACGCATTTTCTGTATCAGAAGTTTTTGGAATTGTTTTACGAAAAGGAATGTGCGGAGCATCAGGGGACCGGCAATCTGTTTGTGCCGAAGAAGCTGCAGGCGGAAATCAAGAGAGATATCCCCGCGACCAATCATCAAAAAAAGTTGATCTATCATCTGATCAGGCAGCATAAAATAGAATTGGACATAGATGTGGAACGTATGACCAAAAGCGAGGCAAGCCGCCTGGAGAATCAGATCAGGACGGGGCAGCTTGGGGCAGTTTCTCCTGCAGATGACGCAGAATGACCTGTTTGCTTAGGGAATTCAGGTTTTCCGCGGTGCTTAAGAGGGTCTGTATCTTCTCCGGAGCGGCGTCCTGCAGATAGATGTCCGCCAACAGGTCATAGGAAGCGGTCACATCCGTGCGGGTGGAGACGGCAAATTCCAGAATTTTCCGGGTCTCCTCCACGTAACCGGCGTCATAGAGCAGCTTCGCCCAGGTCTGCAGCGTGTTCACCAACAGGGTGTAGCTTTGGTCGTATTCGGTCAGGACGGTGATATTGGCGGTGCCGTATTCCAGCTTGAGATCGGTATTGGTGTAGCCGGTCAGGTTGACGATGGGCTGCAGGGACAGTTCGTTGATGATCTGCAGGCAGCCGGCAACCTGCTCGTTGTCCTCCAGGAGATGCAAGGGCAGCTCTTCCAGAGGGATCCTGACGTAATCCAGATTGTCCAGGGGTTTGCGACGGGTCTCGTTGGCAAGGCGTTCCCGCTCCCAAAAGCGGGCTTCCGCTTCGCTCTGAATGCGCTTGGATTTTCGAAGATTGTGTCCAATGATCCAGATAAATACAATTAAACTTGCCAAAACGTAGAATTTCATATATAATATCCTTTCAGATTGATCAGGGTAAGGCAGAGCAGTCTGCTGATTGCAAGGAGTGAGGTAAGGGTATGTTTCATTTTCACAATAAGAAAGCTAAACAGCGCATTTCTTCTGTTATCATCATCCTGTTGGTACTTGCTATGGTACTTTCCACTGTAGCATATTTTACGTTTTAATTCAAATGGTATTCAGGGTAGGAGTGCGTGTTATGAAAAAGGTGAGAAAAACGGCCGGCTGGGCGCTTGGACTGTTGGCTGCGTTCCTATGTCTCGGGACAGAGGTGAAGGCGGCAGAGACCGAAGACACCATCAAGGCCGGTATTTATGCGGAAGACATTGATCTGTCCGGCAAAAATGAGGCAGAGGCGCAGGCGGCCATAGATGCATATGTGAACAGGCTGAAGACGACAGAGATCACGCTGGATGCGGGAAACGGCAACCAGGTGAAGGTGACCGCAGGGGAACTGGGCGTCTCCTGGAAGAATCCGGATCTCGTGGATGAGGCGCTGGAATTTGGCAGTAAGGGGAATGTGATTGAGCGGTATAAGATTCTGAAGGATCTGGAATATGAGCCGTATGTATATGACATTCTGCTGGATTTTGACGTGGAAAAGATCAATGGGATCCTGATCGATGAATGTATGAAATTTGACCAGAAAGCGGTCAATGTTTCCATGAAGCGAAATGAGGATGGGACGTTTACATACACCGACGGGCAGGAAGGCCGTGTGCTGGATGTGGAGGCTTCCATTGACGAGGTATACGAGTATCTCACAAAGGATTGGGATGCAAAGCCCTGCACGATTGCACTGGCGGTTATGGTAAGCAAGCCCCAGGGCAGTGTGGAGGAGCTGGCTCAGCTGACGGATGTACTGGGAAGCTTTACCACTTCTTACAGTACTTCCGGGTTATCCAGAAGTGCGAATGTGGAGAACGGATGTCGTCTGATCAACGGAACACTGCTCTATCCGGGGGATGAGTTTTCCACTTATGAAACGGTGGCTCCTTTTTCCAAGGCCAACGGTTATTATCTGGCAGGTTCCTATATGAACGGAAAAGTGGTAAACAGCCTGGGCGGAGGCATCTGTCAGGTTTCTACAACGCTCTACAATGCGGTGCTGCAGGCGGAATTGGAGGTTACGGAGCGGCATAATCACTCCATGATCGTGACTTATGTGGATCCTTCCGCGGATGCAGCCATCGCCGAGAGCGCAGGTAAGGACTTTAAATTTGTCAATAATCTGGATACACCGATCTATATTGAGGGCTATACAGAGGGAAAGAAGATCACGTTTACCATCTATGGCAAGGAGACCAGAGATGCAAACCGTGAGGTCCATTATGAAAGTAAGATTCTGCAGGTCATCAATCCCGAGACAGATACGATCTATGCGGACGGCGGACAGCCGATCGGCTATATCGCGACGGAAGGTGCGCATATCGGATACAAGGCACAGCTGTGGAAGGTGGTAAAGGAAAACGGCAAGGAAGTCAGCCGCGAGATGGTGAACAGCAGCAATTATAAAGTATCGCCCAGAAGCGCTACAGTTGGGGTTGCCACCGACAATCCGACTGCGTATAATGAGATCATGGCAGCGATCGACACAGGAAATATCGATCATGTAAAAGGTGTGATCGCGGCACTCACCACGCCTCAGGTGGTGGAAGTGGAAGACGACGATGATTGATCCTACGTGAACAGGGTTGTTCATGAAAACAGGAGTTGTCCATGAAAACAGGGAAAGTGACAGAGAACGTCTTCAGACGTTCCATCCTACAACCGATAAAGACAAAGCGGCAGGAAGTGATAAATGGTGCAGGTCCGGGGGAGGATTGCGCCATTTTTTCGCTTTCCGATGCTCTTGTTGCCTGTGCGCAGGACGGCAGGATTTCCCTTTTTCCGGTGGAGGATCTTTTACAGAAATGTGTGAATATTCTGGCGGCGCGGGGTGCGGAGCCCGTGGCGGCGACCATGCGGATCCTGTTGCCTGAGGATGCGGAGGAACCGCAGCTGAAGGGATTGATGCAGGAGGCGGAGGCGTTCTGCGGCCTGCATGGGATGCAGATTGCACAGGCGGATGCGCAGGTCACGGCGGCAGTGCGGGAGATTTTTGTGACGGTTACGGCATATGGGTCCGGCGCGAAGGCGGCGGACCCAGAGGCAGCGATCCTGGCGGCAGCGAATGCGGCGGCTGACGTCGGCTGGCATACCGTGCGGGCGGCGAAACCGGGGCAGGACATTGTGGTCAGCAAATGGATCGGTCTGGAGGGAACAGCGATCCTGGCGAACCGGCACAGGGAAAAGATTTCGGAGCGTTATCCGGCCTGGCTGTCGGAGGAAGCGGCGAATTTCCGAAGCTATTTATCTACGGTACCGGAGGCCGCAGTCGCGCTGAAGTCCGGCGTGTGCACCATGCATAATCTCTCGGAGGGAGGCATTTTCGCCGGACTCTGGGAGCTGGCAGAGGGTGCGGGCGTTGGACTGAACATAGATCTGAAGAAACTGCCGATCCGGCAGGAGACCGTGGAGGTCTGCAATTATCTGAACGTAAATCCTTATGAGCTCTTGTCCGGCGGAAGTCTGCTGATGACCGCGGCGGATGGCGCAGCGCTTGTTACGGCGTTTGAGGAAGCCGGGATCCCGGCGGCCATAGTGGGAAGGACCACGGACGGCAACGACCGGATCATACGGAATGAGGACGAGGTCAGGTATCTGGACAGACCCCATGTGGATGCGATATATGAGGCTTTAAGAGATGCTTTAATTGATAAAGAAACAGGAGGAAAGCAGGAATGAGAGAAGAATTGTTGGCGATCATCGAGAAAAACAGCAGGATCGATCTGAAGGAACTGGCGGTGATCCTGGGTGTGGAGGAGATAGATGTGGTGAATGAGCTGCAGGCGCTGGAGGAGGAAGGCGTGATCTGCGGTTATCACACGCTGATCAACTGGGAGAAGACGTCTCTGGATAAGGTGACGGCGCTGATCGAGGTGCGTGTGACGCCCCAGAGAGGACAGGGTTTTGACAATGTGGCAGAGCGGATCTATAAGTATCCCGAGGTGCGTAGTGTGTATTTGATCTCCGGCGGGTTTGACCTGTTGGTGACCCTGGAGGGAAAGACGCTCAGAGAGGTTTCTACTTTTGTGTCCGACAAGCTGGCGCCCTTAGAGCCGGTGCTCTCCACCGCGACGCACTTTATTTTGAAAAAATACAAGGATCACGGTACGATCTTCAGCCAGAAATCCGAGGATGAAAGAGAGATGATCACGCCATGAGAAACTTTTTAGCAGATCAGGTTGTAGAGCTGAAGCCTTCGGGTATCAGGAAGTTTTTTGATATCGTGAGCGAGATGAAGGATGCCATCTCCCTTGGTGTGGGCGAGCCGGATTTTGACACGCCCTGGCACATTCGGGACGAGGGTATTTATTCCCTGGAAAAAGGGCGCACTTTCTATACATCCAACTCCGGTCTGAAGGAGCTGAGACAGGAGATCTGCGCTTATATGAAGCGCAAGTACAATGTTGCCTATGATGCGATGAGCCAGGTGCTCATCACGGTGGGCGGTTCCGAAGCGATCGATATGGGACTGCGCGCCATGATCAATCCGGGCGTGGGCGAGGAGGTTCTGATCCCGCAGCCCAGCTATGTGTCCTATGAACCCTGTGCGATCTTAGCCGGGGCAAAGCCTGTGATCATCAATCTGAAGGCGGAGAATGAGTTCCGCCTGACTGCCAAGGAGCTGGAGGCGGCGATCACTGACAAGACCAAGATTTTGGTACTGCCGTATCCCAACAATCCCACCGGCGCCATCATGGAAAAGAGTGACCTGGAGGCGATTGCGGAAGTCATCATCAAGCATGATATTTTCGTCATGTCCGATGAGATCTATGCGGAGCTTTCTTACAAGGAGAAGCATGTGTCCATCGCCAGCCTGCCGGGAATGCAGGAGAGGACACTTGTGATCAACGGATTCTCCAAGGCATATGCCATGACCGGTTGGAGACTGGGATATGCCTGCGGACCGGCGGACATCATCAAGCAGATGACCAAGATCCATCAGTTTGCCATCATGTGTGCGCCCACCACTAGCCAGTATGCAGCTGTGGAGGCTTTGAAGAAAGGGGATGCGGACATTGAGGAGATGCGTACGGCGTACAATCAGCGCCGCCGTTATCTGATGAATGCGTTCAAGGAGATGGGGCTGGAATGCTTTGAGCCCTACGGCGCGTTCTATGTGTTCCCCTGCATCAAGGAGTTTGGCATGACCAGCGAAGAGTTTGCCACCCGGTTTTTGCAGGAGGAAAAGGTGGCTGTGGTGCCGGGCACGGCATTCGGAGACTGCGGGGAAGGTTTCCTTCGTATTTCCTATGCGTATTCACTGGAGAATCTGAAAGTTGCCATCGGAAGACTGCAGCGGTTTGTGGAGAAACTTAGGAGCGAGAAAGCTTGACGAACAGGTAAATGGGAATGCATATTGTATTACATCAACCGGAGATTCCGGCGAACACGGGAAATATTGGGCGGACTTGTGTCGCAACCGGCACAAGTCTGCATTTGATCGAGCCGTTTGGATTCCGCCTGAATGAAAAAGAGATCAAGCGGGCCGGCATGGATTACTGGGAAAAACTGGATGTGACCCGGTATATGAATTATGACACGTTTTATGAACAGTATAGTGAGTGTGTGGAACGGTCCGGCGGACAGCAGACAGAATGTGCCGCGGAATGCCGCAAACCCAGGCTGTGGATGGCCACGACCAAGGCGAAACGCGCATACACAGAGGTAGCGTTTGGACCGGATGATTTTATCATGTTCGGGAAGGAGAGCGCCGGTATTCCGGAGGAGATCCTGGTGGAGCATGAGGAGGATTGTATCCGGATTCCCATGCTGCCGGACATTCGCTCCCTGAATCTGTCGAACGCCGTGGCGATCGTGCTGTACGAGGCGCTCAGACAGAACGGTTTTGAGAACATGCAGCAGGCAGGCGAGCTGCACAGGCTGCATTGGAGACATGAGAATTAGACAAAAACAAAGCGGAAATTGAGGAATCAGAATGACTTTATATATGAGAGATATGGCTTTCATGATGATGTATGTGCTCCCGGTGTATTGCGCCGGAAGAATACTGGTCATACGCCGGAAGCTGTTTGCGGAGAAAAAATCGTTTGAAATGTCCCTCAAGACGGGAGCCAGAGAGGTTGTGATGGCGTTGTTTGTGCTGTTCATGGCTGGACTTCTGATGCTGACGTTTCAGAACGGACAGGAGTGGATGCGTGCCCGGAATCTGACGGAGGCGGTTCTGCGGTTCCGCAATCGGGTCGGCGTGAACCTGACGCCGTTTCACACCATCCGGAATTATATCAGATACGCGCCTACCAGCGACTGGCTGTGGGTAAATATCGTGGGGAACATCGTGATGTTTATCCCCTGGGGATTTTGGCTGCCCCTTTTGTGGAAGGAATACAGATCCTTTTTTAAGCTGGCCTTTATGGCGCTGTTTCTTCCCGTGTGTATTGAATTTTTCCAGCTGTTCGTGGGCAGGACGGTGGACGTGGACGACGTGATCCTGAATTTTGTGGGAAGCATGCTGGGCGGCGTTCTTTTCCTGATCGTACGGGTGTTGGTACCGAAGATCGGGAGGCTGGCAAAGTGAGGTTTTTTCAATCTAAAAGCAGATTTCAGATAAAAGGCGATAGAAACCATTTGAGATCGGAAGAAGAATTGACCGCCATAGATAAAAATGCCGCGGATGAGGCATTTAAGAAGTACAAAAAGATCTTGGACGAATATCTTATGGCAAATGGTTTTGCAAAGTATAAGACGAACGCATATGTGCGAAGGAATCAAGCAGATCTGTTGGAACAGATTGACCTGCAAAAAGAGAGATACGGGTCAAAAACTTTTACGGTGAACTATTCTATTATGCCGCTTTATGCTCCCTATGATCATATTTATAATATAAATATGGGCGACAGATTAGGGACATTCGTCTGCGGAAAAGATGTGTGGTGGGATTACGCAGACGATCAGGCGGCGGAGATCAGTTTTCAAAATGTGACCGATGCCATCGGGAGATTTGTTTTTCCATGGTTTGAAAAATATGAGAATGAAGATTTCCTGAAAGAGGAACTCTCAAAACGGAAAAAGGTCAGATGGCTCGATCTATTGGAGCATTGTACAGACAGGGAAGCTGTTATTGCTGAAAATATTGAAAAACTGAGATTACCCAAAAAGATAGGGAAAGCGGTTGAACGATAAAAGGAATGGTAAGGTCAAATGGAGTTATATGAAGGACGCCCGGAAGACGTGACGGGCAGGCTGGAGCGGGAGGTCAAGGTGTATGACCTGTTGGACAGCCTGGGAATCAAATATTTCAGAACGGATCATGGACCGGCCGACACCATGGAGGCGTGCCATGAGATTGATGCGGTGCTGGAGACC
>DFDT01000030.1:0-12649 GCA_002368865.1 Lachnospiraceae bacterium UBA3821 | reverse complement strand
ATGATGCCGGGGGACAAGCCCTTTAAGACCAAGGATCTGTCGAAGCAGATCGACAGTGCCAGGCTGTCTTTTGCAAGCCCGGAATACATGGAGGAGTTTCTGCATATCAGCCCGGGGTCGGTGTCGATCATGGGATTGATGAACGACACGGAGAATCGAGTACAGCTTTTGGTGGACAAGCCTGTGATCGAGAGCGAGGATCTGGGCTGCCATCCCTGTGTGAACACCTCCAGCCTGAAGATGCGGACCAGGGATGTGTTCGAGAAATTCCTGCCCGCGGTGCATCATGAGGCGATCGTGGTGGATCTGCCGTTTCCGGAGGAGTGAAAGGGTAATTAAAGTTAAGGAGAATTATGAGTACAACAGCCAAACACCCGAAGATCCATCCAACCGCATATATAGCCCCTGGCGCCGTCGTTCTGGGTGATGTGACAGTGGGGGAGGACGTGGGCATCTGGTACAACGCAGTGGTACGCGGGGACAGAGGCCCCATTGTGATCGGCAGAGGCAGCAATATCCAGGACAATGCCACGGTGCATCTGGACGATCCCTATCCGGTGGTCATTGGGGAAAACGTGACTATCGGGCACGGTGCCATCGTGCATGGTTGTACCATTGGCGACAATACCTTGGTGGGCATGGGGGCGATCCTCATGAACGGTACCCATATCGGCAAAAATTGCATCGTGGCGGCAGGAGCGCTGGTGACACAGGGCATGGAGGTGCCGGACGGGATGCTGGTGCTGGGCAGTCCCGCAAAGGTGAAGCGTTCGATCACGGAGGAGGAACTGGCGGCGAACCTGCGCAATGCCGAGCGGTATGTGGAGGAGGCCAGGGAAGCCCGGATGTAAGAAAACAGGTAAACATTGACAAAACGATAAAAACAGACTAATCTAAAATTGTATTTTAGATTAGTCTGTTTTTTGAGGAGGCAGCCTATGGCTTACATTGAAAGAGCAATTCAAAAAATCTTAAAAGAAAGAGTACGATCCAGTAAATGTCTGCTTCTTACCGGTGCGAGGCAGGTGGGTAAGTCAACTATTTTAATACATGAATTTCAGGATTACAACCGAGTCACGTTTGATGACCGTTTAGCAAGGTTGCAGGCGAGGGAAGAACCCAACCTCTTTTTTCTGAATAATCCCTGCCCGTTATTTATAGATGAAGTACAGAAGGAAAATAGTATTTTGGAAGAGATCAAATTGCGGGTGGATGCCAGTGAGAAAAGAGGACAATTTATATTGTCCGGTTCTCAGAAGCTTGAGCTGATGAAAGGCATGAGTGAATCGCTGGCAGGGAGAGTATCTGTAACGGAATTATCCGGGTTGTCTCTCCGGGAAATTTTTCAGGTGCCTTTCAATCGTCATTTTGTACCGACGGATTCTTATTTTTCAGAAAGAGAAAAGCAGTTATGTTCCTATGACAATCTCTGGGAGATCATTCATAAGGGTTCTTATCCGGAGTTGTATGCGGAGGACAGAGGATGGCAGGATTTTTATGCTTCTTATGTAAACACGTATCTGGAGCGGGATGTCAATGAATTGATCGTCAGCGACAGTATTGTATTCATGAAGTTTCTCACGGCGGTTGCCGCTCGGACAGGGGAAATTCTGAACTACGCAAATATTGCAGGGGATGTAGGAGTGAGCGAGCCGACCGTAAAAAATTGGATCTCGATTCTGGAGCGAACCGGCATTATATATCTGTTGCAGCCATACGCGGCAAGTGCATTGAACAGGGCGATCCACACGCCAAAAGTCTATTTCAGAGATACCGGTCTTGCATGTTATCTGACGAGATGGCTCACTGCGGATGCATTGAAAAACAGTGCGGTTGCAGGCAGTATGTTTGAAACATTCCTTGTTTCTGAGATACTAAAATCCTATTCTAATGAAGGGTTGGATTACCGCTTTAGTATTTTCTACTACAGGGGCAAAGATAAGCGTGTATCCGGAGAAAATGAAATTGATCTGATCATTGAGGAAAACGGAGTACTCTATCCGATTGAGATAAAAATGACAGGCAACCCGAAAGCTTCCATGGCGGCAACCAACACGGTATTGGATAAAATAGATGCCAGAAAGCGGGGAATGGGTGTTATCCTGTGCATGGTGGATAAGAAAACTTATCTGCGGGAAAATCTGGTGGCGCTACCTGTTTCTTATATATGAGTTTGAAATTTGTTTCGCTTTTTTGTATAATAGACCTAATTAATCACGTAGCAGAGGTGGCAGATTATGGATCAGAACAGACCAAGAGGTCGAGATAAAAATATCATAAGCGGTACAGGAAGTGTGAATAAGAGAGGCAGCGGGCTGGGAACCGGTCCGGTGGGCACCACGGGCGGACGTACCGGAAGCGGCGGAGGCGGACGCATGAGCTCCGGCAGCGGCGGTCCGAATCGCGCCGGCGGAGGATTGTCCGGCGCATTGGTCGGCGGTCTTTTGAGCGTATTGCTCTCCACCAAGGGGGGCAAGATCCTGTTTGTCATACTGATCGTGTTCCTGTTGCTTGGCGGAGGCGGGATCCTCGGCGGAGGAGAGAGCGATTACGCGGACGGCGGCAACGGCAGTTATACAGGCTATGTTGATAACGGTCAGAGCGGCAGCGGCTCCTCCGGCAATTATATCTCCGATTATACCTATACCGGCACGAACTCCGGCAGCGGCACGCTGAACACAAAGGTGGCGGCTGAAGCCCGCGATAAATATACCACCATCTACGGAAATGGCCAGGATGTGGTCACGATCATGGTCTACATGTGCGGTACGGATCTGGAATCCAAGCACGGAATGGCAACCGCCGACATGAAAGAGATGGCATCCGCAACGATCAGTGACAATGTGAACATCATCGTTTACACCGGCGGCTGTAAGGGCTGGCAGAACGACATTGTGAGCAGCAGCAAGAACCAGATCTACAAGATAGAGAGCGGTAAGTGGATCTGTCTGGAAAAGGACATGGGTTCCGCATCTATGACCAAGACATCCACGCTGACGGATTTTATCAAGTATTGCAACAAGAATTATCCGGCCAACCGGAACGCCCTGATCTTCTGGGATCACGGCGGCGGATCGCTGACGGGTTACGGATATGATGAGAAAAACGCGACCAGCGGTTCCATGGGGCTTGCCTCCATCAACACGGCGCTGAAAAATGCCGGTGTCAAGTATGATTTCATCGGCTTTGACGCCTGCCTGATGGCCACCATGGAAAATGCGCTGATGCTGACGCCTTATGCGGATTATCTGATCGCGTCCGAGGAGACGGAGCCGGGCGTGGGCTGGTATTACACAAACTGGCTGACAGCGCTTTCGAAAGACACTTCTATGCCGACCATCGAGATCGGACAGAAAATAGTGGATGACTTCGTGGATGTATGTGCGCAGCGGTGCAGGGGACAGAAGACCACGCTTTCCGTGGTGGATCTGGCGGAGCTGCAGGAGACGATCCCGGAGAAGCTGAGCGCATTTGCCACTTCTGCCAGCGACCTGATCCAGAACGACCAGTATCAGACTGTGTCCAGCGCGAGATACAACACCAGAGAGTTTGCCCAGTCCTCCAAGATCGATCAGGTGGATCTGGTGCACTTGGCACAGAATCTGAATACCACGGAGGCAAAGCAGCTGACGCTTGCCATCAAGAGCGCAGTGAAGTATAACCGGACTTCCACCAATATGACCAACGCCAACGGAATTTCAATCTATTTCCCGTATAAAAAGGTGTCCAAGGTGAGCCAGGCGGTTTCCGCATACAAGCAGATCGGCATGGACGACGAGTACACCCGCTGCATTCAGGAGTTTGCAAGCCTGGAGACCGGCGGACAGGTGTCGGCGGGCGGTAATACCACCAGCACATCTTCTCCGGTGGGTTCCCTGTTGGGAACGCTGTTAGACGGCGCTCTGAGCGGCGGAACCACGTCGGGAAGCTCTTCATACGCGAGCGGCTCCGCTTCCGGCGGCAGTGCGGATCTGATCGCGCAGATGCTGGGCGGGCTTCTTGCGGGAGACGGCTCCAGTGTGGGAATGGATAAATCTTCTTTGGATTTCTTTTCCCAGAAGAGCATGAGCAACGAGGATATGGCAGAATATCTGGCAGATCATTATTTCGACTCCAGCAAGCTGGTCTGGACGATGGAAGGCGGCAACTATAAATTAAAGCTTGCCGAGGACCAGTGGAAGCTGATCACCGGCCTGGATCTGAATGTGTTCTATGACGACGGGGAAGGCTTTATCGATCTGGGTCTGGACAATACCTATTCCTTTGACAGAGAAGGCAATCTGATCGGTGATTTTGACCATACCTGGCTATCCATCAATCATCAGCCGGTGGCTTATTATCATACGGACACCACAGAGGACGGCGAAAATTATACCATCACAGGTTATGTGCCCGCGTTGTTGAATGAGAACAGGGTGGAACTGATCCTGGTATTTGACAATGAGCATCCAGATGGCTACATCGCCGGTGCCAGAGATGTCTATCTCAAAGGTGAGACCGAGACCGTAGCGAAAAATCTGACGGAAGTAAAGAAAGGTGACGCCGTCATTTTCCTCTGCGACTATTATTCCTATGACGGTGTCTACCAGGACAGCTACTATCTGGGCGACACCATGGTGCTGGGCGATGAAGTGGAGATCGGCAATATTCGCATCGATGCGGCGCATACGGAAGTAACGTATCGGCTGACGGATATTTACCAGCAGACCTACTGGACACCGGTAGTGCCGGAGTAAAAGAATCCCTTGACACGCACCCCTGCATATGTTATATCTAAGTATGTATGGAGTGCGTGTTTTATAGTCTTCCATGCAAATATTTGCGGCAACCGGGGTCGGACGAATGTGTTGTGCGACAGCGAAGTTGTCTTTTATTGATTGAGTTAGGAGCTCAAATTTTATAAGTTGGTCACTATAAACCTGTGCAATGCACACTAACTTGTGAAACGGTCAATAAGAGTAGTAAAAGTAAAATATTTGCTATATAGACTCTAAAAACCAGAATAGGCGTATCCATACGAAAAGCAAAAGCTTCCTGCCCATATCCTGCAAGCTGAAGAGCAAGGTGGCAGTGTGGATGATAACCGATTTTTCAAAGCAAGTGGTGTAAAGTGCCGCTTGCTTTTTTTCGCGAGCAATGTGCCACTACAGAGGAGATTTTTATGAGCGAGAAGATTACTCTCTACGGATTTAACAACCTTACGAAATCCTTGAGTTTTAATATTTATGATGTGTGCTATGCCAAAACGCAGCGGGAACAGAAGGATTATATTGCGTACATTGACCAGCAGTATAACTCGGAGCGTCTTACGAAGATCCTGACCAATGTGACGGACATGATCGGAGCGACGGTGTTAAATATTTCCAGCCAGGACTATGAGCCCCAGGGTTCTTCCGTGACGATCCTGGTGGCGGAGAAGAGTATGGTGCCTGCGGGGGACACCACGGTGGCGACTGGTGATACGGTGCCTGTGGGCAGAGCAACTGTGGCGCACCTGAATAAGAGCCACATCACGGTGCACACTTACCCGGAGTACCATCCGGAGACTTGTCTGGCCACATTCCGGGTGGATATTGATGTGGCGACCTGCGGGGAGATCACGCCGCTGTCCACGTTGGACTATCTGATCGGCTCCTTTGACTCGGATATCATCACCATGGATTACCGTGTGCGGGGCTTTACCAGAGATGTGGGCGGCAAGAAGCTGTTCATGGATCATCCCATGACTTCGATCCAGAACTATATCAATGCGGAGACACTGTTAAGGTATGATGCGGTGGACATCAATGTCTATGACGCCAATATTTTTCATACCAAGATGCTGATCAAGGAGATTGACCTGCAGAACTACCTGTTCAACAGCGATGTATATGAACTGCCGCCGAAGGTAAGGCTGGAGATCACGGATAATCTCCGACGGGAGATGATCGAGATCTTCAGCGGACGGAATATATATTAAAACGTATACTTCCATTTACTTATTTGTTTACGGGGGAATGCTGGAAATTGTGTCTGACTGTGCGAGGCTATATTTTATCCTACCTGGAGGGATCTGTATGACAATATCAAAGCTACGGATTATTTACATTGTAATTTTGATTGCTATCATTGCGATCATGATCGTTACGATTTTCCGCGATCCATCCGACAGAAAGCTTTTGGCGAAATGTGCTTCGTTGATCATTGTCTACATTGTAGCTATCGTAAAATTGGAGAGCTGGCGATATTCTTTTGCGGGAAGGAATTATGAGCTGAAATATCAGGATCTTATCGGAGATGCTTTCACAAATAATAAATCCGCAAGAAAACAGCTGATAAAGGGGATCATTCTATATAATGACGGAAAATATGATGCGGCAGTCTCTAAGTTTGACAATCTGCGAAAAGACTGCATACGTCCGGCTGATTACTCAGCCATACTCACTTTCCGTGCCCTGTGCTTCTCTGAAAGACATGGCTATGATGAAGCTATCGCAACCTATAAGGAACTTCTCAATCATGCTCCGGATAATTCACGTGCATGGTCGAATATGGGCATGAGTTACGCAAAGTCCGGGCGTACCGATCTTGCCGCGGATGCATACCGTAATGCGATCCGCGCAAATGATAAAAATGCATATGCACACACAAATCTTGCTTCTTTACTTCTTGATACGGATGAGACAAAAGAAAACTTAGAAGAAGCCTTAAAGCATGCAAAGACCGCGTTGCAGATCAATGCCACGCTGCAGCCTGCCCTTAGCATGGCCTGTCAGGCAAGCGCAAGACTCGGCGATGATAAAGGCGCACAGGAGTATTTACATCGATTTGCCCGAGCCGGAGGTGACTGGAAGGCGTTGGAAGAAATACTTGATCTGGAAAAAAAGCTTAATTTGGAAGATGACCTGTAACAAGAAATATATAGTAAAGAAAGATTGACAGAACATGGGCAGATATGACCAGTCACGCGCCCCGATCTACGAGGCATTAGAGGAATTCAGACAAAACAGAATCGTGCCCTTTGATGTGCCGGGGCACAAGCGCGGGCGGGGTAACCCGGAGCTGGTGGCGCTCCTGGGGCAGCAGTGTGTGGGGATTGATGTGAACTCCATGAAGCCCCTGGATAATCTCTGTCACCCGGTGTCGGTGATCCGGGATGCGGAGGAGATGGCGGCGGAGGCCTTTGGGGCAGCGTACGCCTTTCTTATGGTAGGCGGGACCACGTCATCCGTACAGAGCATGGTGCTGTCCGTGTGCAAAAAAGGGGATAAGATCATCCTGCCCCGCAATGTGCACCGCAGCGTGATCAATGCGTTGGTACTGTGCGGCGCCACGCCCATCTATGTGAATCCGGATATGGACGCGAAGCTGGGAATTGCGCTGGGCATGAAGGTGAGCCAGGTGGAGCGGGCGATCAGGGAGAATCCGGACGCGGTGGCAGTGTTGGTGAATAATCCCACTTATTACGGCATCTGTTCTGACCTGCGCAGCATTGTGAAGCTGGCGCACCGGGCGGGCATGAAGGTGCTGGCGGACGAAGCCCATGGCACCCATCTGTATTTCGGAGAAAATATGCCGGTCTGTGCCATGGCAGCAGGGGCGGATATGGCCAGCGTGAGCATGCATAAGTCCGGCGGAAGCCTGACCCAGAGCTCTTTTTTGCTGGTGGGACCTCATATGAATCCCGGGTATGTGCGGCAGATCATTAATTTAACTCAGACCACCAGCGCGTCTTATCTGTTGTTGGCGAGTCTGGATATCTCCCGCAGAAATCTGGCGCTGCGGGGCAAGGAGGAATTTGCCAAGGTGACGGCCCTTGCGGAATACGCCAGGGAGGAGATCAACAAGATCGGCGGGTATTACGCTTACACGGCGGAGCTCATCAACGGCGACAGTATTTTTGATTTTGACAAGACGAAGCTGACGGTAAATACACTGGGGATCGGGCTTGCAGGTATCGAGGTCTACGACCTCTTGCGTGATGAGTATGATATCCAGGTGGAGCTGGGGGATATCGCGAACATTCTGGCCTACATCTCCATCGGTGACAGAGAGCGGGAGATGGAGCGGCTGATCGGGGCTCTGGCGGAGATCAAGCGCAAGTACCAGAAGGACAGCTCCGGCATGTTTACCCAGGAATACATTGACCCCAAGGTAGCGGTGTCGCCTCAGAGTGCGTTTTATGCGGAGAAGGAGTCGCTGCCCTTAATGGAGACCGAGGGGCGCATCTGCAGTGAGTTTGTGATGTGCTATCCGCCGGGCATCCCCATCCTGGCGCCCGGGGAGGAGATCACCGGGGATATTTTGCAGTACATTCAGTATGCTAAGGAGAAGGGCTGTTCCATGACCGGACCGGAGGACGCGGCCATCGAGAGACTGAATGTGCTGAAGGAAGTGTGGGTGTAGAGGGGCGAATGGATCAAAAAGTACAAAATTGCAGAAGGATACACGGCGTAACATGAAAGACAGGATCAAAACCATAATAGCCTTTACTCTTTTGGGAATCCTCACCATAACTACCATCGTATTGACGCTGTCAGATCACCCGACAGACGTATATCCGAACAATCACACAAGGATAAATCTGTATGGTGAGGCACATGGGTCCAAGACCTATTACGATATTGAATTCAACTTATGGAAAGAATATTACGGGCAGGGATATCGAGATCTTTTTCTCGAACTTCCCTACTACAGTGCGGAGTTTCTGAACTTGTGGATGCAGGAGGATTCCGATGAGCTGATCGATCAGTTTTTTGAAGAGATACAGGGAACACAGTCAGGAAATGCGTATTATAATGAGTTTTTCCATGAGATCAAGGAATTCTGTCCGGAGACAGTGTTCCACGGAACGGATGTGGGACATCAGTATCAGACTACCGGAGCGAGATACCTGAAGTATCTTGAGGAGAACGGTCTTCGTGATTCGGAAAACTATGCGCTGGCAGAAGAGTGTATCAGACAGGGGCAGGAGTTCTATGCTGACGATAACGCGCATAACGGGATCTCCGCCGTCAGAGAATCCTATATGGTGGAGAATTTCATTTCTTTTTATCCCGGCGACAGAGTTATGGGTATTTACGGAAGTTATCACACCGAGCTTGACAATGCGGATCTCATGGCCGGTCGGCTGAAAGCGCATTATGGCGATATCATAAGCAGTGTAAAGCTCAGTTCGCTTGCCTTTGAACGGAATACAAACCCATATCGCATGGGTTTTTGCATCAGCGGAATTATTTTTCTTCTGATGTTGACTGTCCCGAATATGATATGGGCCAGATGCGCCAAGCCCAAAGACTATGAGAAATTTGTCGTAAAGGAAAACAGGATATTGCTTGTGCTGGAGAGGATCGGAGAGGTCGTGGTGACAGTCGGGCTGATCGTATTTACGGCTCTGAACCCGCATGTTAAAATGCTCCCGGAGGGTCTGTATTTTGAATGGAAGATCCTTTTCTGGGGGACAGGATTTCTTTTGATGCTCCTCTATGAATGCTATTGGATAAAGTATTTCAGAAGTGACAGGACCATGAAAGATTTTTATGCATCCTTTGCTGGATTTCCGGTTGCAGGGGCTTCGCTTCCGGTGATCGCCGTTTTTCTGCTCGGATTGTATGCCGGTAATCTGGTCATGATCGGTGCATCGATCGTTCTCGGTATCGGGCATATCGGAATACACCTGAAGCATTTGAAAGAAATCGGAAATTAATGGCATCGGAAGAAAACGGCATAGGTCTGGCGGAATACAGATCTGACAGAATACAGATTTGGTAAAGGAGAAGAAGCGATACATGGAACTATGGTTTTCGGAGCTGCATACGCCGAATGTGAAGATTTCCATCCGGGTGGACAGGCAGCTGCACAGTGAACAGAGCGAGTTTCAGCGCATTGATGTTTATGAGTCACCGGAGTTTGGACGGTTCCTCACGCTGGACGGATACATGATGCTGACGGAGAAGGACGAGTTCATCTATCATGAGATGATCACCCATGTGCCCATGGCGGTGCATCCCCATGTGAAGAAGGTGCTTGTGATCGGCGCCGGAGACGGCGGCGTGGTGCGGGAACTGACACGGTATCAAGGTATCGAGCAGATTGATATGGTGGAGATCGACCGCCGGGTGGTGGAGGTCTGCAGGGAATATCTGCCCCAGACCGCATGTCGTTTTGATGATCCCAGAGTGCAGCTCACCTTTGCGGACGGGCTGAAATTCATTCGCTCCAAGGAGGATGAGTACGACCTGATCATTGTGGATTCCACGGATCCCTTCGGACCCGGTGAGGGACTTTTCACCAAGGAATTTTATGGGAACTGCTATCGGGCGTTAAAGGAGGACGGCATCATGGTGAATCAGCATGAGAGTCCTTTTTACGAAGGGGATGCGTTGGCGTGCAAGCGGGCGCACAAACGGATCGTGGAGAGCTTTCCCATCAGCAGGGTCTACCAGGCGCACATTCCCACTTATCCTTCGGGGCATTGGCTGTTCGGGTTTGCGTCCAAGAAGTATCACCCGGTGGACGATCTGCGGGCGGCGGAGTGGACGGCGTTTGGCATAGAGACGAAATATTACACCACGAAGCTGCACCAGGGGGCGTTCTGCCTGCCGGCGTATGTGGAGAAGCTGCTGGAGAGTGTGGAGCAGGGATAGGGTGAAGAGATATTATTATGGATAAGATCGTAGAACGAGGTGAACAACAGATCGTGTTGGAGCCCCTCAAGCAATATCTGGAAAGAGAGGGGATACCGTCCCATATTCGATATGAATGGATCGGATATAGAGGCGCGCATGGAGATGCGGTCCTGATGGTGGAGGATGACCTGTATGAGAAGGCGATGGCGGCGCTAAATGAGATAGACAGGTCGGAATTTGACGATGGAGAAGTGCTTCGGGATTCATTGGGTATGACTTATAAGGAGAAAAAAGCACTGATAGACAGGGCAGGCACGTATCTTGTAAGGGGCACGCTGGTATTTCTTGTTTTGGCGCTCCTATACGGACTGATCAAATATCCGCCGTTTTCTCATTGAGAATATTTCCATGAAAAAGAAAAATTCTCAATACTATTGAGAATTTCGGAACGAGAATAATAACAGGGAGGACAACGAAAATGGGTAAAATCTTGATCATCGGCTGCGGCGGCGTGGCTTCCGTGGCAATTCAGAAATGTGCGAAGTGCGCGGAGACTTTTTCGGAGATCTGCATCGCGAGCCGCACGAAATCCAAGTGTGATGCGCTGAAGGAGAAGCTGGAGGCAGCAGGCACCAAGGCGGTCATCACCACGGAGGCGGTGAATGCGGATAATGTGGAGGAGCTGATCGCACTGATCCAAAAGGTGCAGCCGAAGGTGGTGTTAAATCTGGCGCTGCCCTATCAGGATCTGACGATCATGGACGCCTGCCTGGCCTGCAAGGTGGACTATATCGACACTGCCAACTACGAGGCGGAGGACACGGAGGATCCCAAGTGGCGCGCCATCTATGAGAAGCGCTGCGAGGAGAAGGGTTTCACGGCGTATTTCGACTATTCCTGGCAGTGGGCGTATAAGGAGCGCTTCGAGCAGGCGGGGATCATGGGACTGTTGGGCACCGGTTTTGACCCCGGCGTGACCAGCGTATTTTCTGCCTATGCACTGAAGCATTATTTTGACGAGATCCATTATATTGACATTCTGGACTGCAACGGCGGGGATCATGGGTATCCCTTCGCCACGAATTTTAATCCGGAGATCAATCTTCGGGAGGTTTCCGCCAACGGCTCCTACTGGGAGGACGGTCACTGGGTAGAGACGAAGCCTATGGAGATCAAGCGTGTTTACAACTTTGACCAGGTGGGCGAGAAAGATATGTACCTGCTGCACCACGAGGAGATCGAGTCCCTGGCGCAGAACATTCCCGGCGTAAAGCGCATTCGCTTCTTCATGACTTTCGGGCAGAGCTATCTGACCCACATGAAGTGCCTGGAGAATGTGGGCATGCTGCGCACGGATCCGGTGCTGTTCGAAGGTAAAGAGATCGTGCCGATCCAGTTTCTGAAAGCGCTCTTGCCGGATCCGGCGTCTCTTGGACCCCGTACGGTGGGCAAGACCAACATCGGCTGTATTTTCACCGGTGTGAAGGACGGCAGGGAGAAGTCCATTTACATTTACAATGTGTGCGATCATCAGGAGTGCTACAAGGAGCTGGGCTCTCAGGCCATCTCCTACACCACCGGCGTGCCGGCCATGATCGGTGCGAAGTTAGTCATGGACGGCGTATGGAAGAAAGCCGGTGTGTTTAACGTGGAAGAGTTCGATCCCGATCCGTACATGGAGGCGTTAAACCAGTACGGTCTGCCCTGGGTGGTGGATGAGAACCCAACGTTGGTGGAATAAGGCAAAGGAGGAGATAAAAATGGGTTTTGTGGTTTTTATATCCATAGTGATCTATATTGTTATCGGAGGCATCATAGGATGGATCGCCGGCGCGATCATGAAAAGTCAGGGAAATACGCTTTTCAATGTGATCGTGGGAATTGTGGGAAGTATCCTGGGAAGTATTGTATTTAGTCTTGTAGGGCTTGGTAATCTTCCGGGATGGATTCAGTCTATAACCGGTGCCTGTTTGTTGATCTTTTTGGCACGCCTGATCAAAAAACAGTAATTCATTTTCACTATAATTGAAAAACCTAAACCC
>DFDT01000115.1:6116-11070 GCA_002368865.1 Lachnospiraceae bacterium UBA3821 | reverse complement strand
TCTCTGGAGTCTTTGTACTTGTGTACGGCTCTCAGGATCGTAACAACTTCCTTCTTAGTGGGAAGGGGAACCGGTCCGCTCACCTGGGAACCGTTCTTCTTTACTGTTTCGATGATTTTCTTGGCAGATGCATCAACCAGCTGATGCTCATAAGCTTTCAATGTGATTCTCATTACTTGACTTGCCATAAAAAAAGTCGCCTCCTTTTCGCACTTTTGTTCAAGCATTCCATGCCGTTCAGCATCCGGCATCTCCTGCTTTTAGTACGACAAGCGGTGACTGTACACTCTCCCGTGTGTTTCCTAAATCCTTAGCAACATAATCCGGACCGGTATCCCACACGTTGTTTCTGCCCTAACGCAGACCATATCGTACAGTGACTTGTCGTCAGTTTCCTAACTTGACATTCGCTCCACGGAAAACCTGATGATCATTGCTGACCACCAGCAACCTCACGCTTCATAGCTATCATGCCACAGCAAAACCTAGTATAACTGATGTTTCTGCGCTTTGCAAGCAGTTTTTTTTAGAAATTGTATTTTTTTTGTATTTTTTTAAGTACAAAGCCTCATGGCTCCTCTTCTTGAAATCTATCCTAAAATACGGTATAGTAAATTGCAACTTTAAATTTACTTTTCATGTACTTTTATTTATATAAGTAAGAAAGGAACCCGCCATGTGGATTGCAGATAACTGGAAAGATTATGAGGTGTTGGACACTTCTGCCGGAGAAAAATTAGAGCGTTGGGGAGATTATATCCTCGTGCGCCCCGACCCCCAGGTCATCTGGAATACGCCCCATGAGCACATCGGCTGGAAAAAGAAAAACGGCCACTACCACCGCAGCGCCAAGGGCGGCGGAGAGTGGGAATTTTTTAATCTGCCCGACGAGTGGAGCATCCGATACGGCGCTCTCACATTCCGCTTAAAGCCTTTCAGTTTTAAGCACACCGGGCTTTTCCCGGAGCAGGCCACCAACTGGGACTGGTTCTCAGGTCTCATCACCAGGGCCCGCGCAGAGGATTCTTCCCGCCAGATCAAGGTTTTGAATCTATTTGCCTATACCGGCGGCGCCACGCTGGCTGCAGCTGCTGCCGGGGCAAGCGTCACCCATGTGGACGCCTCCAAGGGCATGGTGGGCTGGGCAAAAGAAAATGCCGAGATCTCAGGTCTCGGCAATGCTCCGGTACGCTATTTTGTGGATGACTGTGTCAAACTGGTGGAACGGGAGATCCGCCGCGGCAACAAATATGACGGCATTATCATGGACCCTCCCTCTTACGGCAGAGGTCCCAAAGGCGAGATCTGGAAGATCGAGGACAATATCTTTCCTTTTATCGAGCTGACCGCCAAGCTTCTGAGCGACGATGCCCTGTTCTTCCTGATCAACTCCTATACCACCGGGCTGCAGCCCGCTGTCCTTTCCTATATGATAAATACTGCGATCACCCGGCGCTTCGGCGGACACGTGGAAGCCGACGAGATCGGTCTTCCTGTGACAGAAAGCGGTCTCGTGCTGCCCTGCGGCGCCTCCGGACGGTGGAAGCGCTAGTTTAAGTCTGTTTCGGTGACTTCATCTGCCGGCGGATACTGACAGGGCTGGCACACATTTCCGTGCAGCGGCGATACGGAATACACATCTGTGATCACTGCCGGATCTGTGCCCTCCAGATTGTTTTTACAGACCACGCACAATCCATTTCCGGGGCTGAGGGATTCCGCAGGAATATTGATATCGCATGCATAGTGCTCCAGGCTGATCTTGTATCTTTCGTTCTCCTTTATCTTCCCGGAAAACATCTGCGACACACCCCTATCTGTCCTGACGATCACACAGCCGTCCTCCGTCACTTCCTCCACCGTAGCCAAAAACTGCGCCACGCTCGCGGGAATATAGCCCTCCTTTTTGCTGCCCTGTGCCGCAAAAATACAGAATTCCCCGTCTATGGGCACCTCTATAGTGTCCTCTTCAACCCCCATCTGCCAGCCTGCCGCCATAAAATTCGCCTGTCCGTCCTCTGTGGGAATCTCCATGTCACTTATCACACTGTCTATGTTTCCATCCAGATTTCCGCACCGTCCCCATATGCCGGACACATAGCCGGTATCCACATACAGGGTGCCTTTCGTCATCACCATACGTTTGGGCACCGGACGCTGCGTCATGCGCGTCTCCGCCTGCTGCCCGTCTGCATCTGCCTTATATGCATCCGTCTGTTTCACAGGGGTTTCCCTCGAAACTTCCAGCGAGACTATATCCTCCGGGACAGACATCTCCTGCCCGTCCCCCCGATCCACAGCTCCGCAGGCGCACAATGTCAACACCATACTCACACCCAGAATCCACACTTCTTTTCTCATCCTGTACCTCCCGATCGATTCAACCTTCTAAAACTGCAGCCGCTCCGGTTGATAATCCCAATTGCCACATTGCCTGCGAGGCTTACGGCCGGATCGATGCCATCATCTCCCACACTTCTTTTGCAGTTCCGCTTCCGATGAAGCGCACAAGCACATAGTGATCACCCGTCTGATAGAGTACGCCGAAATCGCCTGCACCACTTGCCAGTTCTTTCGTTACACAACTCTCATCAAATTCTGCTTCTGTATAAGTCTTCCCGATCCTGTCCGCTCCGGGCATCTGCTCCCCCAGATCCATAATGCGCAGGGTGAAAGTCTCCTGCCTGTCCGGATAACTTCCCGATACCTCCAGGTACTGAGCAGTCTCGCCCTGCGTCTCTTTGTTCGCAACCCAGTGCTGCTCCGTCACGCAGCCCTGCGGCCATACTTTAGGCACACAGGCATACACCTCCGGCACTGTCTTCTCCTGGCTTCTGCCATTGCTGCTCTGCACGACTCCGGCATTCCTATCCACGGAATTAACCTGATCTTCCACATTATCCTTCAACATGCTTTCATCCGATGATGCCCCTGATACTGCCTCCGGTGCCGCTTCCAAGGCAGCTTCCCATGCGGTCTCCGGCATTTCCTCTACCGATGAATCGGCCTTCGCCGCGGCTTCTCCCTGCAGCATGCCGGAACCTGCCGCCATCCCGTTGCTTTGGTCTTCTGCCACCTCCGCCTGCTGCACCGCCTGATCCATGGTCGCCATATTGGTACTCATGGAGGCTCCCTTCCCCATGCGCAGAGAATGCATGCCCAGATATCCGGCACCTACCACACCAAACACCAGCGCCGCGGCCGCAAATTTTCCGTATTTTCGAGAAAACCGCGCCAGCCCTGCAAAGGGGATCACCTTCTTCCCCCGGCCGTCCGCAGCCTGCCCGCCTGTATCCCGCTCACACGCCTCCAGATACTGCTCGTCCACTCCAGAGAGCGCTTCAAAGATCCGCATCGCGCCCTCTCTCTTTTCTCTTTCGCTCATAGCACCACACCCTCCTGTTCCAGATACGCTTTCAGCTTCCCTCTCACTCTGAAAAGCGTGGTCTTTACCGTATTTAAGTTCAGCCCATACCGGTCAGCGATCTCACTGTACTCCTCCGCGTACCAATATCTGCGCAGGAAAATGTCCCGCTCTTTCTCCTTCAACGTCCCCAGAAACAGATTGATCTGGCGCTCCAGTTCCTTCTGGGCCACGATCTCCTCCGTATTGCTCTTGTCCGGTATGCATTCTGCCAGCTCATCCAATGTCGCTTCCATCTCTCCGTTCCCCCGCTTCATGGCGTTTTTTTGTTTCCATCTGTCAAAAGACAGATTGCGGGTAATCGTGCCCAGGAAAAGCGACAGCCTCGCCGGCCGCGCGGGCGGTATGGCATTCCAGGCCCGCATCCAAGTGTCATTGACACACTCCTCCGAGTCCTCTTTTCCATGTAAAATATGAAAGGCAATGCTGTAACAATAATTGCCATAAGCAGCCTGCGTCTCCGTGATGGCGCTCTCGTTCCGCGCCCAGTACAGATCCAGAATTTCCGTATCTTTCATAACTTCTCCTTTGGTAATTTCCCGCTTCTGTCAGATAAGACGAAGTTTTCACCATAAAGTTTCACTTTTTCTCAAAAAAGTTCTTATCATCCCAAAAAAGCAATGTAAAAATTCAGATAGGCCGCAAACGTAAGCCATACCAGATAAGGCACCAGCAGATACCCTGCGACCTTGTTCAGCTCCGAAAACTTCTGCCAGGTCACAAACACCAGATACCACAGCAAAAGCAGCCAGAAAAACGCCGTGACATACGCATCCAGCCGAAAGAAGATCACAGGCCAGAAGAAATTCACGATCAGCTGTGCTCCATAATACAGCAGGGCACTCCGCTTCTCCTCACTGGGCGGCTCAAGCCAGATCAAATAGGCCGCCACCCCCATCAGCACGTACAAGACGGTCCACACCACCGGAAAAAGCCATCCGGGCGGTGCCAAAGGGGGATTCGGTATCGCCGCATACTCCCCCGCTATGTTCGGTGTGAACAAAGAAGACAGAATGCCCACACCCAGGCTTAAGCCCACACTGATCAGAAGCGGTTTCCATTGTATTTTTGTCTGCATAAAACACTCCGAGTCATTTGTTACTTCATATATATGCCCATCTGTCCCGGAACATGCAGACAACTCCTCTACACGTACCCCTTCATCTCCTGCATGAAATCCTCCTCGATCCCGATCAGCTTCTTCGCCACATCCTGACTCTCTCTGGAAGCGTCCGGATACTTATTCACATACTCGCTGACCGACTGAATGCCCATGTTGCAACCGTCCATCATGATCTTTGCCACCTCGTGGTCGTCGGGATGCACCATCATCTTCAGGCTCATCTCCATATTTGCCATGATCTCGGCCATCTTGCTCGGCGCACTCTCATCCTTGCCGCAGTCCCGCAGCTGATCTGAGATCTCACTCTCCAGCTGTCTGTGCTTCTCCCCATAGGACTCCAGCAGATCATTCAGCTTTGCATCCTTGGCGTACTCCCGCATTTTTTTCACACTGTCCATCGCCATCTG
>DFDT01000115.1:0-5933 GCA_002368865.1 Lachnospiraceae bacterium UBA3821 | reverse complement strand
TTACTCCGTTCCCTTTATTGTAAATAGCGCCACTTCCCCGGAATACGCCGGATAAAACAGATACTGCCGGATGTGATCATTCAGCATTCCCTCATGCCGAAAGTGCAAGTGTCCTGCAAACACCGCCACCACCGGACACTCGGGATTCCGAAGCAGATCCAGATATTCCTGCGTCACATCATCGGCCCGGTAATTGCCATCATCTCCCCACAGCAGCACTCTGCCGTCCCAGTTTTCCCTGGAATACTCTTTAAGCGGCTCATCCTCTCCGAAATCCAGCGGCACATGTTGTACCAGGATCACCGGTTTCCCCAGCACGAACACCTGCCGGATCTCCTGCAGCATCGACTCTGTCAGCTGCGAAGTGCTGTCACTGATCCCCAGGATCAAAAACTCCCCATAGTCCAGAACCTGCACCGGCTCATACGGAAGCTCCTCCCGGAGCGCATCCTGCTCCTCCTCGGAATGCTCTGTCCACCAAGTGCGCAGGTCATGGTCCGCTGTCACATACAGATAAGGCATCGTAAGCTTTCCCAGTCCTTCTTTCAGGCAACGGCTGTTTGCCTCGCTCAGAAAATCCATGATATCGCCGCCGAGCAGCACACCGTCCAGATCCATGTCCTCCGCGCTCTCCGCAATCTTCCCAAAGACCTGCCCGGATGGATTGCCGTCCCGTGTAAATCCCTCCAGCCTCCGCTGCACAGTCCCGCGATCCCGCTCCGCAATCTCTTCATTTGCTATCGCAATGTGCATATCGGACAGATATAAAAAATAATACTCCTCCCGGAGCCCGGGGATCTCTATCACCCGTTCCTCCACATTTGCAGCCGCACCGCTCTCCAGCAAAACCGCCTTCCGCGCTTCATTGGACATTCTGATGACGGGTTCCGGCTCCGGCTCGGAGGACGGCTCCGGTTCTTCCGGCTCGGTTTCCTCCACCGGCTCCTCCCCTGTCATCTCCTCCGGCAGCACTGCCTTCGTCATAGGGCTTTCCTCCACCGGGATTTCAAGCACCGCCCAGTCCTTTTTCCCGCAGCCGATAAATAGCAATACACACACCAAACAGGTGCAGGTGAAAAGGATTCTTTTCTTTCTATTCTTTTGGTTACTGTTCTCATTCCGTTTCATAATGCTTCATTATACCGTATCTGCAGTCAGTTTGTAAATGAATCTGCCATCATATTCTTGTTGTTGCGCTTTCTTTTTTATGATATGATATTCATAAGATCCTATGAATAAGAGTTCCGAGATCACACGATAAAGGAGGCTGCCTATGTTCGGGAAAAAGAAAGCACCCCAAAAGGAGAACACCGATATTACACTGCTCAAAGAAGCCATGCGCAAGATTGTTGCAGGAGACTTTCACGACGTTTCCACAGAAGGATACGAGGATCCCGAGCTGCCGGATCTCCTGAACCAGACTATGTATGCCTATCGGAAATTCAACAATAACTTTATCATGCGTCTGAACGAAGCCATGGAGGCCATCGGCGACAACTCTTATGTCAAAAATCTGTTGGATCAGGTGACTTCCCAATCCCACGACATTGAGGCAATGGAGGACGCCAGCCGGAATCTGGAGGATTCCATCGGCAATATCTCTGCTTACATGGGCGAGATCCGCAATAACATCCATACCATGCTGGCTGCTTCCGAAAACAGCACCGCCAACATGAAATCCAGCATGCAGGTGGTGAACGAATCTTCCGAGCGGATCGTACAGATCAACCAGCAGATCCAGAACTTCCGGACCAAGATAGACGAGATCAGTGAAATCGTGAACGTGGTGCGCTCCGTTGCCAGCCAGAGTAACCTGTTGGCCCTGAACGCTTCCATAGAGGCCGCCAGAGCCGGGGAATCCGGACGGGGGTTCGCCGTTGTGGCGGAACAGGTACGACAGCTCTCCAGCAATACCACCCAATCCGCCGGCGACATCCAGAAATATGTCCAGGAACTGCAGACCGATATCTCCGCTTTGGCCAAGTCCATGGATGAGACCACGCTCCATCTGTCAGAGGGAAATGAAAAAGTGGAAGTATCCCTGGGCGACATAGAGCAGATGAATTCCCAGATTGTCAGCATCAACGATTCCGCCGACAAGATTTTGAAAGACATTGACATACAGACCGGCATCACTGCGGATTTTTCCCGGAAAGTGGACAATATCGCCACCAGCTACGCCGCTCTGTCCGAGGACTGCAACAAGACCGGTGTGCATATCTTCAAGATCGGACGCTACATCGATACCTGCCGAAGCGATATGTACCGCGAGGCCGGCTGCGTCACCACTCAGGATAAGCTGAAAGTGTTCGAGGTGGACCATTTCATCCTCATGTGGCGTATCTACAACAATGCCATGGGATTTGAGCCGCTGCGCCTCAATCAGGTAAACAACAACGACAAGTGTAAGCTGGGTCTCTGGCTCCGAGAACAGACCGATCCCAAGATCACCCAGAGCAGCCAGTTCCGCGCTACCTTCGATGCCCATGACACCTTCCACAGACACGCGACGGATTCCTGGAAAGCCAAGGATAAAGGTGACTTCGAGGGCGCGATGATGCACTTTGCAAAATGCTATGACGCTTACTTCGTATTCCAGCAGAAGATCCAGGCCCTGCAGAAATATATGCAGACCCTGGGCTACACGGAAGAGACCCAGATCGTCATTTTCCGGAAATAAATTTTTGCACGCAGTTTTTACGGTTTTTCTTTTTTCATTTTTCAAATGTGCGCCGCCAGGTACGCGGCAAAAAGGTCCGGCCACCTTAATAGGTGTTGCCGGACCTTGTCATTTCTTTCGCCGCTCTGATATCTTTTCCTGCCAGGATCTCCCGATAATCCCGATAATTTTTCTCCAACAGTTCCGGGGTATTCAACCCATACGGACATCTGGCGCTGCAGCGGCCGCAATGCATGCAATCCTTGATCCTGTGCATTTTCGCCTGCATCTCGGGAGTCAGCTGACTCGCTGACGGCGCCCGCCGGATTAGCAGACTCATTCTGGCGCAATTGTTGATCTCGATCCCCGCCGGGCAGGGCATACAATATCCGCAGCCCCTGCAGAATTCCCCGGAGAGTTCCTCTCTGTCCTTCTCGATCACCGCTTTCAATTCCTCCGTCAGCACCGGCGGATGCTCTATGTATGATAAGAACTCATCCAGCTCCGACTCCCGCTGTACGCCCCAGATTGGCAGCACATTGTCGAACTGGTTCAGATAGGCGTATGCCGCGGCCGAATTGTTGATCAACCCTCCCGCCAACGCTTTCATGCAGATAAATCCCATATCCGCTTTTTTACACCGCTCCACAATATCCACATCCGCCTCCGATGCCAGATAGCTGAACGGGAACTGCAGGGTCTCATAAAGCCCGGATGCAATGGCTTCCTTCGCCACTGCCAGCCTGTGATTGGTAATGCCGATGTGTCGTACCTTCCCCTGCGCCTTTGCCGTGAGCATCGCCTCATAAAGTCCCGTGCCGTCCCCGGGTTTCGGACAGAATGCCGGATTATGGAACTGATAAATGTCGATATACTCCGTGCGCAGATTGCCTAACGACGTCTCCAGATCCTTCCAGAATCCTTCCGCCGTTGTGGCACCGGTCTTCGTGGCAATATACACTTTCTCCCGCATCCCGTCAAACGCTTCTCCCACTTTGACCTCAGAATCGGTATACCACCTGGCCGTGTCAAAAAACCGCACACCCCGATCATACGCCTTCCGCAGCAGCCGTACCGCTTCCGCCTGCGAGATGCGTTGAATCGGCAGTGCGCCAAAGGCGTTCTTCTCCACAACAAGCTCCGTCTTCCCCAGTCTCACCTGTCCCATATCATACCTTCTCCTTTAAAAACTCCAGATACTTCTCCTGCGGCACCGGTTTGGAAAAATAATACCCCTGCAGATAATCACAGCCCTCGCTCACAAGGAAATCCATCATCTCCTTGGTCTCCACGCCCTCCACCACAATCTTTTTGTCCACTTCCTTGATCATGCGGATCGTATGCTGCAGCACCATCATCGCCACCTTATCCTCCATGGCCTGCCAGAGAATGCTCTTGTCGATCTTCACCAGATCCATGGGCAGCTTTACCAGATAATCAATCGCCGCAAATCCAGAGCCGAAATCGTCAATGGAGAACGTCACACCGTAGTTGTGCAGCCTGTTCATGATCCCTGTCATCTTGAGCATCTCACTGCTCTCCATCTCCGCGGTTTCCGTAATCTCCAGATTGATCCGGCTGGGCTCGATATCATATTCCTCCATGGTGCCCAACAGCGTCTCCACCAGGTTCACCTGCCTGCACTGCACCGGTGACAGATTGATCTCTATGTAATCCACCCCGTATTCGCAGCAATTGCTGTTTCGCATGAATTCACAGACCTTCTCAAACACCATTTTCCCGATGGCGTCGATCTGTCCCCTGCTTTCCGCCAGCGGAATAAATTCCTCCGGACTGATGAAACCGAACTTTTCATCCTGCAGCCTGACCAGTGCCTCCGCACTGTGAAACTTCATCGTCTTCGTATCGAGGATCGGCTGATAATATACCTCAAAACGCTCCTGCCGGATTGCCTCATTGAGGATGCTGATCAGCTCTCTTCTCCTGTGCACACTTGCCACAGTCTTCTCCACATTTTCAATCTCATGCGTGTCTTCCGCCCCCGCACTCATGATCTCATGGACAATCTCCTCCATCTCCATCCCGTCGATATCAAAGCGCACAATGGGAATCTTCTTCACCACCACGTCAATGGGAATATCATGACTCTCATCTTCGGCGTCGACGGAAAAGGGAGTCTCAAAACTCTCTTTGACCTTTTTGATCAGCTGTGCGCACTCTTCCTCTGTGGTCAGCACCGCAAAACAATTGATGCTGAGCGCATAAGCCTTATTGCCGAACTCATTATTCAGCCGCTCCGCAATCTTGCCGGAAATGATCGCCACGTTCTCCTGCCCGTAAGCATTGACCACCACATCGAAACCCGCCATCTTGATTCCAATGATCGTGTAGGGCTCCTCCTTCTTCCTGAGGCGGTGGACCGTCTCCAGGAAAGCCCGCCTGTTGTAGCATCGCGTATCATTGTAAGTATAATACGCCGGGTTCTCAAAAGCGGAATACAGGAAAAACAGCATCAGTGCACAGGTGAAATTACTGATCACATAGGGCGGGTGAAACGCCTGAAAGATCACACTTCCAAAAATGCAGAACACAAAGCCCGTGATGGAAAACACCTGGTAGGCGTTAAAACGCTTCCTGGCCGCTACAAAGACAATGTTGGCAGCAAACACCGCCACAAAGGCCGTCACATAGAGCAGGATCATCAATGGACCATGACTGTACACGAGATTTTCGTCATAATAAATCGCAAGATGCGTAAAAGGGGAAGAGAACAGAAGGAACACATCCACCGCCAGGATTCCGCCCGCCAGCAGCTGTATTCCCCGCTTAAACCGCGGGATCTTGATCATGGCATCAATGTAAAGCATAAAGATAACACCCAGCAGATTGAACAGAAGCAGATAAACCTGATTGCTCAGATAGTTCACCCACATGGGATACCGTTCCGGAAAAGATATGGTGTAAAAAGTGAATATATTCAATGCGGACGCAAACAGATTATTGATCAGCATACAGACGAAAAGCCTGTTTTGCTTGGTCGCATAATTCTCTTTCATCAGATACATGATCAAAAGAACGATCGTGGCCGCAACGGCGGCCTGGCAATACTGTGGATAATATTTTAGCATAATAGGATCCTATACCCTTCCCAAACTATTCTTTCTTATAGTCAAACACCCTGCCCGTGGGCTGCAATGTACTCTCATCTGACGCATGGCCGGTCTGTACATATTCCTCCATATGCTCCATGGCCGTCACATAATAGAGCAGATACCGTCTCTCCCGCTGTTTCCCCTCCCACTGTGCAAACACT
>DFDT01000075.1 GCA_002368865.1 Lachnospiraceae bacterium UBA3821 | reverse complement strand
GAGGAAACGCTGGGAGAAACCTGTGAACTGGAAATGGTGAAAAATATCCATGAAAAATTTCAGGAGATGGCGGCGGAACACAAGGAAGATCCCGCGCCTCTCGTATTGGATAAAAACGAGGTGAAAACCCTGCTGGCAGGCAGCGGCGTTGCCAATGAAAAACTGGCAGAGTTCGACACTTACTATGATACCGCCGCCGGAGATCAGACCACTCTCTACGCCAGCAACGTATTCAGTTCCCGCACTTTCGACGTGAAGACGCCGGATATCGTGATCAAAGTAAGCCCGGACCGCACGGATCTGATCGAAACCAGAGAGATCGACGGCAGAAAATGCCTGGTGATCCAACTGGACGGCGAAGTGGAAGTAAACGGCATCCGCGTGCGCGGATCAGGCTCCGCTGCGGGCACAACCGCCGCGGACACAGACGATATCTGACCGGTATCCGACCGATTTAGGCAGATTTTACGGCAGACTTTCCGACAAACACAGCGCGCCATATCCCACTCTGTCATTGGGGTAGGCGCGTTCTCCACGTAATCTGCGCGCCCCCGCCCGCAGATACGCTTTCACTTTCTCCCCGTACAAAAAACGATCATTTCCCCGCACAATTCCCCATTCCATCAAAAGTGCCGCCGCTCCCGCCGCTATGGGCACGGCAAAAGAAGTCCCTGTGACGGGCACATAGCCGCCGAACAGATCCGGTGCTGAAACATTGACTCCAGGAGTCACAATATCCGGTTTGACAAGCCCTGCCGTCACCACTCCGATCGTCCTGTCCTCATCCGCATAGCCCCTTCCGGAAAAATCCGCATAGGCATCATATAACGCGTCATAGGCTCCCACCGTGATCACTTTTGCGGCGGTGGACGGGATCGTTAGGGTCACCTCCGGCGTCGGTGTAAAGAAAAAAGTGCCGGCATTTCTGGCCGCTCCATCCGACAGATACAGATAATACTGCCCCGTCACCACGCGGACCGGCTCCAATTCGATGGTCCAGATCCCACTGCTGATATAAGGTGTGCCCTCAGGCAAAAATTCCAGATAAAGCTCCTTTGCCACCGCGTAAGGTGCCGGCTCCCCCTGATAGGCAAGAATTTTTGTATTTTCCAGAAAAACCGTATACTTTCCCCCGTTGATCGGAGCAGTCATCTCCACCCTGCGTCTGCCGGGCGATACCAGATAGATCCGATATTCATCACTGTAGTTCTGCCAAAGCTGCAGTCTCAGATTCCGCTCATAATTTGCCACGGCAAATTCCTGTCTCGTGGTCTGCCCATTCTGCACTCTGCCCGCCGCATGACCGCCATTTGCGCCTTCATTCCCACTTCCCACACAAATGACGGTTCTGCCGATTTCCGCCGCATTGTCCAGAAATCGCTCCAGCAGCGAACTGCCGTCATGGGCACCGTAACTGTTGCCGAAGCTTAAATTGATTACCAAAGGCATCCCCAGGAGTTCTGCTTTCTGTAATCCCCATGCTACGGCCCGCATCAATTCCGTGGTGCGAGGAAAGCCAAGCGGGTCCGCAGATCCCAGCTTCACGATCAGGTACTCCGCCTTCGGCGCAGCTCCCTCATAGCCGCTTTCCGGATTCGCCCCCGCAGCGATTCCCGCCACAGCAGTGCCGTGTCCGCTCACATCCAGACTGGGCAGCATTCGGAATTGTTCCTCCGGATTGCCCGCAAGCAGCGCCACGTCGATCTGTGCAGCGGAAAATTCCGCATTCAGGGTCTGATCCCACAGGAAACGGATCCTGGTACTTCCGTCCCCGTTGCGAAAATCCTGACGCTGCCAATCAATCCCGCTGTCCGCGATCAGCATCAGCACGCCGCGCCCTGTCAAAAAAGGCGGTCCCTGTGTAACCGCAGTGAAACAGACTCTGTCTGCAGACGCAAAGCCGAAGCCTTCATCCGCAAAAAAGCCGTCCACAGAATAATAAAAGCGTTTGGGCAGTTCCAGATATTCAATCTCTTCCAGCGCCGTCACCGTATCCACGAGAAATTCCGGCACTGTGAGGATTGCATATCCCGCAATCAATATCTCCACCCGGATCTGTGCGTCCGGGCTTTCCACCCCTGCCACTGCTCTCCGCAAATCTCCGTGAAACTTTACGATCATCTCCCAGCTTCTGGTTTCCGGGAGAAATCCGGCATTCAGATTCTCCGTCTGTTCCCGTTCCTCCTCCGGGGTCTCCAGCGCAAGATTCAAAAGATTTTCCCGTTTTTGTTCCATCCTCTGCCCCCATATGCCGTTTGACCATGCAAAGCTTTGCAACTGTCACGTTATCCTATCATATGTTTTGTTTTCCTCATTGATGCAGTAAATTATGCGCCGGCTTTCCCAATCCAGAAAACTGCATTTGCGTTTTTCCCCGGATTCCGTGTATAATAAAAGAAAAGAATCATTTGAGAAAGGCAGGGAATCATTATGAGCACAAAACACCCCATTCCGGGTACGGACGGAAATCTTTATGTTCCATATGATCAAAGAACCGGTAATTCTTCTACTGTTTTTTTCACCAGAGACTTAAGTCCGGCGGGACTTCAGAAAATCTATGACCGCGTCAGTGCGAATCTGACCGGAAAGATCTGCGTAAAGCTTCACACCGGCGAGGCGGAGGGCCCCAACATCATTCCCCGCCCTTGGGTGAAAGAATTATTTGCGGAAAAATTGCCGGATGCAACCATCGTAGAGACCAACACCTATTACGAAGGCAGCCGCTACACCACCGAGGCACACCGGGAGACACTCCGGATAAACGGTTGGACTTTCTGTCCTGTGGACATTCTGGACGAGGACGGCGTCGCCACGCTCCCGGTAAAGAACGGCAAATGGTTTGATGAGATGCATGTGGGCAAAAATCTGCTGAACTATGATTCCATGCTGACGCTGACCCACTTCAAAGGGCATGCCATGGGAGGTTTCGGCGGTTCCAACAAAAATATCGGCATCGGCTGTGCGGACGGACGCATCGGCAAGAAAGAGATTCACACCACTCCCGGCCAACCGAATATGTGGAATATTGCCGAGGAGGAACTCATGGAGCGTATGACCGAAAGCACCCATGCTACCGTGGATCACTTCGGCAGCCGGATCTCCTTCATCAATGTGATGCGAAACATGTCGGTGTCCTGCGACTGCGAGGGGGCCGGTGCGGAACCCGTGGTAACACCGGATATCGGTATTCTGGCTTCTCTGGACATTCTGGCCGTGGATCAGGCATGCATCGACCTGATCTACCACCTGCCCTTCGGCGGCGGCAAAGCAATGATCGAGCGCGTGGAAACCCGGCATGGACTGCGACAGCTATCCTATATGAAAGAACTTGGCATGGGGAATGACAGATATACCTTGATCGATCTAGACAACGGAGAGAAAGAAATCACTGCGGAAGAAGCCGTGGCGGACATTCTCCCGCAGTGGAAGCCTGATGCTTATAATACCTTTAAAGGCAGAAATCAGATTTGATCCCATTTCATTTTTATTCCCGGAAAAATTCCTGCAATACTTTTACGGCATAGGCGGTGTCCAAGGCACCGCCTGTTTCTACGGCAGAATGCATGGCAAGCTGCGGCATACCGATATCCACAGATGCAACCGGCACATGTCCCGCGGAGAGATTCCCCAGTGTGGAGCCTCCCGCGATATCAGACCGGTTGGCATAGGTCTGATACGGCACGCCTGCCTGCTTGCAGAGCGCCTTCATCTTTGCCGTGGAAACCGCATCCGTGGTATACTTTTGTCCGCCGTGATACTTGATCACAATGCCGCCGTTCAGATAGGGGCGATTCGTCGGATCCGCTTTCTCCGGATGGTTCGGGTGCACCGCATGGGCGTTGTCCGCGGAGATCAGAAAACTGTCTGCGATCCACCGCTTCATAAGCGTTTTCGCACTGTTTTCTCCACAGACGCCGCACAGAGCTTCACAGATCCGCTCCAAGGTATCCTCCAGGAAAGTGGAATCGGCCCCCTGCCTGGTACGGCTCCCCACTTCTTCATTGTCAAAAACAGCACAGAGCGAAATATATTCCTTCGGTGCGGCAGTGACAAATGCTTCCATGGCCGCGTACACAGACTGCAAATCATCCAGTTTGGGGGACAGTACAAACTCACCGTTTCGTCCGAATATCCGCCCCTTATCTCTCACATACAGGAAAAGATCATGTCCCAATATCTGCTCCGGCTGTACACCGGCAGCTTCTGCAATCTCCGCCAGGAACATCTCCTTCTCATTCGCATCTTTTTCATTCGCATCTTCCGCGTTCCCGTCTTCCGCTGCGCCGTTCTCTGCTCTTTTCTGCACATCTCCGTAAAGCGGCAGCATATCAATCTGCGGATTGTACTCCACTCCCTTGTTCATATCACGGTTCATGTGGATCGCAACATTCGGGATCACCAGCGTATCCTTATCCAGATCGACCAGCCTTGTCACCAGCGCTGCGCGCCCCGTTTCTTCTGCCTGTTCCTCGATCACCACTCTCCCCGCAACGGAAAGGGGTCTGTCCAGCCAGGTAGACAGGATCATCCCACCATATTTCTCCGTGTTCAGTTTCAGATATCTCCTGTCCGTCACTTCCTCCGGATTTTCCTTGATCTTAAACGTAGGCGAATCGCTGTGGGCCGCAGCCATGTGAAATCCCCTGCACGCTCTGTCCTTCCCTGTCTGCGGCACGCAAAATGCGATCAGGGAGGAATCGTTCCTGGTCACAAAATAACTTCCGCCCGGTTCCACCTTCCAATTTTCGGCTTCACTCAGCCGCAAAAAACCTGCTCCCACCAACTTTTCCGCAAGATTGGCAATCACATGAAACGGGCTGGGACTCTTCTCGATAAAGGCCAGCATTTCTCTTGTATAATCTACAGACTCCTTATGCTTTTCCATAGACAATCCCCTCTGCCAGCTTGTCCGCCTTCTCCTGTCCGCAGAACAGACCGCCGATCGCAAGGCCGAAATCAATGGCCGTTCCCATACCTCTGGACGTCACCACATTGCCGTCGATCTCCACCGGTCCCGCCGTCACCTGCGCCCCTTCCAACTGGCTTTCGGAAGAAGGATAACTGCACGCCCTTCTGCCCTTCAGAATTCCTCTATGCCCGAAAATGCTGGGAGCCGCACAGATCGCACCGATATACTTTCCCGCCTGATAAAAGGCATCAATCTGCGCCATCAACGGCTCGCAGGCCTCCAGATTCTTCGTTCCCGGCATGCCTCCCGGCAGCACCAACATATCATACTCCTCAAAATTTGCCTGTGTAATCAGCTTATCCATCTTGACTGCAATGCCATGAGAACCCGCTACGATATCTTCCCCCGTGACAGACACCATATCGATGGAAAGCCCCAGCCTGCGGCAGATATCCACCACCGTGAGCGCCTCTATCTCCTCATAACCCGCTGCAAAAAAAACCGCAATTTTACCCATTGCACATACCTCCGTTTCACCTGCTATTTCACCGGTTCAATCTATGTTTTAGTATACACATTTTCTCATCCATTTTCAACACGGGGTTGGTTTTTTGCGATGGTTATGATAAAATAAAACATGCAAAGAAAAACAAGCGGCTGCGAAACAAGAGGAATCATACAATGGAAATCGAGCGAAAATATTTAATCAGAAAGTTACCGGATAATCTGAAGGATTACCCATGTCACCACATAGAACAGGCCTATCTGAATGTAGATCCTGTGGTCCGTGTGCGCAAAGAGGACGAACACTACTATATGACCTATAAAGGGCGCGGCATGATGGCCAGAGAAGAACATAATCTGGCTTTAAATGAAATGTCCTATTATCATTTGCGGGAAAAAGCAGACGGTAACATCATCTCCAAAAAACGCTATCTGATCCCCTTGGAAAATCCAGGATTCAAAGAAGGATTTCCCACTCCGCCGGAGGATTATGCACTGACAATCGAGTTGGACGTATTCGACGCCCCCTTTGCCCCCTTGATCATGGCGGAGGTGGAATTCGGCAGCACAGAAGCAGCGGATGCTTTCCTGCCCCCCGACTGGTTTGGAGAAGATGTGACCTATCGCAAGGAATATCATAATTCTTATATGGCGATGAAAAAACTATAAGAGCCTTACAGATGATCTTTATCCGCAAACCGCATTTTCGCGCCGGTCCGCCTGACCACTGTACCCTTTATCTCTTCCTTTGCCCGCTGTCTTTTTTCTTCCACCATGAGCTGTTTGATCTCTCTCAACATATCCAGCTCACATTTTGTACAATATCTTCCCGACCGGATTACGCAGCCGCATTTCTCGCATCTCAAATAAACCTTGCATCCCGGCGGAATCTGGAGTCTGCCATCCTTGAGCAGCTGATTGAGAACCGCAATTGACACTCCTGTATTCTCCGCGATCACCGTCATTGGCTGAGTCCCGCCGTTTTGGTCCAGGAATTCCTTTACTTTTCCGAAATCATCTAACGCCGTCTCCCCGCATTCCATGCATTCATAGGAGCCTCCGCCTTTATATAGCATTCGTCCGCCACAGGCATCGCATTGATATGGCACGCCTTCCAAAAACATTTCCTCAAAACTGCTCATATATCCCCCTCCTCTCCCTGCTGAAGCTATTTCTTCCCTTCATGACAAAAGAGTCCCCATGGCTTCTCGCCCTGGGGACTCTTCCAATTTTATTTCGTTTCCGTGGTTTCGGAAGATTCCGCCCCAGACTCTGCTTCCTTCGTCGGTGCGCTGGCAACCTTGCCGCCCAGGAATCCGGCCAATACCGCCGACAGATCCACACCTGTAGATTCCTTCAAACCGTCTGTCACCTGCACCACCGTACCCATAACATCCTTCATCAGCCTGGAGGAATTGCCGTCACCGTACATGGTGATCTTATCTACATTGGCCAACGGCTCCGCCGCATTCTTCACCACCTCAGGCAATGCCTTGAAGTACATCTCCAGCACAGCAGCCTCACCCATCTTGGTCATAGCTTCCGCCTTCTTCTCAATACCTTCTGCCTCTGCCAGCGCCTTGGCACGGATTGCCTCAGCCTCCGCAATACCTTTGGCGCGAATGCCCTGTGCCTCCTGCTCCATGGTGTACTTCTGCGCCTCAGCAGTTGCCTTCAAAGCCTCCGCTTCCTTCTCTTTCTCAAACTTCTCAGCCTCAGCGTTCTTCTGACGTTCGAACAGCTGTGCCTCGGAATTCCTCTGGATCTCGTAAAGCTGTGCATCTGCCTTCTGCTGTCTTGCAAACTTTTCAGCCTCAGCTTTCTTCTTTACCTGTGCATCCAGAGACTGCTCCATTACCTCAGCCTCTTTCTGCTTCAGGAGGATCTCTTTCTCCTGTCTCGCAATGTTTGCATCCGCGGTAGCGATCTCCACAGATTTACGCTCAGACTCCTGCTGGATCTGATAGGCCGCATCTGCGATTGCGCGCTTGGTATCCGCCGCTTTCTGCAGTTCCGCTTTGGTGATCGCCAGCTCGTTTTCCTTCTGGGCAATCTGTGTATCCGCGATGATCTTGGCCTCCTGTGCCTCCCGCTGCGCATTAACCTGCACAATGGATTTCTCCTTCTGTGCTCTCGACTGTGCATTGGCTATCTCCAGCTCACTGCTTACCTGAGCATCATTTGCCTCTTTCCTTGCGTTTGCCTGTGCCTTGGCAATCTCTTTCTCACTCTCCGCACGGGAAATCGCAGCGTTCTTCTGAATTTTTACGATGTTGTCCACACCCAGGTTCTCAATGACACCGTTTCCGTCCACAAAATTCTGCACATTAAAGCTTACAATGTCCAGACCCATGGCTGCCAGATCAGGCTCCGCATTCTCTTTTACCAGCGTTGCAAATTTCTGACGGTCGGAAACCATCTCCTCCAAGGCCATCTTGCCGACGATCTCACGGACATTACCTTCCAGCACTTCTCTCGCCACACGGGCAATGTACTCCGGCTTCTTATTCAGGAAGTTCTGTGCCGCCAGTCTCAGGGTGTCCGGCTTGTCGCTGATCTTGACATTGACCGTCGCATCCACGTTAATATTGATATAATCAGCTGTCGGAACCGCATTGGAAGTCTTTACGTCGATCGGGATCAACTGCAGATTCAGTTCATCCTTCCTCTCCAGGAACGGAATCTTCACTCCCGCTTTACCGATCAGAACCTTGGGATTCTTCCGCAAACCGGAGATAATGATCGCTGTATCCGGCGACGCTTTTACATATCCGGTCAGGAAAATGATAAGGATCAGCAAAACCACAATAACAATAGGAATCGCAGTAACAAATAATGATAAATCAGGCATTTCTCTCTTGTCCTCCTTCACCTTGTACTCTTCCGTACAACTTTGTCATTTTGTAGATCTTCTTCGCCAGTTCTTCCGTCAGCGCCTCAGACGCCATACGCCACTTCCAGTTCTCGCCCAGCGTAGAGGGAATATTGATGCGCGCTTTGTTATCCAGCTCCAGCCAGTCCTGCATCGGAATGATACACAGATCCGCCACACTGGCAATCCCCGCACGGATCATCTCACGGCACAGCTTTTTATCATTCTTGCAGTGCAGGTATTTTCTGGCAAATTTCAGATCCTTCCCCCGCATCTGACGGATAAAGCCCACCGTCGTGTCATTGTCATGCGTTCCTGTGTATACCACACAGTTGTGGTCATATTTGTGAGGAAGATACTCACTCTCCCCCTCTGAGTCAAATCCAAACTGCAGGATCTTCATATTGGGAAATCCGGTGCGTTTCACCAGTTTTCTCACACTGTTCGTCATGAATCCCAGATCCTCGGCAATGATCCTTTTCTTGCCCAGCGTTTTCTTCAAAGTGGAAAACAGCTCATATCCGGGACCCTTCAGCCACTCTCCGTTCACAGCCGTGGGCTCACCGTAGGGCACCGCCCAATACTCATCAAAACCTCTGAAGTGATCGATCCGCACCACATCATACAGTTCATAACAATGGGCAAACCGCTGCATCCACCACGCATATCCTGTTTCTCTGTGATAGTTCCAATCGTAAAGCGGGTTTCCCCACAACTGTCCGGTCTCCGAGAAATAGTCCGGCGGACACCCCGCTACCGCCGTGGGATATCCCTGCCTGTCCATCTGGAAAAGCTTCGGATTCGCCCAGGTATCCGCACTGTCAAAGGCCACATAGATTGGAATATCTCCGACGATCTCTATATTGCGTTCGTTCGCATACTGTTTTAACGCTTTCCACTGCGTAAAGAACAAATATTGCTGGAAAAAATAAAAATCAATCTCGGTCTGCAGCTGCTTCCGATACCGGTTCAAAGCCGCCTTCTTCCGCCTGCGGATATCCTCCGGCCACTCAATATAGCACACACCGCCAAAGGAATCTTTCACCGCCATATACAATGCATAATCTTCCAGCCAATCTGCATTTTTCTGCTTAAATTCCTCATAACTCTCCGTTTGACTGATCGTCTCATAGCCACGTTCAAAGGCTTTTCTCAACAGCGGAAATCGGGCATAATAAAGCTTCTCATAATCTATGGACAGGGCATCCTCTCCAAAATTACAGGAATCACATTCCTTCTGCGTGAGCAATCCATCTTCAACCAGCATCTCCAGATCGATAAAATACGGATTCCCCGCAAAAGTAGAAAAAGTCTGATAGGGAGAGTCCCCATAACTTGTAGGTCCTAACGGCAAGATCTGCCACAATGTCTGACCCGCCTTCTCCAGGAAATCAACAAAACGATAACTTTCTTTTCCGAATGTCCCAATGCCATATGCAGACGGAATACTCGCAATCGGCATCAATATTCCCTGTTGTCTCATGTGTTGTTTTCCTCCTGCTTCATCTTAAACTTCCTGTCATACATCTTCTTATCCGCCCGCCTGGACGTGTCATTGATATTATGATCGATCCGGTTATCGAACATATCATAACCGTAAGCAATTCCCATCTTGATCTCCGGATTCCTCTGGTTACGCTGCACCACAAGCTCCTCCATCTGCTTCATACGCTTGTGGCAGGTCTCCAGGGAAACCTGTTCCATCAGCACACAGAACTCGTCTCCGCCCATCCGATAGCACTGCCCGATATCCTGAAAGGTATCCTTGATAATATCCGCACATTCCCTGATGTAGATATCACCCTTCTCATGACCCAGGATATCGTTACACTTCTTCAGATTATTGAGATCAAACACCGCAATGATACAACGCTGCGGCGAGAATTCATCCCGGTTGGTATAATCCGCATAAGCCATGCGGTTATTCAGGCCTGTCAGCTGATCGTGATATGCTTTCTGTTCAAAATGCTTCGCCTGCACGCCGATGCTGATCAACTCCTTGATGGCCTTTATGGAATCCAGCCCCAGGATCACCGTATAGATTGCAAAGCCCAGGATTGCAAAAAAGCCGCTTCTGTTGCTGCTCACTGTATAATAAAATGCCATATCCAGGATCACGCCGACAGCACAGATCGGTAATGCGATCATATGTAACCGCAGCTTTTCCGTCATCCCCCTGTGCCGGATCTCATATAGTGCCATGCCAAAGAACAATGCCAGGAGCGCAATGATCTCCAGATGCACCACCCACAACGTTTCCCTCAGATCGTAGATATTAAAGATCTGCAAAAGCGTCGTGATCAAAGCGATCCCCATGGATGCACAAACACAGATATCCCAAAACTTTCTGCTGCGTACGCCGATATTCAGACCTTTGGCAAACAGGATAAACGGAACCATACCAAGATGCAACAAAAAACACGGCACCAGATACATCGCATGCCGATCCGGGAACAGCAGATATGCAATCTCGCTGTCCGTCAGCTTCCATAAGGCAATGACAATGGCAAAGATTCCCAGCATACTGAGATTGCCTTCCACTTTCTCCACATCCTTGTGATGATAAAATTCATACACAATAAACAATATCCCCAGCAAGATGCAGATAAAACAAATGAACAGAGCCGGAAGCTGCTGTAACAGCGCATGCAAAACAATCTCAAACTTCTCCCCGTAGTAAAAGGTCGGCTTTTTTGCTGTCATTCCCTTATAAACAGGATAAGTCACAACCAGGATCTCACTGCCCTCCTCGCCTTCCTCAAATGCTATGCTGTTCCAGACACCTCCCGGTGTCTTTCCAAACCTATTGCCCTGCGCCGGGCAGATATAATATACCTGTACGCCATCCACATAGACATATACATTCTGATGTTTTGTAAAAAAGACCAACTCCCGGTAAGCCCCTGTTACCTTATCGACCGGAAAGCGAAATTCCTGCCTGACACCGGCCGGAGCCTGTGGATCTTCATAACGCTCATATTCATAATTTCTGATCGTCTGATATCCATGCCTGTACTGTCTGCTGGTCGTATATACACCATACTTACTCCACGTCCGAAATACCACCAGGAAGAAAAGTACCGCCAATATCAGATATAGGATAAATGTATATTTCTTAAAATATCCTCTCATGCATTTTCCCCCCTACTCATTATAACATTTATAGTAGGTGAGATGCAATCCCTATCATCACTTGATCAGATAAACAAAATACCCTGCATATCCCAACAACATCAAAATGCCGCCCACGCGTCCCAGCTGTCTCTTCGGAATCACGCATACAAGGAGCAGGATCATCGCGGCCACTGCCACAATACTGTCTATCATAAAGTTTGCGCTATAAGGCACCGGTGTGATCAGCGCCGTGGTCCCCACCACAAACAAAATATTGAAAATGTTGCTTCCCACGATATTCCCCACCGCAATGTCTGCCTTTCCCTTGATCGCAGCTGTACAGCTGGTCACCAGCTCCGGAAGGGAGGTTCCAAACGCCACAATGGTCAGTCCCACCAGACGCTCCGACATTCCGAAACTCTTGGCGATCGCAGTCGCCGCGTCCACAGTGATATCGCTTCCCCATACGATCATCCCCGCACCGATCAGGATCATCACCAACATTTTCAGGATGGACTCTTTTTCATCCGCTTTGGTAGCTTCCTCAATGGCATCCTTGTCCGTCTTGGACACCCATACCAGATAAGATAGATACAGGATCATAAATACCCACAGGATTCCCCCTTCCATCCGACCTACCTGATTGTCCATCAGCCCCATGACAGCCAAAATGGCCGTAATTGCAATCGTAAAAGGCATTTCATACCGGATCGTATTCTTCTTCACCGCAATTGCCCGGATCACGGAGGTCAGTCCCAGGATCACCAGCACATTCATGATATTGCTCCCGACCACATTGCCGATCGTGATATCCGCACTTCCCTTCAAAGCCGCTGAAATACTCACTGCAGCCTCCGGCAAGGACGTCCCCATAGCCACAATGGTGAGACCGATCACAATCTGCGGAATTCCAAAACGATCCGCCACCTTGGATGCTCCTTCCACAAACCAGTCGGCTCCTTTGATCAGCATCACAAATCCCACTACAAGCAATACAAACTGAAGTATCATTTCCATATTTTCCCTCCTGTTACGAAATCCATAAACTAAAAATAAGACTTTCAGCACAAATGTGCTAAAAGTCTTGTTCTCTCA
>DFDT01000082.1 GCA_002368865.1 Lachnospiraceae bacterium UBA3821 | reverse complement strand
TAAAACACTTTTTCAGTATCTACAAAAAGATGAAGAATCAGAATAAGACGCTGGATCAGATCTACGATCTGTTTGCGGTCCGGATCATTGTGGATACGGTGAAGGATTGCTATGCGGCGCTGGGCGTGATCCATGAAATGTATAAGCCCATTCCGGGGCGTTTTAAGGATTACATCGCCATGCCGAAGGCAAATATGTACCAGTCCCTGCATACCACGCTGATCGGAAGCAACGGACAGCCCTTTGAGGTACAGATCCGTACCTTTGAAATGCACAAGGCTGCGGAATACGGTATTGCGGCGCATTGGAAATATAAGGAGGCCTCCGACGGGAAACATGTGGAGACCCAGGAGGAAGATAAATTAGTCTGGCTGCGTCAGATCCTGGAATGGCAGCGGGACATGTCCGACAATAAGGAGTTCATGAATCTGCTGAAAAATGATCTGGATCTGTTTTCGGATCATGTGTACTGTTTCACCCCTACCGGTGATGTCAAAAATCTGCCGGCAGGTTCCACGCCGATCGATTTTGCTTACAGCATTCATTCCGCGGTGGGCAATAAGATGGTGGGCGCAAGGGTGAACGGGAAGTTAGTGACCATTGACTATGAGATCCACAACGGCGACCGGATCGAGGTCATTACCTCTCAGAATTCCAAGGGCCCCAGCCGGGACTGGCTGAATATCGTCAAGAGTACGCAGGCGAAAAACAAGATCAATCAGTGGTTTAAAAATGAGCTGAAGGAAGACAATGTCGTCAGAGGAAAGGAACTTTTGACTGCGTACTGCAAAACAAAAGGGATCAATCTTCCGACGTTGATGAAGCAGGATTATGTGGATGTGGTCCTGCGCAAATACGGATTCAGGGATTGGGAGAGTGTGCTTGCGGCAGTGGGGCACGGGGCGCTGAAGGAAGGCCAGGTCATCAATAAGATGCAGGAGGCCTACGAAAAAGAGCACCGGAAAGAGCTGACCAACGAGGAAGTTTTGCAGAGCATTGCCGAGGCCAGCGCTGCCAGAGAGGCAAAAGAGCTCAATCATCCCACCCATATCCGTTCCAAGAGCGGCATTGTGGTAAAGGGGATCGCGGATCTGTCGGTGCGTTTTTCCAAGTGCTGTTCCCCTGTGCCGGGGGATGAGATTGTCGGCTTCGTTACCAGGGGCAGAGGAATCTCCATTCACAGAACGGACTGTATCAATATCCTGACTTTGCCGGAATCGGAGCGGGAGAGGATGATCGATGCGGAATGGCAGGCACCGGAGCAGACCGGCAGTGAGAAATATGAGACGGAGATCAAGATCTTTGCGCATGACAGAAGCGGTCTGTTGGCGGATATTGCCAAAGCGTTGACAGAGAAAAACATCAATATCCTGTCCATGAATACCCGTACCAACAAGCAGGGAGAAGCGACGCTGCAGTTGACTTTTGAGATCAGCAACAAAGAAGAACTGGAGCGGATCGTGGATAAGATACGGGGCATTGAGAGCGTCGTGGATATTGAGAGAACTTCCAGCTAGGTAAAAATAAAGGAATGATTTCATATGAATGAGTTGAAGATCGGACGGATCGTGCTGGGCGCGGTTTCCACCAATACCTATTTTGTGTATAGAGAGGGCAGTGAGGAGTGTGTTGTCATCGATCCTGCGGATTATGGCAGGCAGCTTTTTGCCAATCTGAAGAAGAACGGTCTGCGCACGGCAGCAATCCTGCTGACCCATGGGCATTTTGATCATATCTGGGGTGTGGAAGGGCTGAAGGCGGCCGCCAATGAGGTGGCGGAGCATCATGGTTTTGCGCCGGTTCTGGTCTATGCGCTGGATGCGGAGAAAACATTGCTGAACCATGCCAGGATCAATGTCTCGGAACAATCGGGCAGAGCCTGCGAGATCGAGGCGGATGTCTATGTGAAGGACGGACAGGAGATTGAGGTGTCGGGAATCAAGTGCAAAGTCATTGCTACGCCGGGACATACGGCGGGTGGCTGTTGCTTTTACTTTGAGGAAGCGGGCTTTTGTGTCTGCGGTGATACCATTTTCCAGGAGTCTGTGGGGCGCACGGATCTGCCCACGGGCAGCATGAGTACACTGGTGCGCTCAATCAAAGATAAACTCTTTGTGTTGCCGGAGGATACCAAGTTGTACCCGGGACATGGGGACAGCACCACGGTGGGACACGAGAAAAACTATAATCCGTTCTGCGGATAAAATGAGGAAACCCAAATGAGTTTACAGACACTCTCAGAATCGGAGATCATTATGACGCTGATCGCGCTGACGCTTCTGTTGGCGTTTGCTTTTGGCGTCGGTACTTTTATGGAATGGATCAAAGCGCCTCGCGTGGTGGGAGAAATCACGGGAGGCATTTTATTGGGCAGCACTTTCCTCTATTACTTTTTCCCGGAAGTAATGGGAGGCATTTTCATGGCCTATGATCAGGAGGGAAAAGTGCTGAATATTTTTTATCAGCTGGGGCTGATCTTTTTGATGTTTCTGTCCGGCTACAACACGAAACTGGAGGTGGACAGGGAGAATACGAAGACCATCGCCTGTGTGTTTGCCGGAGCGACGGTTCTTCCCATGTTGGGGGCAATTCCCTTTATTTCGATGTTCCGGTCCGCTTTTATCGGGGAGGCGGAAAATGAGATCGCGTTTGGACTGGTTTTCACCATCGGCGTGGCGATCACCTCGATTCCGGTGATCTCCAAGATCTTTTTTGATATGGGGATTATGAATACCAGATTTTCCAACACGGTACTGACCGTGTCCACTTTTCAGGACTTGTGTCTGTGGATTCTGTTGAATGCGGCTACCAGGATCGCATCGACCGGCGTGCTGCGGGTGTCGGATATGCTGTTGGTGGTGGGCTTTACGCTGGGACTGTTTGTGGTGGCGAAGCTGATCTCCGATCATGCACAGAAAAAGGAGTATCCGCTTAAAGCAGTGACCTTTTATTCCCTCAGCTTCATCGTGCTGTTAGCCGTGTGTGCGGGATTGTACCGGGCGGGTATCAATATCATGTATTCTGCTTTCCTGGTGGGGTATCTGGTAAAATCTTTTGTGGGGGATGCCAAGGAAAGCGAGCCAAAAAAGCGGATGGAGGCGCTAGGAAATTTTGCATTTTCCTTCTTTGTGCCGATCTACTTTGCTTTGGTTGGGATTCAGTTGAACTTGATCCATGATTTTTCATTGGTGCGGTTTTTGATCTTTTTTGTCATTGCCTTTGGATTGGAGGCGGTGGGTACACTGATCTTCTTGCAGTTTACCAATCTGAATGCCAGGACAAAGCTGAATTTTGCGGTCACTATGAACGCCAGAGGCGGGCCGGGTATCGTGCTGGCCACGGTGGCGTATTCCTATCAGATCATCAGTGTTGAGTTTTTTACCGTGCTGATCCTGACCACCATGTTGTCCTCCTTGATCGCCGGATATTGGCTGCGGAGACAGCAGAAGCTGGATCCGGATATTTTCATGAATCTGACGAAAACGCCGAGAGCGTAGGAAATAAGCAAAAGTATTAAGAAAAGGGTGTTTCAGATGTTGATTATAGAGTTGAACAGAGCCAATTATGAATATGACGTGAATTCCCTGGTGCGGGCGTTCTATCCCGGAGTGAATGTGACGATCCTGACGCCGGAGAGCACCGAGCAGCGCAGGAAACAGGCTGATCAGGATGCGACGGATTGCAGAGAGCACACGGAGCGCATGGAAGAAGTACTGTATATGAATATTGTGCTGGCGGAAGGCGGGGCGGAAGTACGGATCGGGGAGAATGCCCAGGAGAAGATTTATGCGTGGAATTATGTGCCGGACGGGCTGGATTACAAGCATGGTTTCAAGCGATTCCTGTATAGCACGCTATGTGAATACACAGGAAAGACTCTTCCCTGGGGAAGCCTCACCGGCATCCGTCCCACCAAGATCGCTTATGGTATGCTGGAGCAGGGCTGCAGTGAGGCAGAGATTCTGGACACTTTCACCGGAATCTATTCAGTGAGTGAGGAGAAGGCGGCGCTTGGTCTGGATATCGCAAAGCGGGAGCGGGAGATTTTGAAAGACGTACATTATGAGGACGGGTACAGCCTTTATATTGGGATTCCGTTCTGCCCGAGCACCTGCCTGTATTGTTCTTTTACTTCCTATCCGATCGCGGCGCACAGGAAACAGGTGGAAGCCTACCTGGACTGCCTGATCAAAGAAATGGATTTTGTGGCGGGGCAGCTTGCGGATAAAGTGGTGGACAGCATCTATATCGGCGGGGGCACGCCTACCACGCTGGAGCCGGCGCAGTTGGACAGACTGATCACGGCGGTGAAAGAGCACTTTGATTTCCGTACCGTGAAGGAGTTTACCGTGGAGGCTGGACGGGCGGACAGCATCACCCGCGAGAAGCTGGAAGTGCTGTACAGACAGGGCGTCAGCCGTATCTCCGTGAATCCACAGACCATGAAGCAGGAGACCCTGGACATCATCGGCAGGAAGGCCAGCGTAGAGCAGGTGCTTGCAGCCTATAAACTGGCGAGGGAAGTGGGCTTTGACAATATCAATATGGACATCATCTTAGGGCTGCCCGGAGAGCTGGAGCCGGATGTGCAGCGCACCATTGACGAGATCGTGGCGCTTTCACCGGATTCCCTTACCGTGCATTCTTTGGCTATCAAGCGGGCTTCCCATCTGAGCAAGTGGATTCAGGAAAACGGCATCGCTACGCTCAACAACACCGACGAAACCATGCGGATCGCCGGGGAGGGCGCGAAACGTCTTGGCATGGCGCCCTATTATCTGTATCGCCAAAAGAACATGTCGGGCAATTTTGAGAACGTGGGCTATGCCAAGCCCGGAAAATACGGGCTTTACAATATCCTGATCATGGAGGAAAAGCAGACCATTGTGGCGCTCGGCGCCGGCAGCATCACCAAGAGAGTGTGGCCGGACGGACGGATCGAGCGCTGCGACAACGTGAAGGATGTGGCGCTCTATATCGAGAAGATCGATGAGATGATTGAGCGGAAGAGAGAGCTGTTTGCGGAGGTATAAGTTGTTTGCGGAGCAATGAATTGTGAAAAGAGCCGGAAAATCGGCTCTTTTCAGATGAGGAATAGGAATATTTAAAATTCAATTTTATCAATGATATAATTTCCGATAATGTCGTTATTCATAAAACTGATCATGTAAATCGGCAGATATGTTATTTTTCCACGTTTTTCAATATTACAATCTGCAAAGACAAAGGCTTCTTTGACATTGTATTCCGGGTTATTGACACAGCTGTTTAAAGCCGAGTGAGCCGTGTAATCTTTTCCGCTTTTTACTTCAATTGGCATGAGAGAGCCTTGGTATTCGATTACAAAATCCAATTCACCATGCCGTTTTGAATTATAGTAGTATAGGTCAAAGCCTTTACTGATCAGTTCGGTTGCAACAACATTTTCATAAAGTCCGCCGCCATTTAAATTTTTGTCTTTGTTCAGGAGCATTGTCTTGGTACTCATTCCGTAGATGGAAGTGAGCATTCCTACATCCGACAGATACAATTTGAATAGGCTTTGTTTTTCATTCAGCTTGAGCGGTATGCGCGGCTCAGTAGCGTTATATACCGGAATGACGACACCGGCATTCTTCAACCACAAAAAGGAATTTTCAATCCGTTCAAAATGAAGTCCTTTCTTGAGGTCTGAAACAATAAATCTACGATTTTGTTTGAGAAGTTCTGCGGGAACAATATTATAAATGTTGGCAATCTGAAGTTTTTTATCAGCCGTTTCGTACTGGGTGAAGTCCAGATTATAGAGGCTGACAATGTCCCGATGTATGGAAATGATGTCATTCACATTGTATGATGAAGCGAAAGTGCTGACTGCTTCCGGCATCCCGCCGACCACCAAATATTGGGTAAATAAGGAAAGAACCTTTTGATGGATCACATCCATGACAGGCTGTCTGTGGGCAAAACATTCCTTCAGATGGTTCAGGATATCGCCAGTTATATTTGTAATCTGGAGAAATTCTTCAAAATCCAAAGGATACATGTCGTATGTGGTCAAATATCCAACCGGAGCAGAGCTGAGATTCGTAATCTCGACACCAAGCAAAGATCCGCTTAAAATATAGCGAAAGCTGCCTTCATCCACAAGAAATTTAATTTTTGTAACCATTTCCTTATATTTTTGGATTTCATCAAAAAAGATCACTGTCTCACCCTTGATGAAAGGCTGTTTTGTCAAAGTGGACAATCCCATGACCAATTCGTCCAGGGAGTGATAATTGCTGAGTATATCGATGACCTCCGGTTGTTCAATTAAATTAAACTCGATATAATGACACTTCAATTCATTGAGTGTTGTTCTGATGATATGGGTTTTTCCAACCTGCCTTGCTCCTTTTATTAACAGAGCATTTTTATTTTTACGATACCATTCTTCTATTCTGGTGCTGATTTTTCTTTTTAGTTCCAAGGCTGATTCCTCCAATTGCTCCGGTATAGGTGTTTGTATAAACAATGATACATCGCATATGTCAAAAATACAATAGAAAACCGGTTCGATTTGTCAAAAATTACATTGAAAAAGATGAGATTTTGTCAAAAAGTCCAATATTTTTGAGGCTTCTGGCATGATGGTGGGTACTATACCAGCCCTCTGATGTAAATTTACAATTGAAAAACCACCTGTGTTCCTGTAGAGTATTAGCGACTAAACCAAAACTCAAAGGAGTACCCACAGATGGTTTCTGCTAATACATTATGAAAAAAACTGTTAAATGTCAAGCATG
>DFDT01000037.1 GCA_002368865.1 Lachnospiraceae bacterium UBA3821 | reverse complement strand
CGTAACATTTGACCTGGAGCATGCAATCGCTGTCGGGGAGAGCATTCATTTATCAAAAAACGGTGATTTGGAATGGCAGGGAAAAATTGTTCATAATAAAGGCGGAACATTGGGGGCATATGAAGAAGTTGTCAATATTTTCAATGGGACAGATTACCATATACATGAAGTCTACGATGTGCTGGTAAACGCACATCCCGAATTAAAAACAGATCATCTCGAACCGTATGAGTGCGAAGATATCAATGAATATTATGGATTTACGGTTTCACGTGCCCCTGCCGAAATAGATGAAATTGACAATGCCCTGCGGGAGGGCAGACTGGTTCAATTACAGGTTCATTCGAATAAGTGGCGTGATGCCGAAGGAAAAGAGGTTGACTGGCCGGGATTTCATTCCGGACTGATCTTTTATTTTGATGGAAGTTTATATCATATGAAAGCTGCCGGAAAGATCAATCAGATGAATGCTGTGTATACCAGAGAGCAGCTTATCGACTGGATCGGAGGTACCAAAAAGCAGCTGGTAATTTATACAAAACACCAGCCCGAATAAATGAAAACTGAAAATAAGTCCATCTGCATTACGGAATTGTACCAAATATATTTTCGGCCGGCTTCATTAAAAGAAAAGGAGGGGGGCAATCTGTAATTTGGGTTTTATCTGAGGTGTCGACGTCAGAAGCTGTGGCCGCCGCCTCCACCGCCTCCACCGCCGCCTCCACCGCCGCCACCGCCGGAGCTTCCGTCGCTGCCGCCGTCAGAGGAGCTGCTGTAGATCCTTTCGTACACTTCAATCGCGGATGCTGTAATGATCCCGGCGCCTGCCGCCGCGCCAATTGCAGCCAGGTCGGACGATTTTACAGGTTTATTCTGTTTTCTTGTACTCCGCACAATTTGGAAGTTTATGACCAGCCCGATCAAAAGGGATAGGAGAATGCCGCTGATCAATTTCATCGGCTCAGCTATTAAGCGTCCTTCAAGGACAGCTGTAATCTGCCTGAATGCTGCCGACGCGCATGAATAGTAGCTTCCTGCGGATGCATGGCGATATACGTTGTCCGTAATACTGCGAGCTTTGGAATTTGTCACTTTGCCCCAGACAGCACCTTGAGAGTAAATGTAGATTTCCCGTCTGCCCATATCAATCAGGAACAATGTCCCGTTACTGCCGATCAACCCATCGGCATGGTTCTCCGCATATGTCCGTGTGGAGGAACCATAGTTATAAACAGAGACAAATGCCGCATTCCCATGCTTCGTGACAGGTTTCATTTCCTCGACAAGCTTCTCTTCCTCTTCATAACTCAGCAGATTCGCGTCATCCACGATCCGGACCACATAGCCGGTCTCACTGTTTTGATATACCTTTGAGTCTGCCAATGCAACACTCGACAGCATGATCATCAACAACAAGTTTGTCAAAATACAGCCAATCAAAGCTCTGTACCCGGTCATCATCTATTCCCCCTCTCATGATAATTCGGAATAGGCCTGGTGCAGGAGAGATTAAATCTGCGGAATATTCCGAGATATCCAATCATAATGCCTGCAAAAACGGTCAACGACGCAATATAGTAAAGCAGATCTTCCACCGGATGCATCAGCAGCATGACGGAAGCGGCTGCCACAGTAACAGAGAGAAACAGAGTGTCCGGAAGAATTGTTCTAATCAGGTCATACTGCGCTGATTTTCGATAGAGCTTGTGAAGTATAACAACAGACAGAATGATCGCCGTGCCCGGCACAGCATATTCAAGCAGTAATCGTAAGAAGTTCTCAAGCGTATCCGCATATGCTTCCAGCAGAGCAGTTATAAAAATCATAACAAACGTAGATATAAAGAAGATCATTATAACGGCACAACTACCTGACTTACTCTTCTTTGATCTTTCTTCTCTTTTTCTTTTCTCTTCGGCTTCCTTGGCTTTTTTCCTCTCCAGATCCGCATTCCATTGCTTCCTCCCGGATTCTGTCGATAAAAGAAGCCCTTTATCCGTCAGATGAGCTTCCCTGCTGATATAAGTCTTTGCAATAGAGTTGTTTTGCAGAATGGCCCATATTCCCGCGACCAGATAGATTCCCAGAGTTGTCGCAGGATGAATCGAAGGCAGCAAATAGAACAATACTGAAAATGGAAGGGCAAATAAGACGGAAAAGAGGAGAAATTTCGGTAAGCTGACCGGAAGATCTGCCGCCGTCTTGGCAGTCTGGCCGTTAATGACCGCATAGGAGACCCTGTTCTTATCTCTCCACGTGAGGAACCATACAGGAAAAAGAGCTTCCTTCACATTTTCAACCATCGCGTTAAATTCCGAAACCGGGTCCTCCACTTTTTGGATGGTAACGCCCGGATATTCTTTCCGCACTGCAGCCATGGTCATATCACAGGAAGCATTGGCTGCCTCTTCCATATATGTCTTCTCTCTTACATCCGGGCTGTCAGCATAGAATCCGCTCAGATAAGCGCTGTTAAAGTCTTTGATGTCTTCCCTGCTATAATTATTGATCACATCTGACAGGTCATCACTGAACCCGGCAGCAGCATCGTAAGATATGTATTTGTAATTGTGGTCGATCTTAAAACTCAGATTACAATGTTCTACATAATTGCCGTCCCTCCGGCTGCCTTTTAAAGTCGGTTCTGCGTGCTGGCTCACATCATAGACCCAGTACGGCATATAAATGCCTGTAAATTTATCCAATTTCTCCGGATCTTTGTAGGCATCCGGCACACACCATGCCTTTTGGACGCATTGACTGAAAATCTCTTTGCACTCCTTTTTGGTTCGGCTGAAAGGGATAATATAGGCCGGTTTCTTCTCATTGACAAGCTTTCCTTCCAGCACGACCGATGCGCCGCAGTACGAGCAGAAATCCGTTGCCGCGTTGTCCGTCGACCGGATCTGGCCGCCGCACTGCGGACAGCTGAACACCATCACTTCGTAATCATCCCTCCGGGCTTCTGCCTGCTGCAGGGGATGATCGTCGACCGGGCAGTCGGATCCGCAGTAATCGCATTTCAGCTTCTTTGATGATATGTCGTAGCGCATTCCCGCACCGCAATTGGAACATCTGTACATAGCTTCAGTCTCCCTCTGATCGTTATCTTCTTCGTCGTACAACAGCCGGAATTATACCGAACGTCATCTCCTATCTGTGCAGAATGACCTGTACAGGCGGTAATCTATAATATCAATTTCATATGAAATATCCTATCACATTGAAACCAGGAAATGCTATGCCTGTCGTAAAGGAGGAAATCTCCTTCAAGACTCGTGTTACTGTCCACGCCCGGTTCCTCCAAGGTAGCATCAATCATTTCTACTGCCCGGTCATTCACCCTTTTTTTACCTGAAGCCCATGACACGCTCGCCGCTTTCTTCAGGACGGAAATAGCGGCGTGCTTCCTCTGAGCGCAGAAAGGAAAGGATCCGTCCGGTTTCATCTGTTTCTATTTCCATCTTTTTCTTTCCTGATTGACTGTTTTCGGATGGGCTTCCTTCCGCTGTTTTATTTTCTGCCGCTTTGCCGTCTATATTATTACTGTCTTCGTTCACAGCCAGATACCACAGAAGCTTCTGGATCAGGACCGAAAGCTCCTTTTGTGAGCAGGAACGTTCTTTCAGAAGGTCTTTCAGAGAACTCCTGACTGCATCCCTGTCCGCGTCGATCTTATACTGATCCATAACAGTCAGAAAATACTGGATCAGTTCCTCCTTTGTCATGGGAACATAGCTCACTTTTCTGCAGAAATAAGTGCCGGCGAAACTTTTTTCCACGACATCCCCATTATCTTTGTCAACAATCACCAGCGTCAGGCAGTGGGCCTTATAGGCGCTCATGCAGCGCCAGATTCGCCGCAGCCCGTCCATATTCAGTACCGTCGGATCCGTATCCCGGATATGAAGCGCGATCAGGGCATTGGAAACTCCGAGTTTTTCGGAAATATATTCCATCCACTGATCATACCCCGGCAGATAGGTCCCCTGCGGATTTTGAAAGCCACATTCGATGCCCGACTCAGTCTG
>DFDT01000150.1 GCA_002368865.1 Lachnospiraceae bacterium UBA3821 | reverse complement strand
ATAAACGGTTTCCGCTCCTTCATAAACTTGATCACCGAAGTATAATCCATCTGACCAAGCCCTGCGCCCACAGACACCAGCTTGTCATCCTCCACCACAAAATCCTTCAGATGTACCATCGCCACATCCGGTCCCAGCACATCGATCGCCTCATCCACGATCGCCACCTGATCCTTGTAATTACAGATATCCAGCAGATTCACCGGATCTAAAATAATCTGCAGATTCGGAGAACCGATCTCGTCCAGCACTCTTCTGGCTCTCTTAGGATTACACACAATATGCTTCCAAACCGGCTCAATCGCCATCACCACACCCATCTGTTCCGCGTACTTCACCACCGGACGCAGATTCGTGATAAAGGTCTGAAGTGCCTCCTCCCCATGACACTCAGGCACATGAGTGTAGGTCTCATTGGGCGCCCCTGTCTCCGTGCCGACCACACCGCATCCCAGCCAGGACGCAAACCTTAGATGCGCCATATAACGATGAGTGATCTGTGCCAATTTCTCCGGGTTCGGATTCGCCAGATTCAGATAGCACCCCAATACTGCAATATCCACATGGTTCTTCGCAAATACATTCTTGATATACATCGCAAGTCCCGGCGTCAACGCCTCATCCGTCGTCGGAAACTCACTGATCACCTTCGCTAACGCCAGATGCCCACATTTGAACCCAAGTTCACGCACATCCGCAATCCTCTCCTCAAAAGGGAGTTTCTTTGTGTCATGTAGCCTAATTCCTAACTGCATAGCAACCTCCTTTAACTTTATTCTTTTCAAATAAATTTCATTGACAAATCAAAATCCGTTTTATATAATATGACTAAAGAGGCGGTTTCTTACCGTACAGCCTTTACGGCTCATGCGGCTTACTCGCTTCTTTTTTTATGTTAACAATGTCATATAACTCATTTCCCTTTACATTTCGCCTTACAATCAATGTACCACGAAAAATATTTTTTCTTGCTCTTTCTTCGTTCTCTCCTTGTGCCGGTAATGAAAAAAATATATCGTATCGATACCATCCTTCCGATGCGTCAACACCATGTTTTTTATCCATGTTTTCTACAAATCTTCTATTGCACGCACTTTTGATCAATTCTTTCAGCCCTAATACCGCATTTGCTTTTGCTAACGCCACTGCTCCATGTAATTTTTTGGTATAACGAGACCCCGTATATTCATCAGGAAAATCTTTCGGAATGATAATCCTATCCTTATATTCTTCATTTTCAATTTCTATTCCTATGTAACCTTTTAAATATTCCTCAACATCTGTCCAAGGAACGTTCTTTTTACCACCAAACCGCTTACTTTGAATATGCACTACTTTCGTTATACCACCTCTCATTTTGTATTCATATTTTGTTTTATCTTTCGTGGCTTTTAATAATAGTTTTATCCAAAGTATATTTAATAATTTCAATGGCGGGTACTCGAGTAATCTCTGATTGCTCTTGCGAGAGGCATGCCCGCATTTGAAATAAATTATGTGCTGCACCATGCCTCTCGCCACAAACCCTATTTTCCTTTACTCGTACTTCTCCAGATCATCCACTCCGATCAGCTCATACGCCTCGCCGTCCTGCCCTTCAATGGTCACATGATCCAGCGTCAGTCTCGCCACATTTCTCGCAAACAACCCTCTCTTGCTGCTGGCCTCCACGCCCTCGGACATGGCGGGTCTGTCACACTTCGGGTTCTCCGCATAGCTGATGTGGATATTCTTCATGTAGATCTCTTCAATCTTTGCCTCCGGCAAGCCGTCAAAATATCCGGCCGCCACATGACAGTTCGTGCAATCCATATTTTCAAACACCATCTTTTTAATAACAGGTGTTCTTTCATCCACGGGATACACCTCTCTGGACTGAACATACTCGGTCTTGCCGTCCGGATCGCAGAAGTAGAACGCGTTCACTACGAGGGGGGTCATCACATGATCCAGTGTCAGGTTACGGAACACGATATTGCTCAAGATCGCGTCCTTGCCGCGTCCGCGTCTGGTTTTGATGCGCAGACCTCTGTCCGTATGGCGGAAAATGCAGTCCTCCACCGTCAGGTTCACCACGCCGCCGGCCATCTCGCTGCCCACAGTCACAGCACCGTGCCCATTTTCCATCAGGCACTGGCGCACATGGATATTCTCAGAAGGCGTCTTATGCTTTCTGCCCATATAGATCTTGCCGCTCTTCACTGCGATACAGTCATCGCCCAGTGAGAAGGTCACGCCCAGAATCTCCACATTCTTACAGGACTCCGGATCCAGACCGTCCGTGTTGGGCGAGTCAGCCGGATTGTTCACCGTCACGCCGATAAACCGCAGGTTATCACTGAAATAAGGATGCAGCGTCCAGGACGGGGAATTGCAGAACTTCACACCCTGCAGCGTAATGTCCTTACAACCGCTGATAAAAAACAAGCGGGGACGGAACGCAATGTTCATCACCTTGGGATCCTTCCACCAGGTTTCCTTCGAAGCGTTGCCGTTGATCGTGCCACGACCGTAGATCACCACATCCTCCACGCCGATGCCACAGATCACGCCGGAGAACATGGGCAGAGGGTTCCCCTCCCAGGTACCCAGATTATATTCCTCTTTCTCATCATAACTCTCGATCATGCCGGGGAAAATGGGAAATTTCGCCCGATCCGTAAAAGCGCGCAGCTCCGCGCCCTCCGCCAGCTCAATTCTCGTATGGCTCTTCAGAAACAGGCTGGAAATACGATACACGCCTGCCGGGAAATAAACTCTGCTGTCTGCAGGACACGCCATGATCGCCGCCTGGATAAAGTGGGTATCATCATGCTCGCCGTCACCCTTGGCTCCGAACTTCTTCACATTCAGCGTCACAAACTCTTTCTGTGTGCGGAAAGTCACCTCACCCAGTTTCTCTCCCTTTGTGCCCAATTCCTCGTTCTCGCAGACAAACACCTCCACATGCTGCTCGCTGTCCGGGATCAGATCATACAAAGAAGTGATCGTCTTGCCTGTGGCAACGATGCTCTCCCCGTTGACCTCCACCAGATAAAGCGCCTTCGTAAAATATCTGCCGCCATCCACGATCTCAATTGTCGCGCTTCTGGCGGTACTCATAACCAATTTAATCTCCATCATCTTTCTCTCCTATCTGCCGCTCACACAGCGCTTTATACTCTGTTTATGTATTTTTCAGCCAACAAGATATCCGCCTCACAGGCTCTTAAAACAGCCGACTTGAACCTTGCCTCATCCGCCGCGTCTTTTGCAGACGCATCAGCTCCGTAAAACAGATCCAGCGTCTTCCTCACATTCTCTTTGAAAATATCCACCAATTCTCTATAATACTCGTAAATCTCCGGACTCATGAGATCGATGGTGTTGATCCACATATCCGCCGCCTTGGAGGCATTGGCAAAGGTATAATCCGCCGCCAATTTTCCGTTCCACGCGCGCATCTGTGCGATCAGATCAGGATAGCCTTCTTTTTTATTACAAGTTGTTTCATAGGCCACGTACACAGGATATGCCAATCCTGCCGCCTGCCATACATCCGCATCCACACTGCTTAAGTCGAACACACCCTCCGCAGTTCTGGGCAGCGCTTTCAGCTCCTTTACCGCCTCCCCGGCAGCCGCCACGTCCCCCTTCTTCACCGCCTCATATGCGGTCTGCAACTGTTCTTTCAACCCCATCGCACATACCTCTCTTTTTGTTTTTTTCAGTTCCGCTCATGCCAATGATGACCAAAAAACTCTTACTTTTTATTATACCGACTTTTCCTATATCAGGCAATACAAAATAAGATTATTTGTCGTCTGCCGCCAGCGCATTGGTACCTGGGATAGCCGTGTCTCCCTTTGAAAATTTCACAAACCGTACGATCGCCACGATCGTCATCGTGAGATCAAACAGGAAAAAGATCAGGATAAAGATACCGGATTCTGTACTCAGGCAGAAATCATAGAACCCATGCAGCAAAGTCGGGACCAAAAGGGCTTTCACCAGATTCTTTCGGCATTTCCCCGAATCTCCCTCTGCCTCGGCATACTTCGCCAGCCCATAATAGTACCCCATGAACACAGCAAAGATCACATGCCCGGGGACAGACAGCAATGCTCTTATGATTGCCACAAAGATACCGCCCAGGAGCCCGTTGCTGATCACGTACAAAATATTCTCTATGGTTGCAAATCCCAGGGACACGGCCACGGCATACACAACCCCGTCAAATGTATAATTAAATTCCTTGTTTTTCCAGGTTCCGATCTTTAAGAAAAAGAACTTGCCGCCCTCCTCAATCAATGCAGTCAAAAGGAAATTATCCACAATGAGATAGATCATGCTCTCCGTATCAAGAAAAAGGCCTGCAACCAGTTCCCCCAACAAGCCGAAGATCACGGCGCTCACCGTACTTAAGCATCCAAGCAAAAACAATTTCAACAAAAGCTTCGGCGGTTCTTTCTCCACCTTATCTCCGTACCATACCACAAAAAAGAGTACCATGCTGGGGATCACTGCCAGGTTTATCATTTTTTCTTCTCCTTTATGTCAATATATTTTTTGCACACTGTTCTTCTGAAAGAAAAGGGCAGACCATCCGGACTGCCCTTTTCTTATTGGTACCTTGTTCGATATCTCTTTTCTTACAGAGTCACGCCCTGCTTAAAGATTGCCATATCATGGAAGCCTGCTTCCTCGCTGCGTACTTTTCTGCCGCTCGCTGTCTCTACCACCAGATCAAACAGCTTCTTGGTCTCAGTTTCCATATTGCTGTCCTCTACGATCACGCCCGCATTGAAATCGATCCAGTTGGACTTCTTTCCTGCCAGTCTGGAGTTCGTCGCAATCTTCATGGTCGGCACCGGTGATGCAAAAGGCGTACCGCGGCCGGTGGTGAAGAGTACAATATGCGCGCCGGATGCAGCCAACGCCGTAGCGGCCACCAGGTCATTACCCGGTGCGCTGAGCAGATTCAGTCCCGGAGTCTTCACCGGCTCACCGTAAGCCAGAACGCCTTTAACCAGTGCACTTCCGGACTTCTGGGTACAACCGAGGGACTTATCCTCCAATGTGGAGATACCGCCTTTCTTGTTTCCGGGAGAAGGATTCTCATAAATGGTCTGATTATGGCTCTTGAAGTAGTTCTTGAAGTCATTGATCAGATTCACGGTCTGGTTAAACAATTCCTCGTTCGCGCAGCGATTCATCAGGATCGTCTCTGCACCAAACATCTCGGGTACCTCTGTCAAAATTGTGGTACCGCCCTTGGAGATCAGCAGATCGGAGAAACGTCCCACCAGCGGATTTGCAGTGATGCCGGACAGGCCGTCACTGCCGCCGCACTTCATGCCGATGATCAGCTTGCTGACACTGATAGGCTCACGCTTGAATCCTGCCGCATATTTTGCCAGTTCCTTGATCACCTCTACCGCATCCGTGATCTCATCATCATGCTCCTGACAGATCAGGAACTTGGTACGGTTCTCATCAATCTCACCGAGATAAGGCTTCAAAACATCAATATTGCTGTTCTCACAGCCCAGTCCCAGCACCAGCACACCGCCGGCATTGGGATGGTTGATCAGATCCGCCAGAATGGTTCTGGTATGTTCCTGATCGTCGCCCATCTGGGAACAGCCGTAAGGGTGCTTAAAAGTTACCACCTCACCCACGGTCTGAAGACCTTCTTTTTCACGGTTCGCATCCAGCCACTTATTTGCCATGCGTACGATAGCATCCGCCACATTGTTCACACAGCCGACGGTAGGCACCAGCCAGATATCGTTGCGGACACCCACCTTGCCGTTCGGACGGTTGAAGCCCATGAAAGTTACATCCTCCGTCTTCTTCTCCTCCACGGGAGTAGGCTCATAGGTGTACTCCAACAGATCGCCCAGCGCGGTCTTCACGTTATGTACATGGATCCAGCTGCCTGTCTTGATAGCTTCCTTGGCATTACCGATCCGGTAACCGTATTTGATCACTTCTCCGCCTTCCGGGATATCCTTGAGCGCCATCTTGTGACCTGCCGGAATCTCCTCTAACGCTGTGATCTCTTTTTCCACACCGTCCACGGGAACCTTGATGCTGTCTCCCTTCGGGATGGTGTTCAATGCTACAACCACATTATCATTGTCATTGATCTTTAAGAAATTTTGCATAATGCTGCCCTCATACCATTCGTCTTGATATCATCCAGATAAGCTACCACTGCATCGGTCAGACCGGGAACCTTGTTCAGATCCTGTCCATGGAAGTTCACGTTTCCGAGATAATCCGTTACAAAAGTTCTGGTGTCTTTGCTGCTGTTTGCGGCAAAGAACTCCAGCACTGCCTTGTCATCCTTCACCAGATACTCCTCGCCGTTTCTGTGTCCGATCAGCACGCCGTCCCTGATCTCGGAGCCGGTATAAAATGCCATCAATGCTGCGATGGAGAAGGTCAGGTGAGCAGGAAGCTTGCCAAACTTGTCTACATAGCCAAGCAGGCTGGGCATACATCTTGCTCTCCACTTGGAAACGGAGTTCAGGGAGATGTCCAGAAGCTTGTGATCTACATAAGGATTGTCGAAACGGTTCACAACCTCTGCCGCAAATGCCTTCAGCTCATCCTCGGGAAGGGTCAGAGTAGGGATAACCTCGTCATAGATGGTCTTGTCCATAAAGTTTCTGATATCGTCATCCTTCATGGAATCTCTTACGATATCCAGACCGCAGCACCATGCAGCCAGTACGAAGGAAGTATGCGCACCGTTCAGGATACGAACCTTTCTCTGCTTGTAAGGATGATGGTCATCGGTGATGATCGCGTTGAAGTTGTCGATAGGCAGCTTCGGGAAATCTGCGCTGATGTCCTTGGGAGACTCGATTACCCACAGAGAGAAAGGCTCTGCAGTAACCATGATATCATCCTGGTATCCCAGTCTGTCCCACTCAGCCTGCATGTCCTTCGGACGGCCTGTCACGATACGGTCTACCAGTGTGGAAGTGAATACACATGCATTCTCCACCCAGTTCTTAAACTCATCGGAGAGTTTCCAAAGGTCGATGAACTGCATCACGCACTTCTTCAGGTTGATACCGTTGTCATCGATCAGCTCTACGGGAAGCATGATCAAACCTTTGCTCATGTCACCCTTGAAGGTCTCAAATCTTCTGTACAGGAACTTGGTCAGCTTTCCGGGGAAAGTTGCAGGAGGATTGGACTCAAACTTATCGCTGTCATCAAATACGATACCTGCCTCTGTAGTATTAGAAACCACAAACTTCAAAGTGTCGATATCAGCCAAAGCCATATATTTATCATACTCGTTGATGGTGTCAACCGCATCCGCCACGGATGTCACGATACGATCGATGATCTTGCCCTCGCCGCCTACATTACCGCGAAGAGATACGGTATACTGGCAGTCCTGCTTGTGGAAATTCTCCAGATTACCGAATGCAATAGGCTTGATCAATACGATGTCACCGTCAAACTTGCCCTGCTCATTTGCCAGATCAAACATGTAGTCAACGAACGCGCGGAGGAAATTACCCTCACCGAACTGCACTACCTTGATCGGTCTCTCTTTCTTGCCTGTTTTTGCTTTGTTTAATAACTCCATTGAACTTTATCCTCCATTCCGCGCTCGCGGCGCTACTTAGCGTTCCGGTCTGTAGCCGGTTTTTGAACTTAATACATTCACTATAACATATTTCCAAAATATTTTCCACCACAAATGTGTTGGAATATATATATTTTTTACGTCTTGAAAAAAGCCCTGACATTGGGTATAATTAGGCATATGAAACTTGTGAAAATACTTTCACAGCAGCAAAGGGGTAAATACTCATGACGATATATGATATTTCGGAGAAAGCAGGGGTATCGATCGCGACCGTCTCCCGCGTACTCAATGGCAGTGCCAATGTAAGCGAAGAGACCAGGCAGCGGGTACTCAGTGTGATTGAAAAATATGAGTATACTCCCAATGCCTTTGCCAGAGGTCTGGGGCTCAACACGATGCGGACCATCGGCATCATGTGTGCCGACAGTTCCGACCTGTATCTCGCTAAGGCAATTTATTATCTGGAGCAGCAGCTGCGGGGAAACGGCTATCACTGCATCCTGTGCTGCAGCGGCTACGAATTGGACACAAGGCGTGAGTCTTTGGATCTTTTGCTGCAGCAGAAAGTGGACGGCATTATCCTGGTCGGTTCCAACTACATCTATGAGCAGGAATCCCAGAACAAATATATCCTGGATGCGGCGCTCACCACACCAGTCATGCTTTTGAACGGCGCACTGGACGCCCACAATGTGTACAGCATTCTGTGCGATGACTACACCTCCGTGCAGGAGGCGACAGGCCGCATGATCACATCCGGAATCCATGATATTCTCTATTTTTACAACTCCAATTCCTACAGCGGTAAAAAGAAACGCTCCGGCTACCTGAATGCCATGAAGGCACACGGTCTGGAACCGATGCAGGAATATTTCTCCGGTACCCACGAGGATATCTCCGGCATGACGGAACAGCTGCTGAAGCTGCATCAGAGCGGACAAGTCTTTCACGGTTTGATCGCCGCCGATGATATGCTGGCTCTGGCGGCAGTGAAATATGCACAGACTTTGGGAATTCGCATTCCCGATGAGCTTTCCGTGATTGGCTACAACAACTCCATACTGGCACAGTGCAGTTATCCGGAACTGACCAGTATTGACAACAAGCTGGAAACACTCTGCCAGCATCTGACCGATACACTCATGGATGTACTCACCGACAACTATGGCATCAAAAATACCATGTTTTCCGGTGACCTGATCCTGCGGGGCACCACGAAAGCCCTGTGATCCTGACGATTTGAATCCCGGTACCACCTCGCGGCACATACCTATTGCCAGCGAGAATCAATAAAAATAATCATCAAATATATCAAACGGAGGAATGGAAATGAAAGCATTTATGGACAAAGACTTCCTGCTTGAGACCGCAACAGCCCAGAAGCTGTTCCACGAGTACGCAGAGAAGACCCCGATTCTCGACTACCACTGCCACATCAATCCCAAGGAGATTGCAGAGGACCGTCAGTTCGACAACATCACTCAGGTATGGTTGGGCGGCGATCACTACAAATGGCGCTTTATGCGTTCCTGCGGCGTGGACGAGAAATACATCACCGGCGACGCTTCCGATTATGAGAAATTCTGCAAGTGGGCAGAGTGCCTGGGCAAAGCCATCGGCAACCCTCTCTTCCACTGGAGCCATTTGGAACTGCAGAGATACTTCGGCTACAACGGTGTATTGAATGCCAAAACCGCAGACGAAGTATGGAATCTTTGCAATGCAAAATTAAAAGAGCCTTCCATGAGCGTACGCAATATCATCAAGCAGAGCAATGTAACTCTGATCTGCACCACCGATGATCCCGTTGACAGCCTGGAATGGCACACCAAGATTGCTGAGGACAAGAGTTTCGACGTCATCGTGCGTCCCGCTTGGAGACCCGACAAGGCAATGAATATTGAGAAGCCCGAGTATCTCGACTATCTGGCAAAGTTGGCAGAGGTATGCGGCAAGTCCAAGATCGGCACTTTCGCTGAATTGAAGGACGCTCTGAAGCAGCGTATGGAATTCTTCAAGTCCATGGGATGTAATGTTTCCGACCACGCGCTTGAGTATGTAATGTATGCGCCCGCAAGTGACGATGAGATCGAGCAGATTTTTGCAAAGAGACTGAGCGGGAACGCAATCACAAAAGAGGACGAGCTGAAATTCAAGACTGCTTTCATGCTCTTCGTCGGCAAAGAATATCATAAATTAGATTGGGCAATGCAGCTTCACTATGGCTGTAAGAGAGACAACAATGCAAAGATGTATCAGAAGCTCGGTCCCGATACCGGTTATGACTGCATCAACAACTATGCTCCTTCTGCTCAGATGGCTGATTTCCTGAATGCACTGATTGAAACCGACGAGCTGCCCAGAACTATTCTGTACAGCCTGAACCCGAATGACAATCAGGCCATCGGCACCATCCTCGGCTGCTTCCAGGATTCCACAGCAGTGGCAAAGATCCAGCAGGGCAGCGCATGGTGGTTCAACGATCACAAGACCGGCATGCAGGATCAGATGATCTCCCTGGCTAACCTTGGAAATCTGTCCGGCTTCGTCGGCATGCTGACCGACTCCAGAAGCTTCCTGTCCTACACCAGACATGAGTATTTCCGCAGAATCCTCTGCAACCTCATCGGCAATTGGGTAGAGAACGGCGAGTTCCCTGAGGACTACGATATTCTCGGCGAGATTGTAACCAATATCTCTTACAACAACGCAAAGAGATATTTCAAGTTCCCTCTCGACTAAATTTATCGGAAAAGCAAATTAAAAGCAAGGTAATTGTAAAGGCTGTGCAGCATTTAAACTGTACAGCCTTATCTTATTCTATCCCGCTTTTTTCCATACCGAACTTCCCCAAATCCACCTTCCCGTCCACAACCTCAATTCCATCCGCCTTCAGTCGTTTCGCCTGCTCTCCGGGACCGCCGAAGGCAAACTCCCCCGAAAGCTCCCCCTTAGAATTCACCACACGATAACAGGGCGTCCCCTCCGGGTCAGGATTTTTGTGCAGCGCATTTCCCACGGCTCTGGACATTTTCGGGTTTCCCGCCATTGCCGCCACCTGCCCATAGGTGGCAACCTTGCCCCTGGGAATTTTCCGCACTGCCTCATAGATCCGCTTCGTGGGATTGTCCGTGATCAAAGCATAACTTTCGTCAATCCGCTCAAACACCTGCTCCGCAGATACCGTTCCGTCCAGCAGGACCGTGAGCCAATGCTGCTTATTCATATGGTACGCCGGCAGATATCCTGCTGCGCTGACGATCATGCCGATCACCTCCGGCTGCGCCTTGACATTGACCACATCCACCATTCCGCTTCCGGCAAGCCCCAGTGCATGCCGCGACACCGGCATGATCAGTGCGAACCACTTGTCGTTCTCAGCCGCCTTAAATGTTGTATTCTCCGGATACTTCCCCCACGGATGCTCCGGTTCGATTCCATACTTTTCTCTGATATAATGCTCTATCTCTTCCTTCACCGTTCAACGCCCTCCCTTATACACGCTGTTTACGTTACGAAACCCGTTCCCAGCCGAACGCCACTATTCACGGATGACCCGCCATGCTTCAATCAGCCGCTCCAGACTCCATGCCGCGTTGGCCGGACTGGTGGACGGAAGCACCACCGCATCTCTTCCTGTCAAAGTCTCCGTGTATTTCCGATACATTTTCTCCGCCGTCTTCCCATTCACATAGATCGTCCGGATGGGTGCCGCCTCCAAAATCTCCCGAAGATCATTCGGCACTACATTTTTAATGCTCGCATCGGATGACCCCGTGATATCGCAGGACCGGATCACATCCCAGACCGCAATTCCATGCCGCAGCAGAAACGCCCGTCTCTCCTCCATCGTCTCCGGAAATGTATCCTCAAACACCGCTGCCGCTACACGCCAGAAACGATTCTGCGGATGCCCGTAAAAAAACATGGCCTCCCTGGATTTCACCGACGGGAAACTGCCCAGTATCAGGATTTTTGAATGCGCATCATACACCGGCGCAATTGGATGTTCAACTCTCATGCAACCACTTCTCCTCAAACTGCTCCGGCGGCAGCGGTTTTCCGAAATAATACCCCTGGATCTGACCACAGCCCAGATCTTTCAATATCTCCAACTGTTCCTTCCTCTCCACACCTTCCGCAATGGTCTGCAGCTTCAGATCTTTCGCCATGGCAATGATCACCTTCACCACCACATACGCATTCCGGTTGGTCTCCAGATCGTCCACCAATTCCTTGGCAATCTTGATCCGGTCAAAAATAAAGTGCAGCATGCTGGTAAAGCTGGCATATCCTGTGCCGAAATCATCCACCGAGAAAGTCAGACCCGCCTTTTTGAGTTTGGCGATGATATCCCCGCTGGACACACTGGAATTCAACGCATATCCTTCCGTAATCTCCACGTCCAGCCAGCCGGCGGGAACCTCCTGCGCTTCCTGCTCTGCGATGAACTTCTCTGCAAACGCCGGATCTCTGAGCTGCAGCGGTGACACATTGATGCCTACCACCAGATTCTTCCGGTACTTTTCATTCCACACCTTGATCTGCTTCATCGCAGTACGGTTGACCCAGGCGCCGATATTTCCCATGAGCCCCATCTCCTCCGCCAGGGGAATAAACTCGCCCGGAGAGATAAATCCTTCTTCCGGATCGATCCAGCGGATCAAGGCTTCCATCCCGATCAGCTTCTCGCTCACACAATCCACCTGGGGCTGATAATATAACTTGAAGTCCCTGTCATAATCCGCCGTCTGCAGCTTCAATTCCAAACGCCTCAGCTTGGACATCTGCTCGATCAGCGCAGAATCATAGAACTTATATTCCGTCTTACTGTGTCTGTGCTTGATAGAGCTGCGGGCAGAATCCGCATATTTGAGAAGCTGCTCCACATCCTCCGCATCCTGCGGACAGGCCGCCACGCCAATACTCACCGAAATCTTAAGCATCAGCTCCCCGATCTCGATGGGACGGTCAAACGTCTCCTGCAAAAGTCCCGCCAGCTGCACCAGTTCCTCATCACTTTTGTACTCTTTGTACACAACCAGAAATTCATCGCCACCCACGCGAAACGCCGCGATCCTGTCATTCTCCAATTCCTTCAGGCGCGCCCCCATCTCGCCCAGCACCTTATCCCCCGTCTCCAACCCGTAATTGTCATTGATGGGTTTAAAATAATTCACATCCAAGGAATAGACGGCAAATACTGCACCGGCATTTTCCAGCAGAATCTGATTCATATACAATCTGCTGTATTTTCTGTTATAAAGCCCGGTGAGGTGATCTTTATAAGATGCTTTTTCCAACTGCTCATTGGCAACCTTGAGCTCCTGATTCTGATAATCCACCCACTCGCCCAGCCTGGTATTCTCCACCTTCTGTTTCTCAAGCAGCTCCTGCGTCAGTTCATTTGCCTGCTGCGTTTTCCACATGATCAGATATCCCAGACAGGACACCAGCAAAATATAAAATTCCGTCTGCGTCAGAAGCCGAAGCGCATAGAAAAACACGATCAGCGGGAGCAGGATCAACCCGTATACCCAGCCCATTCCCATAGACTTCTTAATATCCACCGGCTCTTTCATCAGCGCATCCGATGTCTCCATGGCCTTCTTCAGGGAAGGATCTGTAAACGCATAGCTGATCACGCACACACATGCCATATAGATGATATCGATATAGATGCTCTCCGCATCCAATCCACCCGCTGTATAGTAGGTGTAACGCATTTCAAAAACGTTATAGAACGCCAGTGCTCCGAAAACCAGATACCCGGCCCTTGTGTGATGGAACACTCCGCGGATTGTGAGGATCAAAAACATCAGCACCAGTACATACATCACCGCGATCAAATACATCATGGAGCTGAAGGAGAACGTCCCCTCATAGGTATTGATGCCAAACCCGTAAATATACAGTTTCCGCACAAAAATAAAGCCCGTTACCCCGATCAGAAACGTATCGATCAGCAACCGGAATACATCCCGCCGCTTAAAATCCACGATCATATAGGCGGTCAGTCCCATGCCAAACAGATAGTTCGGTGCCAGATACAGCTTATCCGATATGTCGATCAGCAGCGGATCATCCACAACCAGATAGGTATAAGTAAACAGGATCAGATCTGAAACCACCCACGCTGCGATTCCATAAAGGAAAAAAAGCGCCGCCATCCGGTATTTTCCCGTATGCTTCAGGCCGCTCACAAGAAGTGTCATCGCAGCAATTCCTGTCAGCGGCGAAAAGACATTGTAGACAAGATCGGCACCCAGTAATGTTGCAATCGCATAAACCACCCAGAAACCAACGGTTGTGATGATCAAATTTTTCTGTAGTCTGCTCATTTGCCCTCCTGTTCTGCAGGTTATCCGTAACACAAAAGCTTTTTCATTATCCTGTCATTTCTACCGAATATATGATATACTTTTGATCAAGATATATTTACCATAATTCCGCGCACGTCCTTTGTGCATTTGGAATTGCAAAGAAATTATAAATAAAACCGCTTGCGGTTTTATTTTACCATAGCTGAGGAGGAAAAATCCATCATGAACTTGAAAGAATTAAAGAATCATATTCGATCCGGAAAACTCAATGAGCGCCTGCTTGACATTTATATAGATCAAAACTGTCTGAGCAACCAGACGCAAAGATATGTAGATGCTCTGACGCATTACGAAGAGCTTTTTGGAGACGCTGATGTGCAGATTCTCAGTGCCCCCGGGCGCACAGAGGTGGGCGGCAATCACACGGATCACCAGCACGGGCAGGTTCTGGCAGCCTCCATCAACAATGACGCCATTGCCGTTGCGTCCCCCAATGACTCCTGTCAGGTCCGCATTCAGTCGCAAGGCTACGATATGCTCACCATAGATCTGAATGATCTGGACAAAAAAGCTTCAGAGGAGGGTACCTCTGCCGCTCTGATCAGAGGCGTCCTTGCCTGCACCAGGGACAAGGGTTACCGCATCGGCGGCTTCAACGCATATATCACCAGCGATGTACTGGGCGGATCCGGTCTCTCCTCCTCCGCCGCCTATGAGACGGTGATCGGCAATATCCTGTCCCATCTGTACAACGACGGCAGGATTGACGCGATCACCATCGCCATCATCGGTCAATATGCAGAAAACGTATACTTTGGCAAGCCCTGCGGTCTGATGGACCAGATGGCCTGTTCCGTGGGCAGCCTCTGCCACATTGATTTCTCCGATCCTGCCGCACCTATGGTGGAGCGCATTGACCCGGACATGGACGCCGCGGGCTACAGTCTCTGCATCACAGATACCAAAGGCAGCCATGCTGACCTCACCCCAGACTACGCGGCAGTACCGGCAGAAATGAAATCCGTGGCGGCTTTCTTCGGCAAGGAGGTGCTGCGCGAAGTTTCCGAGGAAACCATGCTGTCAAATATCCCGGCGCTCCGGAAAAAACTGGGCGATCGCGCTGTCCTGCGCGCTCTGCATTTCTACGACGAAAACCGAAGAGTACTGCAGGAAACCGCTGCGCTGAAAGCCGGCAACTTTGCCGCATTCCTTGCAGCAGTCAAAGCATCCGGCAACTCCTCCTACAAGTTCCTGCAAAATGTCTACACCAACCATGACGTACAACACCAGAATGTCTCTGTGGCACTTTGCCTCAGCGAAAAGATCCTGGGCGAAGACGGCGGCGTATGCCGCGTACATGGCGGCGGCTTTGCCGGCACGATCCAGGCCTTTGTGCGAAACGACAAAGTCGCGGAATACAAACAAAGCCTTGACCGAATTTTCGGGGAAGGCTCCTGTGTCGTCCTGAAGATCAGAAAATACGGAGGAATGCGGGTGATCTGAACATTTTTATGATTCTATTTATGCTTTTCTTTCCGCATATATCTGGCATCCCGATAAGTACCGATTTTTTTGATCTTGTCTTCCTTTAACATTTTGCTTAACACCAACTCCACTGTTTTCACACTGACATCCGGCAGTTTTTCAAGGATGTCTCCTTTTGAAACCGGCACAATGGCGTTAAGCAGTACTGCCTCCACCCTTTCGGATTTTTTTGCTTTTTTCAAAGAAATCTCCATAAAAGAGTCATCCAGATCCTTAAAACAACGATACAGCAATTGCATAAAATTCACGATCACAGGAACATAATCATTCTGATTCTCATGCCATCCCATCGAAGCCTGCTCCAAAGCATCATAATATGCCAAAACAAGCTGCTCCATGGCCTTTGGTGTATCCTTTGACGAAACCGGCCGAAATCTTACACGTCTGCTGCCGTCCTGCAGATTCTCTATGATGAGATTATCATGTGTTTTATATCTCCCTGCCTCTTTCGGATCAGTCTCCCTTTGAATCATACGCTGAAACGATAAGATGATTTCTTCTGTCAACTCCATATTTTCATGTTCTCGGTGGATCATACTCAGCGCATCTTTATATCCTGATATCTCCTTCTCATCATGCGTGATGGGAGCTGCCCCCCTCACAATATCCCTAATCCTTTCTTCCGTGGTTATGATACCCTCTAAAGCATTGCTCTCTTTTACTGACTCAATGATCGCCTTCTGTCTCAAGCTCTCAAATGCATCCCCGTACTGCAATTTTCGAAACTCTTCCTTTGCATGCAGATCCGCAATAATACCTGAGAGTCCTATAATGTTTGACGGGATATCATTTTTTAGGTAGTAAATCAATCATTGCACCACTTCTTTTATGTCTCGGGTTTGTCATCTTTTAAGCAGTCATGATAGCCCACCATATAATCCACCGTTTCATTGTATTGCTCCTCGCTGATATTCAGCAATAAGACGGCTCCTTTCTGAGCTGCAAAAGCAAAGACTTTTTCGTCACACTGCACCTTGAACAGCGCTTCCAGCGCTCCCTCCTCCGTGGTAAACATATATCCCACACTCATCCGGGGGGTCTTTACCTCCTCCCGCTTTACAAAATCCTCCTTTAACAGGATATCCAAAGCGCAATTTCCCATCTGTGCCCTCAATTCATTGTTGTGGATCTGATTGATCTCCATACTTTTTCCTCCTACCTATTTGTCTCCCTTATTTCTTTTCCGCCTGATCCAACACCCAGGCGAACCCTTTCGCTGTCCGCTTGTCCGAATCCACAAAGTGATTCCCCGGATTCCATTCCATCACACATTCCCTGCACACGGCCGACTCTAAAAGCCGCTCATGCTGCAGTCTGATCGCATCTCCCACCTTCGTCATCACCTGATTTCTCACCTTAGCCTCTTTATCGCCGAGACTCAGGTAAACCCGCTCCGCATGGATCTCATGCGCTCTGATGTACGGATCCCACTTGGGAAACCACACCGACGGCGAGACCGCCGCGATCCCCTGAAACAGAGCCGTCTGATACGCCGCCCAGAGCGAAAACAGGCCGGCCAGTGAGTATCCGCCTAAATAGAGCCGCTTCTCCTGCGTCGAAATTTCCGCCAACAGCTCCTCCACAACGAATCGCAGCGTCTCCTCCGCCCCGGCACCGAACCCATCCTTTCCAAAGACCGGCGGAGCCTCCCAAGGCGTTAACTCCCGATTCCAATCCTCGATCAAAAACGCTGCCAGCAAAAATGGCTTCCCCTTGACCCCTTCCTCTATCAGCGCCACCTCCGAATCCAACAACTCCAGATCATGCGCATCCACAGGCTGGATCAAAATATCAGGAGCCTCTGCGTCTCCATAAAAATAACACTTCTTGCCACCGATCAGCTTTTCCTGCATTATTCCGTTTCCTCCCCCAATATCTCCGCCTCATAGTACGCATTGTTAAAATCAAAATTCTCAAAATCCTCTATGAACTCCGGTCTCACCACAAACGCTTGCCCACTCTGCGTGTGCAGCCAACGGCTTCCATCCGCCTCCTCCGAGATCAGGATTGTCACATGCTTCCACGGATTGAACTCCGGCTCGAAAATCTTACCCGTCCACTCCTCTGCACTCATCAGAGAAATCGTCATGACATCCATTACCACCACGGCGCCCTGATCCACAAAAGCCTGCACAAACCCAATCACATTCCGCAGATAATCCAGCGTATCATCCCGCTGTACCTGCCCCCTGATCACTGCCCATTGCTCTGTCTCCACACATCTCCCATAAGCTGCTGCATGATTTCTCTGCAACACTTGACCGATAGTGCCTCCCACTAATTCGCCCATGTATGCGCCGTCCTTCTCCCGATCAAGCAACTGCAGCTCCAATCCTTCCGGGAACTCGTCCACACGATGCCTCTCCCGCGACACCTCCAATTCCCCGCTGCCTGACACACCGAATATCACATAAAATAGCTCCGGCTTGTAATCTATATCCTAATAATATTCTCTGTTATAAACGTCCATCTGTATCTCCCCTCACGATCCATTCAACTCAACTTTCTCTTTGGCGCGGGCTAAATTACGCGCCCAACTTAAACATCAACCTTTCCCCCAGTTCATCCTACACTACTATTGTTCCACCTTGCTGAAATCGCACAGCGCCTCATTCTGCGTCACCCGACGCAGCTCGTCCCGCACCTCCATCAAAGCATATCCCAGCAGATTCTGTCCCTGCCAGTTCGCCGGGTCCTGCGCCTCCTCGTCCTCTTCCGAAAGCATAATCCCCCATGTTTCATCATAAGGACTGGCATACACCAGCACACTGTCCCCCGTGGAAAGCAGAAAATCTCTGAGCGCACGGTTCTGACTGAATTTATACCAGTTGCCGTTGACCACCACAGAATACTTCACCATATCCCAGATTCCCTGATCAAAATCCTTCACCCTATGCCCTATGGGTTTCATCCACTTTGGGTCATCACATTCCATAACCGCTTTCTGGGCCTCAGTATCTCCGAAGAGCTTCGTCATCTGCGCCGTCATAAACTGCTCCGCACAGCAAAAGGTATCTATCACAGACCAGAACTCGCCCATCCACCACTGACTAAAACAACTTTTATCCACACCGCTCGCCGGTTCGGGCATCCAAAACATACACAACTCCCGTGCCTTTCCCTCCGCAGCCTGCTGCCGCAGCCACTCGTTGGAATATTTCGGCAACCCCTGCGGCTGCCACAGCTCTATCGCATATTCCCCATACTGAAATCGCGTACACGTATCCTCACTCCGCCACCATCCCTGCCATGTGACAGGCTCCGGAAATAAAGTCTGATACTTCTCCTTTCTCTCTGCGGAAAGCGTTACCCACCACTCCCCAAATCGGTTTATATACTCCTCGCCGGCCCCCATCCGCCATCCGATCGAGTACCTCTCAATCTGCGGGTAAGCCAGCCATGGCGGCGGCATAAGCCCAAGCCTATTTGATTCTCCCATGTCCTACATACTCCTTTATTTTTCTCCGAAATCTTTTAAATGACCCACGCCACATGCGCCAGATTCGCCTGCATAGTGGAATCATCTTTATAACGCTTCCGCATCCACCGATAGGTCTCCCGTATCACTTTTCCCTTCAACTTCGCATCGATGGAACCTTGCAGCGCCGCGTGCGCGATCCAGTAGTCCTCGTCCCGCATCCACGCCGCCATCTCCGCCTTAAAGTCTGCAATATCCGCACAATGGCTCATCACAAAGATTGCCGTTCTCCTGCACTCCTTCGGTGTCTCCGCGGCGAGCGCATAATTCACGATATCCGCCGCCCGCTTGCACCTGCAATCATCCAGGAAAAAGAGCATTCTTTCCGCACAAGGCTCCTCCTTCTGAAACGCCCCGTTCCAGATCAGCCGCCCCGCAAATTCCGGCGTATTCAATAGTTCTACCGCCCTGAGATAATACCGTTCCTTTTCCTTCTCCGGCATCCATCTGCACACCTGTACCGCAATCTCCGGATGCTCCCCATAAAAATAAGCATCAAACATCTTCAGCGCTTCACCCACATCAAACTTAAAAAGCAGGCTCATCACAATACCCGCCGCCTCATCATCCACCCCTGCCACCAACCGCTTGATAGTATCAGGTGAAAGCTCCGCAAAGCGATACAGGGAAGCAACCGCTTCATCCCGTCTGCCATGAATGCCTTGCTGCGACTCCCTCTCATATTCCTCGATCATCTCCGACTCTGTCCCCAGACGGATACACCCATACTGCCCCACATCATTGCCTGCCGCCACCTCTTTAAAAAATCCCAACATCCATTCCTCAAAGGTCATGTGCGTGAATATGGGCTTCGCATCCTCCTCCAGATTTTCATCAAAATACACAATCTTCCCCTGCTCACTGCCACCGCACATCAAAAGACAATCATAGGTACATCCCTGCGTGCCGATCACCAATGCATTCGCCGCAACCTTTTCCACCATATTCTCATAAACGGCATCATCCGCTTCCAGATCCAGCTTCCGCATCATCTCATTCCAGGCTTTCCAGGCTTCCAGCGTCAGGGATGCATCAATAAAAGTCTCCTCCGCGTCACCCCAAAATTCATCTGTATACCCTACACCATAAAGCTTCTCCAGTGAATGGAGACCATAATATGGTCCTGCGCCGCCATTTCCCAACTCCGTCAAAACACGTACATAATTCTCCGGCAGCTTCATCCGGTGCTTCTCCTCAAACGCTCGCACCTTTTCTAAAGACACTGGTTTTTCAAACCGATACTTATGTGTTTCTGAACCAAACACCTGAAATTTCGGGTCAGCCTCCCTCGCCTTTTCCATCCAGTATTTTAATTCTTGTATGAAGTCTTGCTGTCCCATTTTCTGTTTCACTTCCTGTCCGAGATTTATCCTAACTCCGCCACAAACATCCTACTCCATGCTTCCCACATTAAAATCATACGTTTCCTCTCTGGGATTTTCAAAACAGATCGTCCATATCCACTTCCTTACTCACAAAATTACTATACTTATTCTTCTTTACCCCATATGTGGTGATCATCGTGGTCTGAATGGTGTAATTTGTTTTTGTTGTTTCCACAAAAAGCCTGACCTTGTTTTTTAATCTAAGGTCATATTCTTTACTGATCTCATACTCTCCGGACACAAATTTTATTTCACACAGATTGATCACCCTATCCCGCCTACTGATCACAAGATCTATCTGTGCGCCTTCTTCCTCTTCATTTCCGGCTTTCTGCCAGGCAGAGACTTCCGTCATCACGCCAGATATACCCAGTTTTCTCTTGATCTGCGCAAGATGATCTTTGCAGACCCGTTCATAAGCAAGTCCTGCCCAAGCCAACCGCGCCGGATTATCTGTCATATTACTCCAAAAGTGTTCATCCTTCCCATTGTTATCCTGTATAAACTGAAAGTAAAATATGGTAAAATAATCAGAAAGCTGATATGTCTTCTCGCGTTTTTTATGACCGAAATAATCATTAGACCTGATAAATCCGGAGTTTTCCAGATTAGCCAGCATCTTTGTGAGCGCACCATTCCCCGGCAATCCTGTTTTGCCTATGATCTCTGCCCATGTTAGTCCTGCCTTCTTTTTGCTTAATGCTTTCACAATCTTTATATATTGCGCTCCGTTCGTGAATAACGTGTAATACAAATGGTCAAACTCATCCCACAATTCTCCTCTTTTTCTGAAAAAAAGCATGTCAATGTTTTCATTCAATGATGCGTTTTTATTTAAAAGTTTCAAATAATAGGGAATGCCTCCCATAATCATGTAACACTGCACAATATCATATCTGGACCAATAGATGTCCCTTGCGTTTAAAAACTGCTCCGTTTCATACAGATTAAACGGTTCCAAAAACAGCCTGCAGGTCTGCCTGTTGAAGAGACCTCCTTTATTGTGATCTATCTTTTCCGTCATCCATGAGGTTGCCGAACCACATACCACAAAAACAAGATCTTTCCTCGTACTCCCCCAGGAATTCCAGAACCACTCAAATGCAGGCAAAAAACCGGATTTCTGCCGATCCATCCATGGCATTTCATCAAAGAAAACCACCTGCTTTTCTCCCGTGCTGCAAGTTTCCAAATAATCACGCAGCATAGAAAAAGCCTCCGTCCAATTCTTTGGGAGCGGAAGATCCTTTTTCGCTGCGCGATTTATTTCATACCAAAAATTCCTAAGCTGTTCCGATGTGGATTGGTTAAAAGAACCTGTAAATTTAAAAGAAAAGCCCCCTTTGAAATACTCATTGACCAGAAAAGTCTTTCCAACTCTTCTCCTGCCATAAACAATGATCAATTGGGCTTCTTTTTCTTCCAGTGCTCTGTCCAGTCTCCTTATCTCCTTTTCGCGACCAATGATGTTTTCCATCGCAGCCTCCATTTTTAATCTTTTTCTTCGATTATGGGCTGTTTTAAGACTAAAGTCAATTATTTTTTGTCTTTATCTTCTCATTTTTATATTAAAAAGACAAGGTTTATAAACTATATCTTCTCCCCTATGCCATTGAGTTTACTGGTAATTCGCCGAAATGCCTCCTTACCGGCTGCCCCATATAACAATTGAAAATCTCCATCCACTTATAATACAATTTCATTTATTGTGCCGCTCATAGCTGATTTCCTTCATAAACTGATCCTTGAGATTCAAAAGATACAGCACACTTGGCTTATGCTGAGGCGCTATGACATCAATATTCTTCTCAAGAACAGGGAAGGGTGGCCATTCATAACTCATCAATAAATCCAGCGCATCCTCAATGACGGTATCCTCATTGGGTGATACAATCACTTCCTCCAGCAGTTCAACCAACTCATCGTGAATTTCAGAAATATCTTCGCCATAATACGCGTCCATGAAATAGTCCAGACAGAACAGAATACTGCGTTTTCTGCCTGCGTCCGTCCCCATAAGCACCTCCCGAATAGCTGAATTGCTCTCAGACGCCTTACAATTCTAAACTATTCTCCCTTAGCAGAAAGTCATAAACACTCATAGTTGTAATTCCATTCTCATCCCTCGTTACGTTCATAATATCCTTTACAAGAATTATTTTCTTAAAAGAGTCATTTACATGTATCAACGAGGCTTTTTCCTGCATTTGTTTCTCTTCCGTAGGCATACTGAAAGCGGACTGGATATAATAACGCTTGCTGCCTAAATTTGCTATAAAATCAATTTCCAGATAAGTTCTCTTTTGTTTTCCGCTTTGATCCAAGCCTCTTTTTTCTACAACTCCTACGTCTACGGAATAGCCCCGGCTTCGCAATTCGTTGTAGATAATATTTTCCATAATATGTGTTTCTTCAGTTTGCCTAAAGCCAAGCCTTGCATTTCTAAGTCCTACATCCTCGAAATAATACTTCATCGGGGTGCCGATATACTTTCTCCCCTTTACGTCATATCGATTCGCCTTATTGATGATAAATGCATCTTCCAAATATCCGATATACTGTCTAATCGTATTAGCGCTAATGTTTGAATGAATTACACTCTTAAAAGTCGCTTCAATTTTCGCGACATTGGTAAGTGACCCTATCGCAGACGCCAAAACATTTACCAGATCCTCCAATTCCTGTGTTTTTTCAATATGATACCTTTCAATAATATCTCTTAAATAAGTTTCTTCAAACAATCTGGTTAGATAATCTATCTTCTGTTCTTCCGTCTTCATCGTTACAGTAAGCGGCAATCCACCATATATAACATACTCCGCCCATCCGTGATACACATCTTTGTCATAAACCTGCATAAACTCCTTAAAGGTTAACGGGTAAATGTGAATCTCATCACCTCTCCCCCGAAATTCCGTAATAACATCCTTTGACAAAAATCGGGAATTGCTTCCCGTTACATACACATCCACATTTTCGATATGAAGCAGCGAATTCAAAACTTCCTCAAAATCTTCTAATAGCTGCACCTCATCCAACAGTATATAATACTGCCCGCCATCTGCCACACAAGACTCAATATACTCTAAAATAACGTCCGGATCCCGATACTTCTTATTCTTTCTTTGATCCAATTCAATTGAAACAATATGCTCTTCATCAACTCCCTGTTCCAATAAATAACCTCTAAAGATTTTAAAAATCAAATACGATTTTCCGCACCTTCTGATTCCGGTTACCACTTTGATCATACCGTTATGCATTCTATTGATTAAATCATTCAAATACTTATCTCTTTTTATATTCATAAAAGCCCCTTCATTGATTTTTTTTGACATTTAAGACACTTTTCATCAAATCTATTATATCTTGACTTTGATGAAATTACAACTTTTCATTGAATATTTTTGACATAATTGACAAATTTAATCATATCTGTCATTTTTCCATTATTTGTGGTATGGTATTATTGGTGTGATAGATTCTGAAACAGTTTCCTAAAAAGAATTTTAGAAATGAGGCATCGGACAAAATGAAAAAAACAAAAGAATTATTTGCTCTCCTGTTGGCATTTGCACTCGCAGTCACCTCCGTCAATGCGTTCTCTTTTCGGACGCAGGCGGCGGGGACCAGCCGCAGGGACATTCTGGGGAAAGGTACAGACTATACGGCAATCCTCTACGATTCCGCCAACGGTCTGCCTACCTCAGAGGCGAACGCCATTGTACAGAGTGCAGACGGTTTCATCTGGCTGGGCGGCTACAGTGGACTCATCCTCTATGACGGCTCGAATTTCCAGCGCTTCGATTCCTCCAGCGGCATCTCCAGCGTGTTCAGTCTCTTTGTGGACTCAAAAGACCGCATCTGGATTGGGACCAACGAGAACGGCATCTGTTACTATGACCATGGAGAGATCAAGAATTACGGCAGAGTGGAGGGCATGAAGTCCTATTCCATCCGCTGCATCACAGAAGACCCGGACGGCAACATCATAGTGGCTACCACACAGGGGCTGGTCTACATCGGAAGCGACATGGAAATCCATATCATTGACGACCCCCAGGTCAATCTGGAGTACATTACGGAACTGCAGCGTGACAGTACCGGCAAGATCTACGGTCTGACATTGAACGGCGCCGTCTTTGAGATTGAAAAGCTTCGGATCAGTGCATTTTATCATCCGGAAAAATTCGGCAGTGATCCCGTAAACACCATTTATCCGAATCCGGACGATGCCAACATCATGTATATGGGTACCACAGACTCAGAGTTCCTGACAGTAGACATCTCCCGGGACATGACTGTGACAAAACGGCAGGATACCGGTTCCCTGAAAAACCTCAATGCGATCTTAAAGATCAATAACCGGTTGTGGATGTCTGCCACAAACGGCATCGGTTATTTTGATGAATTTGGGCGGTTTCAGGAGCTCTCCGATGTCCCCATGAACAATTCCATCGGCAATATTATGACCGACCACGAGGGGAACATCTGGTTTACTTCCACCAGACAGGGTGTCCTGAAGCTGGTACCGGATCGCTTCACAGATATCAGTAAATTTGCAGGTCTGAATTCCATGGTGGTAAACTCCACCTGCATCAACAACGGGCTTCTCTATCTGGGCACGGACAAGGGACTGACGATCCTGGACAATACCTCTTTGGAACCCGTAACCAATGAACTCTCCGAAATGTTAGCCGGCATCCGCATCCGCTGTATCAAGAACGACTCCCGCGGCAATATCTGGTTCTGCACCCATGGAGAATACGGTCTGGTATGTTACTGCCCCGGAGACGGAAGTATTTTTACCTATAACGAATCAAACGGTCTGAATTCCTCCGGGCGCGTGCGTGCCATGATGGAATGCTCCGACGGCAGCATTGCCGCCACCACCAGCAACGGTCTCTTCCTTGTGAAAAATGGGGAAGTGACGGCGCATTACGGGCAGGAAAACGGCATCAGCACTACGGAGATCCTCTCGGTGGAAGAAGGCCCCGACCACAAGCTCTATCTGGGAAGCGACGGAGACGGTATTTATGTGATCGACGGGAACAAAGTATCCCGCATCGGCCACGAAGACGGCCTGACCAGTGAGGTTGTCATGCGCATCAAATGGGATGCCGAGCGGGAGGTTTTCTGGCTGATCACCTCCAACTCCATTCAGTACATGAAGGACGGCAGCCTCACCGCAGTAGACAACTTCCCGTACTCCAACAACTACGACATTTATTTCAATGACCACGGCGGTGCCTGGATACTCTCCTCCAACGGTATCTATATCACCACTGTAGCGGAGCTGTTGGCGAACCAGGACATTGAATACAGCTTCTATAATATCCGGAGCGGTCTTCCTTATATCGCCACAGGCAACTCCAGAAGCTACCTGGATGAAAAAGGAAATCTCTATATCTCCGGCACGACCGGTGTCTGTAAAGTGGACATCAATGCGAATGACAATTTCAGCCGGGATGTAAAACTGGCGATCCCCTGCGTGGAGTTAGACGGAAAACGCATCTTTTTCGATCCCGGCAGCACCGTATCCATTCCGGCCGGCAGTAAGCGTCTCACCATCAACGCCTATGCCCTCACTTACGGATTAAGTAATCCCAGGATCAGCTATTACCTGGAAAACTTTGATAAAAGCCCGATCCACACCACCAAGCAGGAAATGCAGCCCGTGGTTTATACAAATTTGGACGGCGGCAGATATGTTTTCCATCTGGATGTCATCGATGATGAGACCGGACAGATTGAAAAATCCATTCTTCTGCCCATTGTAAAAGAGAATTCACCCTATGAGAGCATGCTGTTCTGGATCATCCTGATGGTAGCCTGCATCCTATGTATCACGTTCATCATCTGGCGTCATTTCCAGAAGAAGAACGAAGCCCTTTTGGAAAAGCAGGCGGAAGACCTGGAATACATCAATCAGATCATGCATACCTTTGCCAAGTGCATTGACATGCGAGATACCATGAACCGCGGTCACTCCTTCCGTGTGGCTTATTACACCAAACTGCTGGCCACCAAGCTGGCTGACAAACGCGGTTACACAGATGAGCAGATCAACGACTTTTACAATACCGCTCTGCTCCATGATATTGGCAAGCTGAGCATTCCCGATGCCATCCTGAACAAACCCGAGCGGCTGAACGACGAGGAATATGTGATCATGAAATCCCATGCAGCCAAAGGCCAGGAGCTTTTGGAAAGCATTGATGTAGTGCAGGATCTGGCGGTAGGCGCCGGCTGTCACCATGAGCGCATGGACGGCAAAGGCTACCCGAATGGTCTGAAGGGGGAGGATATCCCCGAAGTGGCAAGAGTCATCGCCGTAGCGGACACATTCGATGCTATGTATTCCACCAGACCTTACCGCAAGCAGATGCTGCTCTCCGATGTACTGGACGAGATCCGCCGCATTCGCGGCACACAGTTGGAGCCTGAGGTTGTCGACGCTCTGTTGGAACTGGCAGAGGAGAATGAACTGGACAAGGAAAAAGTGGACGCTGCAGTTGCTGCAATCGGAACCGCCACCATGCAGTCCGTACCGGAAAGCAGTGACGCCGATGCGGCCAAGGATGAACAGGCGCGTAAGAGCGAAGAATTCCAAAAAAGCCTGGGACTGCACAATCCGGAATCCCAGGAGAATAAATAAGAAAAGGAAATAAGACTATGCCGGGAAAAGCACAAGATCGATCACAAAAACAGCCTCTCAGAAAATACCAAAGAGGCGTTACCAAAACTACCATTAAGCCCCTAAAAGCCATGCATCCGATGCTGCTATTGCTCATCGTGCTGCTGTTATGTGCCATTCTGTCCTACATCATTCCCGCCGGAACTTATGCCAGAGTTATGGATGAGGAGATTGGGCAGGAACTCATTGATCCAACGAATTTTACCTACATTGAGCGTACCCCCACCACTCTGTTAGAGTTGCTGGAATCCCTCACTTTAGGACTCCAGAACGCCGCCTACGTGATCTTCTTTCTGCTGATCATCGGCGGCATGTTCGCCATTTTGAACGGCACGGGCGCGTTGAACGTAGGTTTAGCCAATGTACTTCGGACCATCCGCGGCAAGGAACTCCTCATGATACCGATCTTTATGATCCTCTTTGGCTGCGGCTCCACCTTCTGCGGCAACTTTGAAGAATTTCTGGTATTTGTGCCTTTGACCCTGGCCTGCTGTATCACTGCAGGGTATGATTCCCTGACTGCTGTAGGCATCATTTTCATGGCTGCCACTGCCGGTTATGGCGGCGGTATTACCAATGCGTTTACCGTGGGGAAAGCTCAAGAGATTGCCGGACTGCCCATGTTTTCCGGCATGAATCTGCGGGCAGTTTTGTTTCTTTGTTTGGAGCTTGCGTCTATTATTTACGTCTGCGGTTATGCCCGTATGATCAAGAAAAATCCCCGGCTAAGCGGTGCTTTTGACTACGACAGGACTTATAATCAGGACAAGAAATTAAACTTGGATCATATTCCTCCCTTCACCACCAGACAAGCTGCTGTTGTTCTGATCTTTTTAGCCGGAATTGCCTTTGCGGTCTGGGGAATTATTGAGAAGGGCTATTATGTAGATGAACTGGCAGGTATCTTTTTGGCGGTCGGAATTCTCGCCGGAGTTGTGGGCGGTCTAACACCCCAAAAGATCTGTGAATGCTTTGAGAAGGGCTGTCACGATATGCTCCTTCCCGGCATTATGATCGGTCTGGCCAATGCAGCCATCATATTACTCCAGAATGCGAATGTCATGGATACAATTCTGCATGGGCTGGCAGGTGTTTTGAACCATCTTCCGCCTGCGTTACTGGCATGTGGCATGTTTGTGATACAGGATATTTTCAATGTGATCGTTCCATCCGGCTCTGCACAGGCGGCTATCACCATGCCGCTTATGGTGCCTCTCGCCGATACGGCAGGGATCACCAGACAGACGGCAGTGCTGGCTTATCAGTTAGGAGATGCGTTTACGAATGTACTTGCGCCCACCGGCGGTGAGATCCTGGCTGCTCTGGCGATCTGCAAGGTTCCTTTCAGCAAGTGGCTGAAATTCCTTGCTCCCCTGTTCCTCATCTGGTGGATCATCGCACTTCTATTTTTGATCTATGCAACCCAGACAGGGTATGGACCTCTTTAAGTCCAGCCCTGTCTGTGCTTTTCTTACGCTTTCTCCACCAGACTCGCCTTCAACCATCTTCCGCTCAAAAACCGACAGCTGAACACAACACTTCTCACAGTCCAATCCGCGAACATACCGTACCACACAGCCATCGTCCCGAACCCGAATACTTTGACCAGACAGATGCACAGCGCCACCCTTACAGTCCACATGGTGATCATGGATGTGATCATGGAGAACTTCACATCTCCCGCTGCCCGCATGCCGTATGCCGGGATGAAAGAAAGCGTCCATGCAATAGGCTTCACCACCGTGATGGCCGCCACCATATGAATGCATAGCGCCGCGCTCTCAGGTTCCATTCCTGCAAGCCGCGTGACCGGTGCAACAATACTCATGACAAACAAACAGGATAAAATGACACCAATCCAGGCAATCCCTGTAATCTTTACCACATAATATCTTGCCTGCTCTTTTTGTCCTGCTCCGATACACTGCCCTACCACCGTCATCAGTCCGATACCGATAGAAATCCCCACAATGCCGTTTACATTCTCCAGGATATTGGTCATGGCCTGTGCTGCCAATGCCGCCGTGGACAGCACAGAGATTGTAGATTGAATCGAGAGCTTTCCAAACTGAAACATACCATTTTCAATTCCAGACGGTATTCCGATAGCCAGCACCTTCCGGATCAGTTCAGGCTGCGGCCGGATTGCCAGATAATGATCGATCACAATAGGCTGTCTGGGCTTTGACAACGCCGCAAAGATTACCACCATGCAAAAGATCCTGGAAACAAGCGTTGCCAGCGCCGCTCCGAAGACGCCCATTCCCATGCCGAAGATCAGCACGGAATTTCCCATAATATTGATCCCATTGGAGATCAGTGAGATCACCATGGGATATTTGGAATTTCCGCCCGCCCGAAAAAACGCCGCACCCACATTGAACAGCGCCAGAAACGGATAGGACAATGCCGTCAATACAAAATATACCAGACAGTTTTCCATGACGATGTCTTCCACACTCCCAAAAATAAAAGCCAACAGTCCTTTCCGGAAGATCAGCCCCACCGCCATGATGCTCACAGAAATCACAAACACAGTGAGCACCACCTGTCTGGCAGCCTGGTTGCTTCCTTGCTTATCATTCGCTCCCAGATATTGGGAACAGATAATAGACGCGCCTGTGGCCATAGCGGAAAACACCTGGATGATCAGATTATTGACAGAATCCACCAAAGAAACTGCTGTAATGGCATAAGATCCCACATTACTCACCATCATGGTATCCACCATACCCATAAATGAGTTCAAAAACTGCTCAATAATGATGGGCACCAGCAATGCTGCCAGCGCCCGATTTGTAAACAGCAGCATCCCCTGCTGCATTTCCTGTTTGACCATTTGTCTGTCGTATAACCTGATCATATCGAAACCTCTGTTTCCAAGTTCCACTCCGGACACAAAAGTCTGTCCTTGTCCTTCGGCTGTTCCTCAGAATTCCTCAAATACAATATCTTCAAAGACCACATCCGCATTTCTCGCCGCGAACATACCTACATACACGTGCTCCGGATCGATGGCTGTCAGTTTGAAATCAAACCCACCGGTGATCTCCTTCTCGTCGCCAAACTGCGCCATATACCCGTCTGAGGTAGACTGAAGGCACACCGAAACCACATCCCCCGGACGATACGCTCTGGTGACAGTTCCACCCTGAACCAGCACACCGTTCTTTCTGGCAAAGCAGTTTACTGCCTCCGCCTTTTTCGTCAGATACAAAGGCGCTGCCGCCACATAGTCTCCCAGGATATCCGGTGTCACTTTGTCGATATACATATCATCCCGCACCATCAGTCCGAAAGATACCTGATCATTGGAAAAATAATCCTGTATCCGGATGGTGGCAGAAAGCCTGAAATTTTTCTGTGTGGAAACTGCCCTGTAATACATGGCAATTCCCTCGGTGACCAGGCTGATCTTGCCGTGATTGTTCTTTGCCGCGATATGCATACCGCCGGCCTCCGTAGTCTCCAGCACAAAATTGTTTGCAATCTCCTCCGGCTTCAGGAACAGATCCCCAAAGACGGTTCCCCGAAAACGATTGCCCCTGCCATCCACATAATCTTTCCACAGCCTGCTGTCCGGCAGATCCGCCGAAAAGACCGTGGGCACATAATTTTCATTGGGTACAAGATAGGTTTCCTTCGCCGGATAGGGGGCATCCTTTTCCAATCCCGTCACATGCTCCGACAACCCTTCGATTCCTAAATTTCGCACTGTCTGTAGCACCATATACGCATTCACTCTGGCACCCCAGATATTGGTATGGGTATTGTCCACACTCAACACATTGTCGGAAGGCCATGCGTGCAGATAGATTGTCTGCTCCGGTCCCAATTCCTCATATAACTTCCTGGTCATGGCGGTCATATCCACCACCGGCACCTGGATCCGCTCTTTCTCAGCCAGATCCTTGGACAGTCCGCGCACAATCTGGGCATAATCCCCACCCTTGAATTCTCCCACATCCTGCGTCACATGCAGATCCTGCGGATCCCATTTCCCGGTAGCACACCGGCGCACGATGGCCGTGGCAAGAATGGGCTGACATCCCGCCTTCACCGCAGGACAGATATAATTCGCATAGAGAGAATGTGCAAAGCTTCCCTCCGCACGATAGTCTCCCTGACCATCCGTGAACCGTCCTGCCTCCGCTTTCTCATCATTATGTCCGAATCCCATGAGCAGAAAGTCTCCCTCTCCCATGCCGTTCAGGAGCTTTTGATATTCCGGCTCCTCCAGATAACTCTTACTGCTTCTGCCGCTGAGTGCAAGATTCTCCACTCTGATCTCATCGTCCAGATACCGGTCTAACATCGTACCGTATCCGTATCGCGGGTAAAAATATTTATCGTCAAATGCGCTCAGCGTGGAATCACCCACGACCCATAATGTGTGCATCCCGCTTCCTCCTACACCATAGCTTTTTTGATCGCCGCCATCAGCTCATCATACGTTTCAAAAGCAGGCAGCTCAGGATAGTCTGCCTTGATCTTCTCCGTGCTGCGGAACAAAAATCCCGCCTTGCTCGCCTGGATCATTGCCAGATCATTGTAGCTGTCTCCGCTGGCAATGGTATCAAACCCGATGGACTGCAGCGCTTTCACCGTGGTCAGCTTGGACTGCTCGATCCGCATCTTAAACCCTGTGATCTCCCCGTTCTCCGCAACTTCCAGGGAATTACAGAAGATCGTAGGCCATCCCAGCTTCTGCATCAGCGGTGTTGCAAACTGCGTAAAGGTATCACTGATGATGATCACCTGACAAAAAGAACGAAGCTCATCCAGAAACTCTTTTGCACCGGGCATGGGATCGATCTTTGCAATCGTATCCTGGATCTCCTTCAGCCCCAGACCATGCTCTTTCAGCACACCAATTCTCCATCTCATGAGTTTATCATAGTCCGGCTCGTCACGCGTCGTCTTCTTCAACTCCGGAATTCCGCTGGCCTCCGCAAACGCGATCCAGATCTCCGGCACCAATACCCCTTCCAAATCCAAGCATGTAATATACATCTGTTTTCTCCTTATCCTTTATCCTGTTCTCTCTTGAGCCATTTTCTATTCAGTATAGAGCATTTTTTCCTTCATGTAAAGCAAAAAGGTGCGGGAATACTGTTTTTTTGTGGTATAATGCTCTATTCTGTGATATGATTCTTTTATAAATATCCGATTTCATTGCAACCGTTGAAACAATAAACACATGTACTACATAGGAGGACTGCTGTATGGCATCCACAAAACCTGATGATCAGCCGCGTCTTGGAAGATCCTCCCGCAAAACCATCGACCATATCAAGATTGCCCGCGGCAAGCGCGGCGATTTTTCCCCGATGCAGTCTGATCACTATCACAACTTCTACGAAATATTTTATCTGCTCTCCGGGCACTCCCATTTTCTGCTCAAAGACCGTGTCTATCAGCTGGAAAAAGGCGATCTGGTATTCATCGCCCCCGGCGAACTGCACCATTCGGTCTATCAGGGAGACTGCGAGATCTGCATGATCTATTTCAATCCGGAGCATCAGCTTGTGAACAATCTGCCCGCTCCCCATTCTTTTATGGGAAGCATTCCGGCGCTTTATCAGGAGGATTTTCACAATCTGCTGAAGCGGATGTTGGCGGAACACGCGCACATAGATGAATACTCCGACGGTTTTCTGGCAGTCTATCTCCAGGAAATCCTGCTCATGCTCATGCGACATTCCATCATGGCAGAGGAGGATCCCGATCTCTTGAACGCAAAGGACGCGGATATTCTCCGCGCCACCAAGTATATTTATAAAAATTATAAACAGCCTCTGACGTTGGATCAGGTGTCCGCGGTGGCCTCCCTGAGTCCCACTTATTTCAGCAAGAAGTTCAAGCAGCTCACCGGCATGGGCTTTAAAGAATATCTGAATTTTGTCCGATTAAAGCATGCCCAGGCTGCCCTGCTCACCACAACAAACTCTATCACCGATATCGCGTTGGAGTACGGTTTCAATGACAGCAACTACTTCAAGGATCTGTTTAAAAAAGTGTACGGGAAATCTCCCAGAGAATTCAGAAAAAATCCGGACTGAAACACCCAGCCCGGATTTTTATCAACCTAACTTCAATACTCGCAGACTTTCTCCTCGCCGTTCATCACGCGCAAGCCGCCCTGCGCCAACGCTAGCAGCTCATCCTCCCCGGGATATACTGTGAAAGGTGCGATCCATTCTGCCCGTTTCTTCAGTCCGTCAACCACGTCAGCGCCATAAGCAATTCCGCCGGTTACAATGATCTGATCCACCTTGCCCTCCAGCACACAGGCCATGGAGCCGATATCCTTTGCCACCTGATGCATGAAGGCTTCCTTCACCAGTTTCGCTTTCTCATCGCCGCCGTTTGCCATCTTGGTCACTTCCCGCATATCGTTGGTGCCCAGGTATGCGTTGAAGCCGCCGTTGCCCACCGCCATGCGGTAAACTTCTTTCTCCGTATATTTTCCGGAGAAACACAGTTTGATCAGTCCGCCGGTAGGTACCGCGCCCGCTCTCTCCGGTGAAAATGCGCCGTCACCGTCCAGCGCGTTGAACACATCCACAACCTTGCCGTCAATATGTGCACCCACAGATACGCCGCCGCCCATGTGTACCACGATCAGACGCAAGGACTCGTACGGCTTGCCGATCTCCTTTGCATAACGCTTTGCCACCGCTTTCTGATTCAGCGCATGGAATACACTGTTGCGGGGCACATCCGGCATGCCGGAAATCCTTGCCACCGGCATCAACTCGTCCACTACCACAGGATCCACAATATAGGACGGCACCCCGATGGAGTCACCGATCTCTCTTGCCAGAATACCACCCAGATTGGAAGCATGCTGCCCCTGAACACCGACCTTCAGATCCGCCAGCAGTTCGTCCGTCACCGCATACGTACCGCCGGGAATCGGCTTCAACATACCGCCTCTGCCCACTACCACGTCCAGAGATCTGATATCAAAATTCTTGGACTCCAAAAGATCCGTGATGATCTTTTTCCGGAAATCCTTCTGATCCACGATCGT
>DFDT01000061.1 GCA_002368865.1 Lachnospiraceae bacterium UBA3821 | reverse complement strand
AGAGAAAAACCGGCTATCACAAGAAGAATGGTCACAGACAAGCATACACTCAGGTGAAGATTGACAAGATCAACGCATAAGATTGTTATGACTACGGTTGAGATCAGAAAAGACAAAAAGGGATCCTACAGACAGATCATCTGTATGGGTCATGCAGGGTATGCGAAAGCGGGCGAGGATATCGTCTGTGCAGCAATCTCGGTGCTTGTGATCAGTGCGATGAATTCGCTGGAGGGATTGGCAGGCGAGAAGTTTTCCGAGACGGCTGACGAGGAAACCGGGTTTATGAACTTTGTTTTCCCGGAAGATAAACCCCTGCAGGAAAAATCTGTATTTCTGCTGGATGCGATGGTGTATTCGCTGGAAAATCTCAGCAGAGAATACGGGAAGAAGTATCTACAAGTAAAAGTTAAGGAGGTGTAGACCATGTTGAATTTGAACCTTCAATTTTTCGCTCATAAAAAGGGAGTAGGTTCTACCAAGAATGGTAGAGATTCCGAGGCCAAGAGATTAGGTGCCAAGAGAGCAGACGGCCAGTTCGTCAAGGCCGGCAATATTCTTTACAGACAGCGCGGAACCAAGATCCATCCCGGTGTAAATGTAGGGATCGGCGGTGATGATACCCTGTATGCACTGGTTGACGGTGTTCTTCGTTTCGAGAGAAAGGGCCGTGACAAGAAGCAGGCTTCCGTATATCCGGTAGAGCAATAAGATCTGACAGGGCTTCAAACCTACAGTGTTTGAAGCCCTTTTTGGTTTTTACATGGGAAAAGGAGTTTCAGATGTTTGCAGACAGAGCAAGAATCTATGTGCGGAGCGGCAAAGGCGGTGACGGTCATGTGTCATTCCGCCGGGAAAAATATGTACCGAACGGGGGACCGGACGGCGGAGACGGTGGACGCGGAGGCGACGTTATTTTTGAGGTCGATGAGGGGTTAAACACCTTGATCGATTTCAGACACGTGCGGAAATATAAGGCTGTAGACGGGGAAGAAGGCGGCAAGAAGAACTGCCGCGGCAAGGATGGCAGTGATATCGTGATCAAAGTTCCGGAGGGAACCGTGATCAAAGAAGCCGAGAGCGGTCAGGTGATCGTCGATATGTCAGGGGCGAACAGACATGTAGTGCTGTTGAAAGGCGGACGCGGCGGAAACGGCAATCAACATTACGCTACCAGTACCATGCAGGCACCGAAATACGCACAGCCCGGGCAGCCGGCCAAAGAATTGGAACTGATCCTGGAATTAAAGGTAATCGCGGATGTGGGACTGGTTGGATTCCCCAATGTGGGAAAATCTACCTTTTTATCCCGCGTGACCAATGCGAAACCGAAGATTGCCAATTACCATTTTACAACCCTGAATCCTAATCTGGGCGTGGTGGATCTGGAAGGAACCGGCGGATTTGTGATCGCGGATATTCCGGGATTGATCGAAGGAGCGTCGGAAGGGATCGGATTGGGCCATGAGTTCCTGCGTCATATTGAACGCACCAAGGTGATCATTCATATTGTGGATGCTGCCGGTACGGAGGGACGGGATCCGATCGCGGATATCTATGCCATTAACAAAGAACTGGAGGCTTATAATCCCGAGATCGCAGGGCGCCCGCAGGTGATCGCAGCCAACAAGATTGATGCCATTTATCAGGATGGTGAAGACCCTATCGCAAAGATCAAAGCGGAATTTGAACCGAAGGGCATTCAGGTTTTCCCCATCTCTGCGGTGACCGGAGAAGGAGTGAAACCGTTGCTGTATCGCGTAAATGAGATGCTTTCGGAAATCGGAGAGGAACCCACGGTATTTGAGCCGGAGTATTTTCCTGAATTGAAGTTTGTGGATTCGGATGAGCCGCATACTGTCAGGTATGACGAAGAAGAGGACGAATATGTGATTGAAGGCCCGCGGATTGAGAAAATGCTGGGATATACCAATCTGGAGAGCGAGAGGGGATTCCGCTTTTTCCAGAATTTCCTCAAGGATACCGGCATTTTAGACGAACTGGAGGCACTTGGTATTTCAGAGGGAGATACGGTGCGGATGTACGGCCTGAAGTTTGATTATTATAAATAAGGGAGCAGATATGACAAGTAAGCAGAGAGCGTATTTAAAAAGCCTTGCCAGTAATCTGGATCCGGTATTTCAGATTGGAAAATCCAGTCTGACACCGGAGTTGACAGAAGCGGTGGGAGAATGTTTTAATAATAATGAATTGATCAAGGTTGCGGTTTTGAAAAACTGCCTGGATGATCCGAAAGCAATCGCGGAAGCGGTGGCAGAGCGTACCCATTCTCAGGTGGTCCAGGTGATCGGACGCAAGATCGTATTGTATAAGCCGGACAAGGATAAGCCTAAGATTGTACTTCCGAAATAAGCTTTGTGGGAGGCGGCTATGAGCAAGATCGGTATCATGGGCGGAACGTTTAATCCGATCCATATCGGACATCTGATGTTGGCAGAGTATGCGAGAGAAGAAATGGGACTGGACGAAGTCTGGTTCATTCCAACGGGAGTTTCTTATAGGAAGGCGGCTGCCGCAAGGGACGCAGGGATGCCTTCGGCCGGGGAACGTCTGGAAATGACCGCGCTGGCGCTGGAAGGGAATCCACGGTTCCGGTGTCTGGATCTGGAGGTAAAGCGGGAAGGTGCTACCTACACCTGCGAAACATTGGAGGAATTGCGGGAGAATGATCCGGAAAATACGTATTTCTTTCTCTGCGGTGCGGACTGTCTTTATACGATTGAAACATGGCGAAGTCCGGAACGCATTTTTGCAAACTGTACGCTGGTGGCATCTGTCCGCGGAGATGCAGATCTGACCGATATGACCGATAAAAAGAAACAGTTGGAAGAAAAGTATCGGGCGCAGGGGGCTCAGATCGTACTGTTGCCTTTCCGAAATCTGGAATTGTCCTCAACGGATATCCGGAACAGGGTAAAAAAAGGAGAGAGCATCCGGTATATGGTGCCGGAAAACGTTCGTTTTTATATTGAAAAAAAGGGGTTTTACAGGGATGATCGATCTTAGGAAAATCAGAAAAGCAATGGAAAAAACCCTGGATCCGAAGCGATATGAACATACATTGGGGGTGGAGTTTACTGCCGCGGCGCTTGCCATGCGGTATGGTGTTTCCATTCAGAAGGCGCAGCTGGCCGGACTTTTACATGACTGTGCCAAATGTATGTCCGGGGATAAAATGATCGCGGTCTGTGAAAAATATCATGTGGATATCAGTGATATGGAGCGCAGAAATCCTTCGCTTTTGCACGCGAAGGCAGGATCTTATCTTGCAAAAGAAGAATACGATGTGGATGACAGAGACGTGATCTGCGCCATCTGGAATCATACCACCGGAAGGCCCGGAATGAGTCTTTTGGAGAAGATTGTTTTCGTGGCGGATTACATTGAGCCGGGGCGTAACAGAGCCGAGAATCTGGCTCAGATCAGAACATTGGCATTCAAGGATCTGGATGCGGCGGTCAGACAGATCCTTGAGGATACGCTGCGTTATCTGGAGACCAAAGGCGGCGAGATCGATCCCATGACCAGGGAAACCCTGGAGTATTACAGCAAATAGGAAAGGAAACCATATGGAAAATAGAGAGAAAAATGACAAGACGTTGCTCCAGCTGGCGGTTGAGGCAATGGAGGACAAAAAAGCGGAGGATATTCGGGCAATTGACATCAGCGAGGTGTCGGTGGTGGCGGATTATTTTCTGATCGGCGGCGGTACCAATCGCAGCCAGATCCAGGCGATCTGCGATAATGTGGAAGAGAAGCTGGGACGGGCCGGCTATCCCGTCAAACAGATCGAAGGCTATGACACGGCCAATTGGATCCTGATGGATTTCGGGGATCTGATCGTGCATATTTTTGATAAAGAAAATCGTCTGCTCTATGATCTGGAACGCTTGTGGAGAGACGGTAAGGAAGTGAATATTTAAAAAATAGGTAAGGGGTGTCGCGCCGGATTGGTGAGACACCCCTTTTTCTTTTGGGGAGATGTTATCTTGCAGACCCCTCATCGACCTTCATATAGAAAGTCAGCAGATAAAGTCCACAAAGTCCGACCAGAACGTATACAATACGTGAGATCCAGGACATATCCCCGAACAGGAAGGCGACCAGATCGAAACGGAAGAGTCCGATCAGTCCCCACACGATGGCACCTACGATAGCGATCGTCAGTGCTGTGTAGTCAAGATATTTATTTCCCATGTTTTCTCCCTCGCGTTTCTTTTTACATTTTGAAATTTATATTTGACGTACGATGATAGCATTTCCCGAATGAAGAAAAATATGTATGATGAAAAAAATGGAAAAGAAACCAAGAAATCCTCCGCTTTTTACGGAGGACTTCTTTTTTTAAAGATTATAGCTGCGATAGAGTCTGTTCAGATCCGATTTGTGTTGGAGCATGATCTCGATTTTTTTACAAAGATCCCTGCGGACGTCCGGTCCGAATTTCATAATATATTTCGATTCCACTGTGGGCGTGCAGGAGAGGATCGGAGTTCTGGCCTCGTCCAATATGGAGATCATTTCATAGGTATTGTCGATCTCTTCGCGGATAATGCCCTCCATTTTATAATATCTGGGATCGCCCTGCTCTTCGATGGCAAGCGTCTGATCTTCCACGCCGGCACTTTTGTCGGTCCGATCCAAAATGGACTGAAAATGAATGACATTATTGGCGTTGATCATAATGCATTTGTACATGCGCAGCTTCAACTTTAATTCCTGCAGGTCAAAAGCGTAATCTCCGATATCCGTTGCCTGCAGCAGTTCATCGATCATGGCGATTGCTTTATCCAGCGGCTTCTTGGCATATTCCAGATTCTGCCAGAGCATCCATCGCGCGGATTCCCCGGCGCACCATACGGTTGCCTGCATATCATTCAGCCGGTCGGCATCGGCCTCAGTTCTTGCCTGGAATTGGAAATCTCTGTAATAAGCTTTTTCTTCCGGAAGCAATTCCTCCGGAAATACCACAAGCGGTCTGGTGAGCCAGCGCTGCTGTATGGTGCCGAGATTTAAAATATGACCGCCGCGGTTCAAGTATGCCAGTCTGTCTTCTGCGTAACTGATCTGTTCCCAGATATTTACGAGATTATCGGCATATTTTGCACCGATCAAAGCAGCTGCGGCCTCTTTCAGGCATGCATATTTGCTGGTCACGGTTTTCTGAAGCCTGCCTTTGCAGGCGCGGATCACTTCGAAATATTCCTTTGTTTTGGCGGATGAGAGCCAGTAGTAAACATTTCCCGTCTCATCATCCAAAGTATCCTGCATCATGTTCACAAAACGGACGGTCAGGGGAATTCCCGCAAGAGCGGTAGTGCCGTCATAAGATCTGACCGCATCGCTGTGAACTTCCCTAGTGCCGCATTTTCTCTGATGGGTATACATACCGCAGAACTGTCCGGGCTTCAGGCGTGCTGCCACGGCGGAAAGCTCTGTGGGCACAAAATTTCTATGATATCCTACCTCGGCATCGACGCCAACCTCTTTGGCAGCATCCTGGATCACACTCAGAAAGTGAACGGCACGGTCGGCCACAGACAAATGCTTGCAGCTTGCCGGCCCGTTGGCACCGGGATACAGACGCTCGCTCCAACAGATGCCGCTGCCGGAGTCGTTTGTGAGAAACTCAAAATATTCAATCGGTACAATACTGCATAATTTATGAATGCATTCCCTGTAAAGTTCCACAACTTCCGGATTGTCCGTGCAGGGAGCGTAGTATTCATGACGGGATCGTCTGGGCTGGTCACATCTGGGACCGCGCCAGGCGGGATGGCTGCGATAAACCTCCTCGGGCAGCCATGCAGGTTCGCAGCCTACGTAGACGGCCTTTAAACCATATTCTTTTAGAATTTCTGCCCTTTTTACAAATGTATCAAAGTTTCTTGCCGCATAATCCTCGGGCAGAAATTCTTTTAATTTTTCGGGAACCACGATCTTAAAGAGAGCGCTCTGCAGCATGCTCCAGTTGGAATACGGATCCCTGCGGTCTCTGTCCCATTGCCACATGCTGGGCTCCACCTGGCTGATCACCATATGTGTAAAACCGTTTTCGGACGCAAATTTCGCCACATCTCTGTATTCTTCAAGGCTGTCTGTCCGACAGTTCAAAAAAATCTTGCGCATAAAATCCCCCTCATGTCGTACTGATCAGATTGTTTGGTACAATACCCAAATATATGTTAATAGTAGCGTTTTTGTGCTGCTTTGTCAATTCTTGTATCCCAAATGGAAATATGATAGAATATGATGAGATTTCTAAAGTCGGAAAATCAAAATACAGAAAGTGTAGAGTTAATGATCTTGGAACAAATAAGAAAAATAAAAAATATATCCGATCGACAAATGCTGTGTGTATTACTGATCTTTGGCTTTATATTCGGTGGATTTGCTTATGGCGTACATCTTGATCAGGATGCCGAGCAGCTGATCCTTTATTCCAATGTCAAAGGATACTTACAACATTTTCGATTGGAACATACCGGATTATATGCAGATTTAGATCATGCCGGTGTGATAGGCATAGAAGAGAATATAGATAAGTATAATGGGATGGCGATTTATTATCCCATGTTTTTTGTCTTTTATTTGAATCAAAAGTCTCCCTATATCGGCAACATAATTTGGCAGGCATATATCTATTTGTTATGTATGGGTGGACTGACAGCGCTTTTTTATCTGCTTCGGGATATTTTTCCAGACAGAAGAGTGGCGGTGTTCGGAACACTTCTGTATTATTTCTCGCCAAGGATGTTTGCTGAAAGCCATTACAATAATAAGGACATGATCCTGTTATCTCTTACGTTGGGAATCCTGTTTTTCGGAAGAAAACTGTATCAGGAGGTTCGCTGGAAATGGGTGATCCTGTTTGCAGTGATCGGTAGTTTTGCCACAAACGCAAAGATCATAGGTGCATTTATTTGGGGGATGATCGGGATTTATGTTCTGATCATGCTGATCATTGATCGTAGGTTTCATTGGGAAACAGCAGTAAAAATGATACTTTGTATTGGTTTGTGGTTTGCGGTATACCGAATCATCACACCTGCGAGCGCATCCGGGGTGATCGAATTTTGGAAATATCTGATCGATAGTGCCAAAAATTTCTGGTGGAATGATTATGTACTCTTCAGAGGGCAATTATATAACAAAACCACGACAGGTATGTCAAGGGCTTATCTGCCGACCATTATCTTGCTTACAACGCCGATCGGTATTCTTGGTCTGACGATACTTGGCGGGATTGACATGGTTGTTAAAATAGCGGGTAATCCCCGGGAAGCGGCGGGAACGACGGGGTATGTTGCCACAAGTATAATGGCTTGTCTTATCCCTGTAATATATGCAGTGTGGAACAGGACACCGGACTATAACGGATGGAGGCATTTTTATTTCTTTTATGCCGCGATCCTGCTTGGGGCAGCGCAGGGCATCTCCTTTATACTGCAACAAGGGAAAAAACAGAAAGCAGCTGTTTTTCTTATGGGAGGATATTGCCTGCTGCTAGCAGGAAGTGTTTTGGGGAATCATCCCTACGAATATGCATTTTACAACTGTCTTGCGGGGAAACAGGTGGAGACAAACTATGAACTTGACTATTGGGATATGGCGTTTAAACAGGCTTACGAGCGTATCCTGGATCGTACAGAAGGCAATGATATATCAGTGGGCACAATTTCCAATCCTGCCTATTGGGGCTTGGAGGCACAGCTGTATGCAATAAGGGGCAAACAGAGAATGCATATTTCACTTTGTGAAAACTGGAATGAGGCGGAATATCTGATCATTAACCCGACATATGCATATATGTATGCAGCATCAGACTATAACCGGATCAAACAGGAGTATAAAATAACGGATCAGATACAGTCATACGGAAATGTAATCTGTGAAATTTATCAAAAAGTACAATAAATTGAAAAGAAATGATTGACAAACGCTAGATTTTGGTATATCCTCTGAAAGAATAATTGTATACAATAATGCAATTATCAAATAGATACATGTGTGAAAAAACACATGCGTAGAGGAGGAAAAATTATGAAAAGATTCAACAAAGTAGTAAGTGCTGCTGTGGCGTCCGCAATGGTACTGGCTATGGCTGCATGCGGCGGTAATGCTACCGACGGCAGTCAGGCAGCTTCCAGCGCAGCAAACAGCAATGCGGCAGCAAGCAGTGAAGCAACAGGCAATACCGGTGCAGATCAGACAACCGGTACATCCGCAGGTACATTTGTGATCGGCGGTATCGGACCTCTGACCGGCGGCGCTGCAATTTACGGTAACGCAGCAATGAACGGCGCACAGATCGCAGTGGATGAGATCAATGCAGCAGGCGGTATTAACGGCGCACAGATCAAGTTTTTGAAAGAGGATGACCAGCACGATCCGGAGAAGTCCGTAAATGCTTATAACTCTCTGAAGGACCAGGGCATGCAGATCCTGATGGGTACCGTTACTTCCACTCCTTGCGTGGCAGTAGCAGACAAGGCTTTTGCTGACGGTATGTTTGTGCTTACCCCGTCTGCATCTTCCACTGATGTTATTGTAAACGATAATGTATTCCAGGTATGCTTTACCGATCCTAACCAGGGTGCAAAGTCCGCAGAGTATATTTCTGACAAGAAGCTTGCAACCAAGATCGGCATCATTTATGACAGCTCCGATGTTTATTCTTCCGGTATCAAGGATACTTTTGTAAAGCAGGCACCTGAAAAAGGACTTGCAATCGTGGCAGAGGAAGCATTTACCGCAGATTCCAAGACCGATTTCTCCACGCAGCTGCAGAAGTGCCAGTCTGCAGGCGCAGAGCTGGTATTTATGCCTTTCTACTATACCGAGGCTTCCATCGTTCTGACCCAGGCGAACAACATGGGTTATGCACCGATCTTCTTTGGTGTGGACGGTATGGACGGTATCCTGAGCGCTGAGAACTTTGATACCAAGCTGGCGGAGGGGCTTTACATGCTGACTCCTTTTGCAGCAGATGCAAAGGATGCTGCAACGGTTAAGTTTGTAGATGCTTACCAGAAGAACTATGGCGAGACACCCATCCAGTTCGCAGCAGATGCTTATGATGCAATTTATATCATCAAGGCTGCAATCGAGCAGGCAAATGTGACTCCTGATCAGAGCATCAAAGAGATCGGCGATGCATTAACAAGCACAATCACTACCATCAAGTATGACGGTATTACCGGTTCCGATATGACATGGGCTGCATCCGGTGAGGTTTCCAAGGCTCCCATGGCTATCATCATCAAAGATGGCGCTTATGCATCCGTTGAGTAATTGGTGAATATGGTTTTTGTTTGCGAAAACATTGTATAAGGGTTGGCTGCAGACCGCAGGTATGGCGGACTGCAGCCTTTTCTTTTAGGTGTTGTATAAAGCCGGATTTTGTGGTAAAATAGTTGGGATTATTGGAAAGATGAGGGTACAACAATGAATTTTTTGATCTATCTGATAAACGGTATCGGCCTTGGCAGCGTTTATGCGATCATTGCGCTGGGCTATACGATGGTGTACGGTATCGCAAAAATGCTGAATTTTGCCCATGGTGATGTCATTATGATCGGCTGTTACACCGTGTTTCTTACCATGACCAGATACGGCATGAATCCGTATATTTCAGTGGCTTTGTCGGTGGTGGTATGCACATTGCTGGGCATTACCATCGAAAAGATTGCATATAAGCCGCTTAGACGTGCCACTTCTCTGGCTGTGCTGATCACGGCCATCGGCGTGAGTTATTTTCTGCAGAATGCGGCGCTTTTATTGTTCGGGGCAAATACGAAATCTTTCTCCAATGTGGTAAATGTACCCGGCATCACGCTGGCGGACGGAGCGTTAAAAATCTCCGGTACCACCATTGTGACAGTCGTGGTGTGTATTGTGATCATGCTGATTCTGACCTGGTTTATCAAGAATACCAAAGCCGGACAGGCTATGCTTGCGGTGTCTGAGGACAAGGATGCGGCGCAGCTTATGGGTGTGAATGTGAACGGAACGATTTCCCTTACCTTTGCCATCGGTTCCGGACTTGCGGCAATCGCGGGTGTGCTGTTTTGTTCCGCCTATCCGACTCTGACGCCTTATACCGGTTCTATGCCGGGGATCAAAGCTTTTACCGCAGCTGTATTTGGCGGTATCGGTTCCATTCCGGGCGCCTTTATCGGCGGTATCTTACTGGGCATCATAGAAATCCTGGGGCGTGCTTATATTTCTTCCCAGTTGTCGGATGCGATCGTTTTCGCGGTGCTGATCGTTGTTTTGCTCGTAAAACCTACCGGAATTCTGGGCAAAAAGATTCACGAGAAAGTCTGAGGAGGGCATCATGGCAAAATTAAATTTGAAATCCATCAAAAAATCATCAAAAGATGCCTTTATTACTTACGCGCTTGTAATTTTGGTCTATATTGTAATGCAGATCCTGCTGAAGGGAGGGCATGTTTCCTCGCTGATCCAGGGGCTGTTGGTTCCGATGTGTGTCTATTCCCTGGTAGCGATCGGATTGAATCTCTGCGTAGGCTATCTGGGAGAACTCAGTCTGGGGCATGCCGGATTTATGTGTGTGGGCGCGTTTACAGGTGCTTTTGTCTCAAAAGCTTTGCGGGACAGCGTACAGAGCAACCTGCTGCTTTTTATGATTGCCCTGATTGCAGGGGTGGTCATGGCTTCCGTTTTTGGATTTTTGATCGCAGTGCCTGTTTTGCGATTGAAAGGTGATTATCTTGCCATTGTGACATTGGCCTTCGGAGAGATCATTAAGAATATTGTGAACGTATTGTATGTGGCGAGGGATGACAACGGATATCATTTTGCTTTTTCCGATACGAAGAAAATGAATTTTGATGACAGCAACGGTATCTGGCTGATCAATGGGGCAAAGGGAATCAACAGAATTCCCAACCTTTCCAATTTTACGATCGGTATCGTGTTGATCCTGATCGCTCTGATCATTGTGTACAATCTGGTCAATTCCCGGAGCGGCCGGGCGATCATGGCGATCCGCGACAACCATATCGCGGCGGATTCTGTGGGAATCAATATTACAAAGTATAAGCTGATGGCATTTACAATCTCGGCGGCAATTGCCGGAGCCGGCGGTGTGCTCTATGCCCATAATCTTTCTACAGTTACGGCAACGCCTACGAATTTCGGCTATAACATGTCCATTATGATCCTGGTGTTCGTTGTGCTGGGCGGCATGGGCAGTCTGCGAGGCTCCGTGATTGCTGCGGTATTATTGACTCTGTTGCCCGAAGTGCTCAGAGGCCTGAAAGATTATCGTATGCTTATTTATTCTATTGTTTTGATCGTGATGATGCTGTTCAACTGGGCGCCGAAGAGTATTGAAATGAGAAAGCGTCTGGCAGAGAAGTTTGTAAAGAAAAATCCGACGAAGGAGGAGGCTTAAGCAATGGATGCGACGGCTATGTTAGAAGTAAAAGACTTAGGAATCTCCTTTGGCGGTCTGAGGGCGGTGGATGATTTCCATATTTCCATCAAAAAGGGACAATTATATGGCTTGATCGGTCCCAATGGCGCGGGAAAGACGACTGTATTTAATCTTTTGACCGGTGTCTATGTTCCGGATAGCGGCAGTATCCGGCTTGACGGTATGGACATTACCGGAAAAAAGACTATGGAGATCAATAAGGCAGGGATAGCGAGAACATTTCAGAATATCCGCCTGTTTAAGGATCAGAGTGTATTGGATAATGTAAAGATCGGTCTGCACAATCAGATGCAGTATTCTACACTTACGGGCATTTTAAGGCTTCCCAAGTATTATAAGGTGGAGCAGGAAATGAATGATCGTGCGATGGATCTTTTAAAGGTATTTGATCTGGATGGGGAGGCTGAATTTTTATCTTCCAATCTGCCTTATGGAAAGCAGAGAAAATTAGAGATTGCCAGAGCGCTTGCCACCAATCCGAAGCTGTTGCTCCTGGATGAGCCGGCGGCAGGAATGAATCCCAATGAAACCAAGGAATTGATGGATACCATTCATTTTGTACGGGATGAGTTTAAAATGACGGTTCTGTTGATCGAGCATGATATGAAGCTGGTTTCCGGAATCTGCGAGGAACTGACAGTGCTTAATTTCGGACAGGTGCTGGCCCAGGGCAAGACTGCAGACGTCCTAAATGACCCTCAGGTGATCAAGGCATATCTGGGAGAGTAGGAGGAAGAGAAAATGGCAATGCTTGAAGTGAAGGATATTCAGGTCGCATATGGCGTGATCCTTGCGATCAAGGGAGTGTCTTTTCATGTAGATAAAGGTGAGGTAATCGCATTGATCGGAGCCAACGGCGCCGGGAAAACCACAATTTTACATACCGTTTCCGGCCTGATCGCTCCCAAGAGCGGCAGCGTGATCTTCGAGGGAAAAGACATTACAAAGATTCCCGGTCATAAGATCGTGTCCATGGGAATGGCGCATGTTCCAGAGGGAAGAAGAGTGTTTGCGCAGCTTACCGTGCTGCAGAATCTGAAAATGGGAGCTTATACCCGCAAGGATAAAGAGGAGATCCAGCAGACGCTGGAGATGGTCTTTGAACGCTTTCCCCGTCTGAAGGAACGCCAGAATCAGCTGGCGGGGACCCTGAGCGGCGGAGAACAGCAGATGCTTGCCATGGGACGTGCCTTGATGAGTCATCCAAGCATTATTCTGATGGATGAGCCCTCCATGGGACTTTCTCCTATCTTTGTAAACGAGATCTTTGATATCATACAGCAGGTCAGCAAGAGCGGCACTACCGTACTTTTGGTGGAGCAGAACGCAAAGAAAGCGCTTTCCATTGCAGACCGGGCGTACGTATTGGAGACCGGAAAGATTGTTCTGGAAGGGAAAGCTTCGGATCTGTTGGAGAACGATGCAATTAAGAAGGCATATCTTGGGGAATAAATGATAGAAAAATTTCAGGGGGTGAAGGCATGGACAAAAAAATTGTGATCACCATAGCAAGACAGTATGGAAGCGGTGGAAAAACAATCGGAAAGATGTTGGCCGAGCGGATGCAGGTGCCTTTTTACGACAAAGAGCTGATGCGGATGGCAAGCGATGAGAGCGGAATCAGTGAAGGCCTGTTTGCCGGCGCGGATGAAAAGGTCAAAAATTCATTGCTGATGAGCATTGTAAAGAATGTTTACAGTGGGGAACTGATCACGCCGGACAGTGATGATTTCACTTCCAGCGACAATCTTTTCAATTATCAGGCCAAGATCATCCGGGAGCTTGCGGAACAGCAGTCCTGTGTTATAATCGGCAGATGCGCGGATTATGTTTTGAAGGATTATGACAATGTACTCAGCGTTTTTGTGCATGCACCTCATGATTTTTGCGTGGAGCAGGCAGGAAAGAAGCACAGCCTGAACGAAAAAGAACTGGAAAAACTGATTGCCAAAACAGACAGACAGCGTGCCGGATATTATAAGTATCATACCGGCAGGGAATGGACGGATGCAAGAAACTATGACTTATGTCTGGATAGTTCCAAATTGGGTTTTGAACGCTGTGTGGATGAGATTCTGGCATATATAAATGTTCGTTTCGAACAGAATAAAGGCTGAGCAGGGGACAAGGAGGGCCAAAGAGAGTATGAGTACGACACCGTCAGAACAGGAAAGAGTTTTTCGGGAATGGATGCGGGCGCAGATTATGGAGAATGGCGTGCGCAAATATACGGACAATGTGATCATCTCATACAGTTATGCGCTGAGAACTGCATGCCACAAAATGGTTCCGCCGATTGCAGGAAATCTGTTTGGTGTCAGTGATCTGGCGGAATATGAGGCGCTATATAAAAGGATCATTACCGCAAAAGATTATGATGAAGTCAATCGTGAAAACGGAAACGGTACTTTTGGCGTTGCACTGAGATTATATCAGACCTTTCTGAAAGATGGAGGTATTGTAAATAATCCGGAAATTGAAAACGGTTTCTTTTCCAAGAATAATCGTACAGGTTACACCGAATTCAGAGGGAAAGAATCCAATTACGAAGAAGTGCCGATGAAGCCGTTGCAGATGATCTTTTACGGGGCACCCGGTACCGGAAAATCTTATCGTGTGAGTAAAATTTTGGAAGCAGAGTATCCTGATCCGATAGAGAGAAATAAGCATACCAGACGTATGATTTTTCATCCTACTTATAAATATGAGGATTTTGTGGGATCAATCAAACCCTTGATGTCTTTGGATAAACCCTTGGATTATGTTTATTCGGCAGGACCGTTTACCGCCTTGTTAAAGGATGCGTTTAACCATCCGGCAGAGAAGTATTATCTGATCATCGAGGAGATCAACCGCGGTGATTCGCCGGCTATCTTTGGGGATCTGTTCCAGCTTCTGGACAGGCAGGAGGACGGTAAGTCCCGCTATGTGATCATGAATGTGGATGTATCCAGCTTTATGGCAAGAGATCCGAATCTGAAGAGACTATTTAATGACGGAAAGATCTGGCTGCCTGCAAACTTTAACATCCTGGCTACGATGAATACAGCTGATGAAAATATTTTTGTATTGGACAGCGCGTTCAAACGTCGTTTTGCGCTGGAATATGTGCCTGTGGAATTTGAGTCGGTTCCGGACAAATGGAAAGAAGAATATCCCGTATTCGCAGGAGATACGCCTTTGCAGATGTTGTTTGCGGGATCTGAGTTGGAGGAACGGGCACAGGCACTGAACGCAAAGGGATTGCTGAAACGGGATTGGCCGACTTTTGCAAAGCTGGTCAATTATCTGATTGATATTGTGAACCTGCAAACGGTGGGAGCCAACAGTGACGCAATGCAGAAAATTGCTGAGAACAAAAAGCTGGGACCGTTCTTTGTGTCGGATGAAGACCTGATGCAGCCTGACAAATTTATCAATAAGGTTATTTTCTATTTAAAGCAGGATGTATTTACCTTTTCGGATCATTATATGATCTATTCGTTTGAGGAAATCTATCTCAAATATCTGGAGAATCATGGGGATATTTTCGAATTGCTGGTTTATAAACCGTAAGTGATATGGGAAAAAATGACCGGGAGAAGCAGGGCTTGTTTCTCCCGGTTGTTTTTTATGGATCATACATAATAGTCACTATCTATTTATAAAAGCGGAATACACCAAAAACTGTGCCGAGGATCTGGCAATCATCAACAATAATAGGATCCATGGAATCGTTTTCAGGCTGGAGCCGGACATGGCCGTTCTCCCGATAAAAAGTCTTGACCGTTGCGGAGTCATCGATCAGTGCAACTACGATAGAGCCGTTATTTGCAGTGTTGCAGGCATGTACAAAAACACGGTCGCCGCTGAAAATTCCGGCATTGATCATGGAGTCTCCGCGTACGTTCAAAATAAAGGATTCTCCCTTGGGGACCATATCAGCGGGAACCGGGAAGTAGTCCTGAATATTCTCCTCCGCAAGGATTGGCTGACCGGCAGCTACATTGCCGACAACAGGAATGCTGACCATCTCGGTACGAACCATCTGAAAGCTGTCATCACAGATTTCAATCGCACGCGGTTTCGTAGGATCCCGGCGGATGTAACCGTTCTTTTCCAGCGTTTCCAAATGCGAGTGCACGGAAGAAGTAGATCGAAGATTTACGGTTTCACAGATCTCGCGAACGGTAGGCGGATAGCCTTTCTTTAATATTTCATCTTTGATATAATTTAAGATTTCCTGTTGCTTTTGGGTAATCTTTCCCGGCATTATTTATTCCTCCTTTACGATCCGTTTTTCTTATTTTAACACAGCATTTTTTAAAAAGCAAACATATATTCCAAAAATATGTTCGA
>DFDT01000015.1:10486-10739 GCA_002368865.1 Lachnospiraceae bacterium UBA3821 | reverse complement strand
TGTCTTGCACCCTTTGTTCTCTATTGCTCTTTCGTCCCTTATGCTCGGGCTTGTTTTTTTCACCGAAAGTCATTATACTTTATTCTGGTAGATATGTAAAAGGTATATTTGATATGTATTTTATATCACTTTGATATGGTAATCAGTATGGAGAAACAGGAAATGGCAGGCAGTTTTGATTATTATAAGATGTTTTATTTTGTGGGAAAATATGGCAGCTTTACACAGGCGGCCAGGATTCTGCGCAATAGCC
>DFDT01000015.1:0-10407 GCA_002368865.1 Lachnospiraceae bacterium UBA3821 | reverse complement strand
ACGCGAGCCATGAACAATCTGGAGGCTGACCTGGGCTGCCGCCTTTTCGTGCGTTCCAGAAAGGGTGTGACTCTTACTCCGGAAGGTGAAAAACTGTTCACCCATGTAGAATCGGCCTATGAACAGATCAGGCTGGGAGAATCCGAACTGTCCCGAAGCGCCTCCCTTCAGAGCGGCAATCTCTCCATCGCTATCAGTGAGATTGCCCTGCACGTGGTTATGCTGCCGATTTTACAGCAATACAAGGCGACTTATCCCGGCATTCATGTGCAGATCTTAAACCACTCCACTCCGCAGGGAATTCAGGCAGTAAGTCGAGGGATCGCTGAGATTGCAGTGGTCTCCACGCCCACCGAAGTGATGAAGCCGTTATCAGAGATAAAAATTAAGTCTTTTCAGGAAATTTTAATTGCCGGAAGACTATATGAAAATCTCGCTGGAAAAGAAATCTCTCTGAAAGATCTTAGCTCATATCCTATGATCAGTCTGGGGCGTGAGACTACTTCTTTTGCTTTTTTGAATAAGCTGTTTGCCTCTCACGGCATGATTCTTGCACCTTCCATAGAAGCCGCCACCACAGACCAGATTTTGCCTATGGTGGCGCACGATATCGGGCTTGGATTTGTGCCGCTTACTTTTGCCGGAGAAGCTCTGGAGAGCGGCAAAGTATTTCAGGTTCATTTAAGGGAAACAATTCCCCCGAGGCATATCTGTCTCATCAAGGATAAGAGTCACCCGCTTAGCGCCGCAGCGGCTGCCCTGGAGCAGATCATCCTCTCAGTCTGTCATACAACAGATTGAGTGCGACCCCAAACAGGCCGATCCCACAGATCGCCACCGTATCCCTGTCAAGGCAATGCATGATCGTCTCGGGAGATGTCATGTTGTGCAGCATGCCTCCATAGGATACCATCAGAAGTGTCCCCGTGAGAAATACGGCAAGCATCCAGCGCCTGTGGATCTGTGAATTTAAAACTTTGGAATAGTAATAAAAAATCCCCGCAAAATTTATTGCAAAGACAAGACCGAATAACATGGACAGCGCAGGACCAACCTGATACCAGGCGACTCCGTAAAAATCGGGAGCTCCTGACTCCAGATGTCCCCACGCCATATGCATCCCCACGAATGCCAGCCCGGAGAGAAAAACCGCAATGGCAATCACTGCCATGTCCTTTTTGTCAGCAAATTTTACGTCCCCAGTCTGTTTTTCGCGATGTCTACGACCTGCTTCTGCCGCCAGCAGCAGAAGTACCTGGGAAATGACCTGCAGCACCACGCTTGGGAAAAAGGATGATCTGTATTCGATAAAGGTGCTGTATCCCAGCCATACCAGATAAACGCATGCCATTACCAAAAACCACTTTTGCATCTGCATCTTTTTCCGTACTTTCTGCATGCCGTCGAGCTGTTTCTCTTCCATATTTTCCACAGCGAAATCATTGCTCCAGTTTTTCAGCAGTTCACAGCGTTTACGGCAGCTTTCGCAGTTTTGCATGTGCTGTTCCACAAGTTCTCTGGAAGCGTCCGAGCAGATCTCGTCGAGATATGACGGCATCAGATCCTGGATCACTTCGCATTTTATAGTTATATGTTCACTATTCATGGTATCCCTCCCTGATCAAAATTTCTTTTGCCCGGTAAAACGTCACCCGAGCCCAGTTCTCACTCCTGCAAAACATCTGTCCGATCTCCCGATAGGAGAGGTCGCTCATGGCCCGCAGGAGCACCACCTTCCGCATCTGTTCCGGCAGGGTCTGTATCCGCTCCATGACAGCATCCAGCTCCAGTTTCTTTAACACTTTTTCTCCGGTGTCAGGCGCCTGCAAGGGCAAGTCTTCATCCAGCTCGATCAGATCCCGCTTGGCCGTTTTCTCCCAGTGCTGATAGAGCAGATGCTTTGCAATCTGGCAGAGCCAGGTAGAGAGTTTGCATTGACCGTTGTAGGTGTCCAGAGACTGGATTGCCCGAAGAAATGTTTCCTGCATCAGATCTTCCGACAGTGCCTCATCCCGACAAAGTGAATACAGGAAAAAATATACTATTTTCGCGTTTTGTTCATATATCTCATCCACTTTGTCTTTTCCTTTCCGGTGCAAGCCCTGCTTTTACTGATATATCGGAATCTGAAGGATTTTGTTACAATCGGTCATGCAATTTTTTTCATGTATGCGGATTATAATCTGGCATGGCAAAAAAGTTTTATTCTGGCACTTTTTATCATACCACTTTTTCTATATACTATGCGTATCGTGAGGAGCGCTCAAACAGATTACAGGAAGAGAGGAACCACTATGGAAAAGACAGCAAAATGGAATGTAACTCAAAACGGACCGGACACCGGGCGGAGCAAAAGCAAGACAATGTTGATCGTAGGAATTGTGCTCTTATTGGTCAGCCTGATCTGTTCCTTTGTCACACATAAATCTTATCTTCAGGAGATCAAACAGCCCTATGCATACAGTCTGACCGCATTGTTTGTGGCTGTCATGATCACCGTGCGCGGCGCCTATAAAGCTTTCATCGGCGTGCATCCTTCACAGGAAGCGGATGTAAAGCAGTTAGCTCAGGCGGGACTTCTGGCTGCTTTATGTTATATCGGTTTTGCCGTCTTCAAGATCGATATTCCCGTGGGCACAGAGAAAACTGCGTTTCACTTTGGCAATGTATTCTGTGTACTTGGGGCGTTACTTTTAGGCGGCTATTGGGGCGGTCTGGCCGGTGCCATCGGCATGACGATCGCTGATCTGACCACCGCTTATGTGACCAGTGCTCCCAAAACTTTCTTATTGAAGCTGATGATCGGTCTGGTGGTCGGTTTTGTAGCGCATAAGCTCTTTCATATCAGCAGAGAGCACACCGTAAAATATATAACCGGCGCAACTATTGCAGCCAGTGTATGCGGAATGGCCTTCAATGTGATTGCGGACCCGCTGGTGGGATATTTCTATAAAACATACCTGCTGGGCATCCCACAGGATATTGCAAAGGCTTTTGCAAAGATCAACGCCATGACCACTTTAGTGAATGCCGTGGTCGCGGTCATTGCAGCGACTGTGTTCTATTTGGCACTGCGGCCCGCATTAAAAAAAGCCGGTCTTTTTACAGAAAAGGAAGTCTGAACGACTCCCTTTTCTGTATTTCTTCATCTTCTTTATTTCTCCATCTTCCAAAATGCCGCACTGTAGGCGGGCAATGTACTGCCTCCGCCGAAATCATGCGGCTTTCCAGTGATCAGATCCTCCGCCATACCGCAGCCGGCATCAAAGTGTGCCACAAAATCCTGCCCATCGGCATTGATTGCTACCAGCACGCGCTCATTGTCCGTCTTCCGTTCAAAAATGCACTGCTTGTTCGTGAGGAGTACGGAACGGAAAGTACCGTAATTCAGGGCCTCAGAATGCTTTTTTGCCTCTGTCAATTGACTGATAAAGTCAGTTAATTCATTCCATATCGGCGCATCTATGCAGGGGCGCAACGCCGGATCACCCTGGTGCTTCTCTGCCTTTTCTCCCCATTCACTGCCGTAATAAACGCAGGGAATCCCCGGCATGCCAAACATCAACGCGTAGATAAGCGGCAAATGCTTCTCATTGGTCAATATACTTGCAACACGCGTTACATCGTGGTTGTCCACAAAAGATAACAGGTGTTTTCCTTTGTAAAGCGTCCAGTTTTCAGGGCCAAACTGACGCAACAACGAGTGAACGATCTCAAACAGATTCATGCTGTTAAAACTACTGTATAATCCCTTATAGCACTCATAATTGGTCGCGGAATGCAGCATAGCGTCATTCATCAGGCGGTTATAGTCACCGTGCAGCATCTCTCCCACCAGGAAGAAATCCTGCTTCAGCCCGGATGTGTACTCCCGCAGTCTGCGGCAGAAATTCTCATTCAGGCAGTATGCCACATCCAATCTGAGGCCATCAATATCAAATTCATCCACCCAGCCCTTGATGCTTTCCAGCAGATAATTCACCACTTCATCATTGTAAAGATTCAGTTTGACCAGGTCATAGTTCCCTTCCCAGCCTTCGTACCATAGTCCGTCATTGTAGTTCGAGTTGCCCCCAAAATCAATCCGGTGAAACCAGTTCACATAGCGGGAACCCTCTCTGTTATGCAGCACATCCTGGAACGGTCCGAACCCTCTGCCCACATGATTAAACACACCATCCAACACGACCTTGATCCCGGCCTCATGAAGCGCCCCACAGACCTCCCTGAAATCCTCATTGGTACCAAGGCGTACATCTATCTTTCTGTAATCTCTTGTATTGTATCCATGCGTATCCGACTCAAAAACCGGTGAAAAATAAATTGCATTGATCCCAAGCTTCTGCATGTGCGGAATCCATTCCTTCACCTTTAAAATGCGATGCTCCAACACACCGTCATTCTCAAAAGGCGCTCCGCAGAAACCCAGCGGATAAATCTGATAAAATACACTTTCGTAAGCCCACATAAACTCCATTTCCTCCTGTGTCTTGCAAATTTCCTGCAAAAATTTTCAGTGTCGAATGTCAGAATGCCTTGTCAATATGTGTCATATTTTGTGGCTTTTTTGCTGTCTTTTTTCAAGAAATCCACCATATCCACCAAGTTATCCACAATCTAACACCTCTGTCATTTTACCATACTTTTTGTCTTTTTCATACTACTTTGACGTCATTTCTTTCAAAATTATAACCATGAATCCCAAAAACGTTCCACCCGTTTTGCAATTTTCTCCAGGCTGACCACCTCGTAGGAGTCCCACTCTCTCGGAAACATTCGCCTGTAGGATAATTGCAGGAATCTCTCATCCAATAAAGCGATAATTCCTATATCATTTTCCGTTCGTATCACTCTCCCCGCTGCCTGAAGGACCTTATTCATTCCCGGATACCGGTACGCGTAATCGAATCCGTTCTCCCCCTGTTCATCAAAATATCGTTTCAACAGCTCCCGCTCATAGCAAACCTGAGGAAATCCTGTCCCCACGATGATCACTCCGATCAGACTGTCATTCTTTAAATCTATCCCCTCTCCGAATATTCCACCCAGCACACAGAATCCGATCAATGTGTGATCTTCCTCCTCAATCTCCATATGGATTGCCTCTTGCAACTGAGTCTCCAGCCATGTGTCCGAGTCCCCCGATCGCATGTTTCGGAAGCGCGCCAGGAAATCCTCTCTGTCCTTCTCACTCATAAACTCCTGCTGCTGAATGCACTCCACTTCTTCTGTTCCATATTTCGCGAGATACAACTCGCAGACTCTTCGCATAAAGCTGTAAGAAGGGAAGAACACCATGTAGTTTCCGTGCCTGTTTTTCGCGATTTCTGCGATATATTTCGCAATTCTGACATACTCGTCATCTGTTCTTCGGGTATATTTACTGGTCACATCATCCGCAATAAATAACGCCCGTTTTTCTTTGTTAAACACAGATTTTGCATACACTTCATAATCTTCCTGATCGCCGCCCAGAAGCTCTTTATAGTATTGTATGGGCAAAAAGGTCGCCGAAAACAGAATACTGCTGCGCCCCCTTCCCATGCATTCTTTCAGATTCTCCCGCGGATTCACACAAAAAAGCTTCAAAAGAAAACTTCCGTCCTCCTGCAGCATGGTATATTTCACATAATTTGAATCCAGCCGCTCATAAATATCCAAAAAATGAGAGACTTCAAAATAAAAATCGAGGATACTGTCTCTGACCGGCATCTTCTGCTGTTCCTGTTCTCCCAGATAATCCGACATGGTACTGTAAAGACGCATCAATGCATTGGTGAAAGTATCAATACTATCCACAACACAGGCACTCTCACACTCCCGCTTCAGCTTCAGCAATTCCTTATTGCACTTCTCCAGGCGCTGCATCAGCTTCTCTCCATATCCCTCCCGGAACAAAACCGAACTGCCCAATCTTCTCCTTTTCTCAGTCATGGGAATTTCGGTCTCATTTAAATAACTATCGTTATTTATTTCTGTTGCCTCTGCTGTTACCGCTTCGGCTGCCTCCAGTGTCATTTCCAATGTCAATTGGCCAGAAACCTGCTTTTTTCGGTTTTTTTCTTCCATTTCTGACATTAGTGTCGCCTGTATTTCCCGCTTTAATTTCAGAAAATCTTCTTTGATCAGAGATGCACTGTACATCTCTCTGCCCCGTTCCAGCAGATTATGAGCTTCATCAATCAGGAACAAATAGGAATGATTGGAGCTGTCTCCAAAAAAGCGCTTTAGATAAACATGTGGATCGAACAGATAATTATAATCCCCGATAATCCCATCGGCAAACAGACTCATGTCGAGGCAGAACTCGAAAGGACAAACCTGATGTTTCACGGCATACTCTTCTATCATTTCCCTGCTGAACCTGTCCTCATGCGTTAACAGGTCATACACAGCATCGTTGATGCGGTCATAATGTCCCTTAGCATACGGGCAATGTTCCGGATTGCATTCCGTCTGATCCATAAAACAGATTTTTTCTTTGGCAGTCAAAACCACACTTTTGAACTGCAGGCCGCCCTGCCGCAGCAATTCCAATGTATCATCCGCCACGGTGCGGGTGATGGTCTTGGCCGTCAGATAGAAAATCCTCTCTCCCATGTCTCTGCCCATGGCCTTGACCGCAGGAAAAAGAGCCGAAATTGTCTTTCCGACGCCCGTCGGAGCCTCCAGAAACAGTTTTTTCCTGTGATAAATCGTCTGATACACATAAGTCACCAGCTCTCTCTGGCCCTCTCTGTAAGGATACGGAAATTGCAGCTGTTCTATGGATTTTTGCCGGATTTTTCGCCATTCCCAGCTGTAATCCGACCACTTGCGATACGCCGTAAGCAGCTCTGAAAACCACTTTTCCAGCTCTTCAAAGGTATAATCTTCATAGAAATAGCGAATCTTCTCCGTCTCAATATTGCAGTATGTCATACGGACCTGAATTTCTCTGCCCGGCTGCGCCAAAGCCTTCTGCTCCGTCTCTATCCTCAGATAAGCCTGATCTGCTTCTTTTCGCAACGCATACATGTATGCATAGCACTTTGCCTGGGCTACATGCACGGCAACGGACTCTTTCATACGGTTCACATCCCGATAGGTTCCCTTTATCTCATCTACCGTGATGCCTTCCCCGTTATCAATGATCCCGTCAGCCCGTCCTTCCACAACCAAGCGGTACTCCTTTGTATACAGCGTGTATTGCAGCGGCACTTCCGCCTGATAATCCGAGCCCATCCGACGCTGTATCATGCGATGGATCCGGCTTCCCTCCTGCATGGCATCTTCATGCAGTCCCTGATGACGATTGTCAATATCTCCCTGTCGCAGGATAAACTCAACCAGCCCTCTGACGGATACGCGCACTTCCCCCGGGAGGCTTTCAGTCCATACCTCCCCATTATCTGCAGGCTTCGTATATTCAGTTATCCCCGTCATCTTTTCCGTGCGATCCATATGCTTCGTCCAATCCATTGATCCACAGCATCCACAACATCTGGTTGATTCATCCGTTTTCAAACGCTATATATGCTATTTTGTAACTACCCCTATACTACTCCCTTCCGCTTCCTGCGTCAAATACAACGCTTAAAATTCCGTCATATATTTTCTGAAATGCAGCGGGAGCAGATTCCTTTGCAGCGCTTCATTTGCCCGCTCTCTGATACCGATTTCCCCGCAAAAGCGTCGGAACAGACTCTGATAGTACAATTCGCTCTCTGAAAGTGCAGCCTCCATGCCCTGCGTGACGGCTGCCTCCTTTTCTCCTTTTCCACCTATCAGTACCCAGGCTTCTGACCCTGTCTGCCTGTAATGAACCCCTGCTATCCCCCGTCCCACATCATGGATCAGAAAATTCTCTTCCGGAAATCGGTCGGCAAAATGCGCCATCAGAAACGGAAGCAGATTATTCTTCGGCTCCGCCTGCGCATAGAGTGCCCCTTTTTCCAGCTCCTCGAACCGCAAAAATCCCTCCAGATGACAGCATTCCCGCTCTGCGCTCCGAGCCAGTTTGAACGCTTTACACACCTGGGCATCTCCCAGTCCCTCAAACAGCCGCCCGTAACCGGCTCCCTCCCGCAGGGCAAGCCCGCTCACGACCGTTCGATATACAGCCTGCGCCTTTTCCACATTCTCCGCGGTCAACGCAAAGCAGATCCTCTCATAATCCTCCATGCCAAAGCGCCTGCACAAAGTCCGCGCCACCTTCCCGCTGCGCTCCTGATCCGCCGTCACGATCATCTCCTCCGTAAAAAGCCGCGGCTCCTCATCTAACGCTAACAACACCTCATCCTTCGGCCTGTGTTCCTCATATACCCTGTAAATTGCGGTAAAAATGCTCTCCAGCGTGTCCTCACACCGATATACATACATATCCGCGTTACCTCCCATTCGTCTGCCGCGCTCCCCATCCGCCACACTCCCTGCCTGCCACGTCCTCACGACTATGTGCCGAAACACGTGCCTCACAACTGCCCCATCGCTGTCTGCCATTTCTCCTGCGCTGAGATTACTTCCGCATTCCCCGCAAAGCCCGCATCATCAAACAGCGACATCTGCCGGTAAGTCATCCCATCGCTGCCGAACCGGACCCGCTGCTCTTTTTCCGTCAATTGCCGCACGATATAATCCTCCTCCAGCTTCGTCGGATACATCATTTTTCCGCTGCAGGTGATAAAATACAGGGCACGCTTCAAAACCACACCCAGCTTCTTCAGATTTTCGAAATTCAAACTGCAGCTTCTTCGCGCTGCCACGATCCTCCTGGCGCTCTGTACCCCGATTCCCGGCACCCGCAGCAGCTTTTCATAGGGCGCTCTGTTGATCTCCACCGGAAATTCCTCCAGATGTCCCACAGCCCAATCCTCCTTGGGGTCCAGCATCACATTAAAAAAAGGCCTTTTCTCACTCAGCAGTTCCTGCGCCCGGAAACCGTAAAACCGCAGCAGCCAGTCCGCCTGATACAGCCTGTGCTCCCGTAAAAGCGGCGGACCGCCGGGCAGAACCGGCAGACTCTTGTCTTCATTCACCCGCACAAACGCAGAATAAAACACCCTCTTTAAGTCAAATTTCTGATACAGGCTCTCCGCCACGTTCAGAATCTGATAGTCATTCTCATTGGTGGCCCCCACGATCATCTGCGTGGACTGCCCTCCGCTCACAAATGCCGGCGCATGCCGATAAACCGCCACCTCATTGCGGTTCTGCGTGATCCCGTTCTGGATCTGCCGCATGGGCGTCAAAATATTCTTGCGATGCTTGTTCGGCGCCAGGTTCCGCAGTCCGTCCGCTGTGGGCAGCTCCAGATTCACACTCATTCTGTCCACCAGAAATCCCGTCTGCCGGATCACCTCACTGTCCGCCCCCGGAATCGCTTTCACGTGAATGTAGCCGTTAAATCCGTATTTTGTCCGCAACAGATAAATGGTCCTGCAGATCAATTCCATAGTAAAAGTGGGACTCTGCACGATCCCGGAACTCAGAAACAGCCCCTCAATATAATTTCTCCGATAAAACTGAATCGTCAGCTCGCAGATTTCCTCCGGGGTAAACATCGCCCTGGGCACATCATTGGACCGCCTGTTCAGACAATATTTGCAATCGTAAATGCACTCGTTGGTCAGCAGGATCTTCAACAGAGAAATACATCTGCCATCGCTGGCAAAGCTATGACAGATTCCGGATGCCACACAATTCCCCAGCTTTCCCGCTTCCCCCCGCCTGTCCACTCCGCTGGACGTGCAGGCCACGTCATATTTTGCCGCATCCGTCAGGATCGCCAGTTTTTCCATGACGGACATTTTCCCCACCTCTGTCATATATTCCATGTTCCCACTCCGTTCAAACATATGTTCTTTATTTATATTAGCACATATGTTCGATATCTGCAAGCCCGGGCTTCCTTTTTCCTTATATTTTTTGCGGAAAAAATAAGGAAAAACTATTGCAAAATAGACCAAAAAGCGGTTAAATAATAAAGTAAAGTGATTGGAACCAAACGGTTCCCGTCCAAATTTATCAGTAGGAAAGCAGGAACTTTTATGGCAAATTTGACAATTCCCAAAGATTACAAGTCCGAGCTCAATCTGCACGACACACAGATTGCGATCAAGACAGTAAAGGATTTCTTTCAGACACTGCTAGCGGAGCGCCTGAATCTGCTGCGCGTGTCCGCTCCGCTGTTCGTAGATCCCAACTCCGGTCTGAATGACAACTTGAACGGCGTGGAGCGTCCTGTCAGCTTTGACATCGGCGAGCAGGAAGGCGCCGAGGGCGAAATTGTACAATCTCTGGCAAAATGGAAGCGCTATGCGCTGAAAAAATACGGATTTTCCGAAGGTGAAGGTCTCTATACCGACATGAGCGCCATCCGTCGGGACGAGATCACCGACAATATCCACTCCATCTATGTGGACCAGT
>DFDT01000020.1 GCA_002368865.1 Lachnospiraceae bacterium UBA3821 | reverse complement strand
TACTGGATGCACAATGCATTCTTAAATATTGATAACAAAAAGATGTCCAAATCGGCTGGAAATTTCTTTACGGTGCGGGATATCAGTGAAAAGTATGACCTGCAGGTGCTGCGTTTCTTTATGCTGTCGGCGCATTACAGAAGCCCGCTGAACTTCAGCGCGGAGCTGATGGAGGCGGCAAAGAACGGTCTGGACCGTATCGTGACCTGTGTGGAGAATCTGAAGTATCTGGAGGGGAAGGCGCAGGCGTCCGGGCTGAAGGATGCGGAGCAGGCACTTCTGCAGGAGGCCAAAGGCTTTGTAGACAAATTTGACGAAGCCATGGATGATGATTTCAATACGGCAGATGCCATCTCTGTGATCTTTGAATTGGTGAAGTTTGCCAATTCCAATGCAAATGAGCAGTCCAGCAAAGCGTTTTTGCAGGGACTCAAAGAGGAAGTGCTTCTGCTTTCCGATATCTGCGGACTTGTGGTGGAGAAACAGGAAGAGGCATTGGATGATGAGATCCAGAAGCTGGTGGAGGAACGTACCGCTGCCAAGAAAGCAAAGAATTTTGCCAGAGCGGATGAGATCAGAGACGAACTGCTGGCAAAAGGTTATGTGCTCAAGGATACCAGAGAAGGTGTTAAGATTGAAAGAGTATAAGTCATGCGGAGATAAGGAATGCAGGATTTTTTGAATGAGATTAAAGAAAAGTTTGAATTGCCGGGGCAGGATATTCGGACTTATTCACCGTTGACGTTGGCTTATATCGGTGACGGCATTTACGAGCTGGTGGTGCGGACTGTGGTTGTAGGGCAGGCGAACCGCCCGGCGAATGAGCTGCATAAGATGACCACACGATATGTGAGGGCCGAGGCCCAGGCACAGATGCTGCTGGGACTGAAGGACGAGCTGACAGAGGAAGAAGCGGATGTGGCGAAGCGGGGACGCAATGCCAAACCTTACACGACAGCAAAGAATGCTTCCAGAGGAGATTACCACAAGGCCACAGGATTTGAGGCGTTGTTAGGATATCTGTATCTGACCGGGCAGACGGATCGCCTGCTGGAACTGGTACAAAAAGGGATGGCATATGTGGAGCAGCATACAACGCAGGTATGAGAACGGTAACGCAGGTGTGGCGGTAGAGGGGAAATGTGATCATGGCGGATGAGAGAGTCAAAGAATTTATGATCGAAGGGCGGAATGCAGTGATTGAGGCATTCCGTGCGGGCAAAACCATAGATAAGCTTTATATTTTGGACGGCTGTAAGGACGGTCCGATCCTGACCATCAAGAGAGAGGCTTCCAAGCATGATACTCAGATCAAGTATGTGGCGAAGGAGCGGCTGGATCAGCTGTCTGAGACCGGAAAGCACCAGGGGGTGATCGCCCAGGCTGCTGCATACGAGTACGCTGAGGTGGAAGATATTTTACAGCGGGCGAAAGAAAAAGGCGAACCGCCTTTCGTTTTCCTGTTGGACAATATCGAGGATCCGCATAACCTGGGTGCCATCATCCGTACCGCCAACCTGGCGGGGGCCCACGGCGTCATCATTCCGAAGAATCGGGCGGTGGGGCTCACTGCGACGGTGGCGCGCACCAGTGCAGGGGCTTTAAATTATACGCCTGTGGCGAAAGTGACAAATCTGGCCAAAACCATTGAGGATCTGAAAAAGGAAGGTATGTGGTTTGTCTGTGCGGATATGGGCGGAACCACCATGTATGACCTGAATCTGACAGGCTCTATTGGTCTGGTGATCGGAAATGAAGGCGAGGGCGTGGGCAGGCTGGTCAAGGAGAAATGTGACATGATCGCATCGATTCCCATGAAGGGAGACATTGATTCCCTGAATGCTTCCGTGGCGGCGGGCGTGTTGGCCTACGAGATCGTGCGGCAGCGTTTGGCGGCGAAATAGTACCTCCGGAGGCAGTGAAGATGACAAAAGAATATGCAGATTACGCTCAGGCCACGGATGAGGAACTGATTCATCGTCTGAGAGAAGGCGAGAGTCCGGTTATGGACTATCTGATCGAAAAATATAAATATCTGGTCCGCAGTAAGGCAAAGTCCATGTTCATCCTGGGCGGGGACAATGAGGATCTGATCCAAGAGGGAATGCTGGGGTTGTTCAAGGCTGTCAGAGATTATGACAGCGGACGGGACGCCAGCTTCTTGACCTTTGCGGAGCTTTGCGTCAGCAGACAGATCTATACGGCAGTGCAGGCATCGCAGCGCAAAAAACATATTCCGCTCAATACCTATATTTCTCTTTCCGGTGAGTTAAAGGGGGATGATCTGGACGGCGAGGACAAGCGAGGATACGAGAAAGCGTTGGAGGACAAGGCGGAGCTCAGCCCTGAGGAAGTCTTTTTGGACAAGGAGCGCGTGGAATATCTGGAGCAGCAGATGGAGAAGGAACTAAGTCCTTTTGAAAAGCAGGTGCTGGATCTGCACCTGACAGGCATGAGTTATACCCAGATCGCAAGAGTGCTGGGACGGGAGGAAAAGGCCACGGACAATGCCCTGCAGCGGTTGAAAAGCAAGATCCGAAAAATGTTGTGATCCAATCTGTGCATTTTATCTAAGGTTCTTTCTGCAATTTTAATAAATTCTATCAATATCTTTTATTGACTTTCACCAATGTAGTGCGTATAATCGAGAATGTATTTTCCGACCGACCGGTCGGACGGAATGTTTAACATAAGGAGCAAACATATGAAAATGAAGAGTAAAAGCATGATCGGTCTGGTGCTTGGCGTCGGGCTTTGTCTCACCGGCTGCGGCAGCACCGCTAAAGAGCAGACTGCCGGGACATCAGCCGTGTTGGTGGACGTGGAGACAGCCGGAAAGGGAAGTCTGGTTTTGAGCAATCAGTTTGTGGGAACCATCTCACCGGAAAAGTCTGTGTATATCATTCCGCTGGCGCAGGGAACGGTGACGGAGACTTTTTTTGAGGTGGGCGATGAAGTACAGGCAGGAGATGTGCTGTTCAAGATTGATGACAGTGGTGCCAAATTGCAGCTCCGACAGGCGCAGTTGACCTACAACAACACGAAGAATCAGGCGGATTCTGCGCTGACGACACAGCAGGAGTCGGCAAACATGCAATTGGATTCCGGTATTGCGCAGATCGAAACGCAATATGTAAGTGCACAGGCGTCATGGAAACAGGCGAAAGATGCGTATGATAAATTGGATGATGCCTATGATGAATTGGATGAAGCCTATGATAAAGTGAACGAGATATGGAGTCAGGCGAAAGCAGCAGGATTGACCTCTGTATCCGGAGGCGATGTTCTGATTGATCAAACTTACGTAGATAATCTAAAGAAACAAAGGGATGAGATAAAAGAACAAAGAGATGCTTTAGGTCCTCAGTTGAATGCTGCAGAAACTGCTATGGAAAACTTAGGCGAGATGTATGAGATCGCAAAGAAATCGAAAGAACTTTCTCAAGGCAGCGGAGTGGAAGACACAAAGAAGCAGTTGAACACCGGCTTGCAGCTTGCGGGATTGGGGGTGGATTCGGCAGAGCTTGCACTTTCTTACTATCAGGTGACGACGCCAATCTCCGGTAAGGTGACCGGCAAGAATGTGGAAGTGAACGGCATGGCGACGTCTGCTTCTCCGGCTTATGTGATCGCCAATGATAATACCATGAATGTCACTTACAATGTCAGCGAGGCGGTGAAAAATACGCTTACTGTAGGGCAGAACATCACCGTGGAGAGAAACGGTGTGGAGTACACCGGTGTGATCACGGAAGTGGCAAATGCTGTGAATCAGGCGACGGGTCTGTTCCAGGTGAAGGCTGCGGTGCAGGCAAACGGAGAGCAATTGCCCAGCGGTGTCAGCGTGAAGATCAGCAGTGAGACTTACAAGGCGGAAAATGATCTGATCATTCCGTACGATGCAGTTTACTATGACAACAAAGGCGCCTATGTCTATGTGGTTGACAATGGGACAGCAGTGAAGACTTATGTTACGACAGGTATTTTCAACGATGAGGAGATCCAAATCCTGGACGGGATCACGGAGGGGACAAAGATTGTCACCAGCTGGTCTCCCAGACTGATGGACGGTGTGCAGATTACAGCACATGAGGCGCAGGAGGCAAAGTAAGAGATGGGTTTGACAAAACTTGCATTAAAAAGACCGGTTTCCTGTATGTTGATCATCCTGGCCTTGGCAGTGTTTGGTATTTCTTCCATCTTCGGATTTAAATTGCAGTTGATTCCGGACATGGAAATGCCGATGCTGATCGTGATGGAGACTTATCCCGGCGCAGATGCGGAGAGTGTAGATAAACTGGTCACCTCCGTGATCGAGGATGCCGGTTCCGCCCTGAGCGGCGTAGACAGTACACAGACCATATCCTATGATAACTACGGTCTGGTGTTGTTTACTTATGAGTATGGCGTGGACATCACCGAGTGCCACGATGAACTGCGTGCGGCATTGGAAGTTGCGCAGCTCTCCCTGCCGGATGATGCGGGGGAACCCACGATCATTGAGATGAATATCAGCAGTCTGGCATGTATGTCTTTGTCTGCCATCGAGACTGGTGATGTGGATCTGCTGAAGGTGGTAAATGAATCTGTGGTGCCGGAATTGGAATCTATCTCCGGCGTGGCGCAGGTGGAGGTCAGCGGCGGTGGTGAGGAGTACATTCGCGTGGAATTGAACGACACGCTGATGAATCAGTACGGTCTGACTATGAACAGTATCGCCCAGTTTCTGGCTGCAGTGGACTTTTCCTATCCTGCAGGCAGCGTGAGTCAGGGAAAGCAGGATGTGGCTGTGACCACCACGATGGAGTATAATACCGTGCAGAAACTGAAGGAAGTGCCGCTGATGACAGCCACCGGGCAGGTGATTACGCTGCAGGATGTAGCCACGGTATCCATGGCCACCAAGGAGGCGAGCTCCTTAAGCCGCTATAATGGCATGGATAATGTCAGTATCAGTGTTCAGAATAAGAGCAGCTTTGGTACGGTGAATGTCTGCAATGCGGTGAAAAAGGAATTGAAGAAGATAGAAGCGGAGAATCCGGCCATTCGGTTTGATATCACTTATGACGCCAGTCAGTCGATCATCGACTCCTTGACAGCGGTGTTTGAGACGCTGATCCTGGGTGTGGTTTTGACGATGATCGTGCTGTTTTTGTTCTTTGGAGATTTCAAGGCCAGCCTGATCGTTGGTTCCTCCATGCCGATCTCGCTGTTGTTTACTTTGATCATGATGAGCATGATGGGATTTTCCCTGAATGTCGTAACGCTGGGATCTTTGGTTATTGCCATCGGTATGATGGTGGATTCCTCCATTGTGGTCATTGAGAGCTGTTTCAGAACCCAGCGGGGTGAATTGAGTATTCATGACGCAGTACTTTTGGGCGCAAAAGAAGTAATGGCTTCCATCATTGCATCTACGATCACTACCATCGTGGTATATCTGCCGTTGGCGACCATGAAAGGGCTGTCAGGCCAGATGTTCTCTCAGCTGGGTATGACCATCGTGGTGGCAATGGTGGCATCCCTGATTGCGGCAATGATGCTGGTTCCGTTGTTTTTCTGTATCTTTAAGCCGACGGAAAAGAAGGATCTGCCTGTTGATAAACTGCTGAAAAAAATCACAAACGGCTATCGGAAGATCATGCCGAAGATTTTGCATAGAAAGAAACTGGTGTTGTTCGTTTCCGTTTTGCTTCTGATCGGGTCCTTCCTGTTGGCGGGGCTTTTGAATGTGGAGATGATGCCGTCGGCGGATGAGGGCGTGGTGGCAGTGTCCATGACGTTCCGGCCGGGTACAAATCTGGAGACGCAGAATCAGGTAATGACAGAGTGGGAGCAGATCGCGGAGAACCATCCGGATGTGGAGAGCTACAGCATCTCTGTGGGCGGAAGCAGCATTATGTCCGTGGGCGGCGGTGCCACACTGTCTGCGAATCTGAAGAAAGACAGAACGAAGACTACGGCACAGGTGGTGGACGAATGGAACGCGTTGGGAGCAACCATGACAGATGTAGATATCACTGTGCAGTCCAGCGGTAACAGTATGAGTTCCATGATGAGCACCAGCGGTTATGAAATCGACCTGGTGAGTTATGATATGGAAGCACTGAAAGAGGCGGCAGCAGAGGTCACTGACGGTATACGTGGGTTAGAAGGCGTTGTGAAGGCGGACAATTCCCTGGCAAATGCTTCCACCTTATTAAAGATTGATGTGGATCCATTGAAAGCAATGCAGTATGGCATGACACCGATTCAGGTAGGTATGACTTTAAACAATGTGATAGGCGGCACCAAGGCGTTGACAATCAAGAAGGAAGGTTCTGAATATGAGGTGTGGTTAAAGTATCCGGAAGGGCAGTATGACAATCTGAACCAGCTGATGAATCTGAACCTGGCGACTTCATTTGGTACCATGATCCCGCTCAGGGATATTGCACAGGCAGTCTATACGGAAGGCGAGGAGAGCATCTCCAGACAGAACAGTAAGTACAGTGTGAGTATTACGGCGACACTGAATTCTGAGACACAGTTTGAAACGCAGGACAGGATCAATACCTATGCACAGAACGTTGTCCTGCCGGAGGGCGTGTCATTGGTGGCAAGCATGGAAAACGATATGATGTATGAGGAGCTGTACGCCATTGCGAAGGCAATTTTCATTGCGGTGTTCCTTGTATTTTTGGTGATGGCAATGCAGTTTGAATCGCCGCGGTTCTCACTGATGGTCATGACCTGCATTCCCTTCGCACTGATCGGTTCCTTTGGACTATTGTTTTTAACGGGTCAGAACCTTAATATGGTGTCACTGATGGGCTTTTTGATGTTGATGGGGATTGTGGTGAATAACGGTATCCTTTTTGTGGATTCCACCAACCAGATGAAGACAGTAATGAAGGTGGAGGATGCACTGATCGAGACCGGTTGTGTGCGACTGCGCCCGATCCTGATGACAACTCTGACGACCATTCTGTCCATGGTGCCGTTAAGTCTCGGACTGGGAACCAATGGTGTGATGATGCAGGGGATGGCAGTGGTTATCATCGGCGGATTGATCGCGTCCACGGTGCTGACAATGTTGTTGATCCCCAGCTTCTATCTGATCCTGGATAAAAGCAGCAAAAAGAAACGCCGGGGATTGTTTCGGAAGAAAGTAGCGGAGGCGACGGAATAACATGGGTAAGATAACAGGACTTGAGTCCGTGGAGGATATTCCGTCCAAGGTGCTTCTGACCTATGGCGCCGTGCAGGAACTGGTAGGAGAGGGCAGAGATATCAACGATATTTCTGTCTCGGCCATCACGGAACGGGCGGGGATCGGCAAAGGGACGATTTACGATTATTTTGACTCCAGGGAGGAGATCATCGCCTGCGCGTTTCTGTTTTATATCAGACAGACGGCGGAGCGGATGACGGAGATGATGCGGGGGATTGCCAGCTTTCAGGAGGAGATCCATTTGCTGTTTGATCAGCTCGATGGAGACAGTGAGCAGAAGACCTGTTTTATCCGGTTTGTTCACGGTGCAACAGACAATTCCAAGTACAGTCCCATCATTCGCAAGAAGCTGCGGGAGACGGCGATTGGGAAAAAACTGCCGGAGCAGCTGTTCGGCGAAATAATCCGGAGAGGTATGGAATCCGGGGAGATAAACAGTGAACTGCCGGTGGAATATGTGCTGTATGCGGTCTTTTGTAAAGTGATGACCTATATGATGTGTATCGCTACCCAGGAGAGCTTTGATATCGATACCAAGCGGATGCGGGAGCTGATCATTGCGGGAATCTTGAAAGAATTAAAAAACGAAAATTAGTTGTTGACAAGCATGGGGGCGTTTGCTATAATCATTCTCGGTGGTTGCGCAAGCGTCCCCAAAGTGCTGCTGTGGCTCAGTCGGTAGAGCGTCACATTGGTAATGTGGAGGTCACGGGTCCGATTCCCGTCAGCAGCTCTTACATGGAACCCGGAATGCTACGAAAGCGTTTCGGGTTTTTTGGTTCACCTGATTTACGGACTGTAAGAATCTGATAGGCTGGAATTGATATGGAGCATGCATCGGAGCAAGCCGCGTTGCGGGTCATAGCGAAAATTCATACGGATTTTCCGTCCAAGTTCGGGATACCGAGACAGAGCGGACTGGTGCGGGAGCTCAGGGGCGAAATCATTTTTGAACCGGAATTTCGCAGGGGTGAGGCGCTCTATGGGATCGAAGAATTTTCCCATCTGTGGTTGATCTGGGAATTTTCCCAGGCGAAAAGGGATAATTGGTCGGCTACGGTCTATCCGCCCAGGCTCGGAGGAAAGGAAAAAAGAGGTGTTTTTGCCACGCGTTCTCCGTTTCGACCGAATGCGATTGGGCTGTCCTGTGTGAAGCTGGAGAAGGTGGTCCTTGCGGGAGCGGATGCACCGAAACTAATCGTGTCAGGCGTAGATATGCTGGACGGTACGCCTATTTATGACATTAAACCATATCTGCCGTATGCGGATGCCCATCCTCAGGCGCAGGGCGGTTTTGGACAGGAACACCGGGAGGATGGGATCGAGGTGGTTTTTCCGGAGGAGCTTTTGCAAAAACTGCCCCAGGAGAAGCGGCGGACGGCATTTCAGGTGTTGGCGCAGGACCCCAGAGCTGCTTATCATAAGCAGCCGGATTATGTTTACGGCATGGCGTTTGCGGGATATGATATCCGGTTCCGGGTGGAGGAAGGCATTTTGACGGTCTGTGACGTGATCTGTGTGGATGCGGATGGATTTGAGAAGATAAAATGATACGGAAATAAGATGAGAGGGAAGAAAGATGGCACAGTGGGCTGAAAACTTTGGAAATACTTTTTATAAATGTTTTATCAAAGAGGACAGATACAAGCTGCTTTTGAGCGGTATCGGCGTGACGATCAAGGTGTCGCTTCTGGCGGTTGTGATCGGCATCATCATCGGCATGATCATCGCAATCTGCAATCTGTCGAAGCACAAGCTGCTGAAGATCATCGGCGGCATTTATACGGACGTGATCCGCGGAACGCCTTCCGTAACCCAGCTGATGATCATTTATTTCGTCATTTTTGCATCCGTACATCTGGATAAGTGGATCATTGCGGCGATCGCCTTTGGCATCAATTCCGGCGCGTATGTGTCCGAGATTATCCGGGCCGGCATCATGTCTATTGACAAGGGACAGACGGAAGCCGGCAGATCTCTGGGATTAAATGCATATCAGACCATGAGCCGCATCGTGATCCCGCAGGCAATCAAAAATATTTTTCCGGCGCTGTGTAATGAGTTTATTGTGCTCATCAAGGAGACGGCCATTGTGGGATACGTGGGTCTGATGGATATCCAGAAGGCCGGCGACTTTATCAAGAGCGCAACCTTTATCGCATTCATGCCTCTGATCGGAACGGCAGTGATCTATTATGTGTTGATCAAAATCCTGACGTTGATCCTGAACCGGATTGAGGCGGTGCTTCGAAAAGCGGATGCAAGGTAAGGAGGGCGGAAGATGATCAAGGTTAAGAATTTACATAAGACATTTGAAAATCTGGAAGTGCTGCGGGGAATTGACGAGCACATTGAAAAGGGCGAGGTGGTCGTGGTAATCGGCCCTTCCGGTTCCGGGAAGAGTACGTTTCTGCGCTGCCTGAACCTGCTGGAGGATGTGACAGCGGGCGAGATCTATGTGGATGATGAGATGATCAATGATCCGAAGGTGAATGTGAACCGGATCCGACAGAAGATGGGCATGGTATTCCAACAGTTTAATCTGTTCCCGCATTTGACCATCATGGAAAATATTACGCTGGCGCCGGTGCTTTTAAAGAAAATGACCAAGGAAGATGCAATCAAGCGCGGCAGGGAACTGCTTGCCAGAGTCAATCTGGCGGAGAAGGAGAATGCGTATCCCGCACAGCTCTCCGGCGGTCAGAAGCAGCGTGTGGCCATTGCGAGAGCCCTTGCCATGGACCCGGAGATCATGTTGTTTGACGAGCCCACTTCCGCCCTGGATCCGGAGATGGTGGGAGAGGTGTTGGACGTGATGAAAGATCTGGCGAAATCCGGCATGACCATGGTGATCGTGACCCATGAGATGGGATTTGCCAGAGAAGTGGCCACCAGAGTGCTGTTCATAGACCAGGGTGTGGTGATGGAGAGCGGCACGCCGGAAGAAGTTTTCGGCAATCCGCAGAACGAAAGAACGAAGAATTTTTTGAGCAAAGTGCTTTAAGAAGTGTTTGTTTTCAAGCGAAAATTGGATATTCTGCGGATTTTCTTTGGTCAAAAAATTGGTATAATGACTAGAGACCGGTGAGAAAACCGGTGATAACGAGGAGGATGATATTATGAAAAAAGCAACAAAATTGGCAGCATTGGTACTTGCCATGACAATGCTTGTAGGCGTACTTGCAGCATGCAGCAATTCCGGTAATGCAGGTGACAGTAACAATGCTTCTCCGGCAGCAAATCCGGGCAGTGAGGCACAGAGCAGTGAGGCACAGGCACCCGCAGCAGGCGCTGAATTGAAGTTCGGAACAAACGCAGAGTTTCCGCCCTTTGAATTTGTGGCTGCAAACGGTGTGATCGGTCAGTATGACGGAATCGATATGGCAATCGCAAAGCAGATTGCTGAGGAGAACGGCAAAACTGCTGTGATCGAGAACATGGAGTTTGACTCTCTGCTGGTAGCGCTGCAGAATGGTCAGATCGATGCGGTCATCGCAGGTATGACTGTGACGGATGAAAGAAAAGAGAGCGTTGACTTCTCTACCCCTTATTACACTGCAACACAGGTGATGATCGTGAAAGAGGATTCCGATATTGC
>DFDT01000005.1:6046-6363 GCA_002368865.1 Lachnospiraceae bacterium UBA3821 | reverse complement strand
GGGTGGCGCTGCCCATCACCGATCCAGAAGCCCATACCACCTACTGGATTGCCTGTCTGGCTTCTGAACAGCAGAAATACCGTTCTGTTTTCAGTGCAGTCCGGGGGAATCTGCTGAGAAACCAGTCCTGAGACAAGAAGCTGATAAAAAAAGAGGGAGAAGAACCCCCCTGCGTACAGGAAATATTCTTCTCTCTAGTTGTTTTTATTCTTCTTTATGCGTTCGTATCTCCAGAAGGTGCTGCGCTTCCACCTCCTCCAGAATATCCTCATAGGGACGGCCTGCTTCAAACGCCTGAAAGGCACCGGTCATGTTGA
>DFDT01000005.1:4420-5994 GCA_002368865.1 Lachnospiraceae bacterium UBA3821 | reverse complement strand
CCTGAAAGGCACCGGTCATGTTGAGGTTGGCCTCTACCGGGGAATCCCCGCTGCGGAACGAAAGTCCGCGATCGGATTCTCCCTGAAGCTTCTCCACATTCCGGATCCCGATCCTCACATCGGCAAGCTCCGGCGGGAGATCTTCCGCAAACCTGTCCTGAAGATCCTCTTTCATCTGTTCCAGAAACTGCTCATAATTCATCTGACGTCCTCCTTTGCATGAAATAAAAAAAGCCCGATCAGTTTATTCCAATAATCTGTAAATCCTCCGACACCTGTAAATTGTCTCAGCCCGATCATTTCTGCAGCGACTTGTCCTAAAAGATCCACCTCTAGTGCAGAGTTCAAAGAAACAACATTATCATTCCGGGCAATCACCTTTGGATGAAAATGGATCTGATCCTTTACTTCAGGCTCAAGATGAGGCTCCGGACCAACACTTCCACCATGAGCAATATAGATTCCTTCCCCTGTAAGTTCTTTCGCTCTTTTCGTCATTGCATCGATCAGATACACCGGTTCAGCGCAGAAATCACCAGGAACAATCATATCCCCATCCTTCACGTGGCTCATGGCTTCCTCAACTGAAACAATCTTCTCCTGATATTTCTCTTTCCAGTTCATAATAACCTCCAAATGCATTTACAATGATATTTCCTGTAGGTTCTCATTGTATAAAATGGGTTTATCCCGGTTTCATTTTTATGAGATTATATTAAAGTGGAAGTATTTTTCTATGCTGCACAGCACATATGCTCCAAAAAAAGCAGCGGAGAAGTGTCTTCTAATCTTAGGATCTGTTACAGAATAACGTGTATATGAAAACAAAAATAGCCGGTGCAAACTCCTTTATCAAGAGTGTGCACCGGCTGTTCTGAGCTATACCACGATCTTCAATTGTCCCAAAAGTGGCTCAACTTTCCGTCCTGATCCCCCGGAAGTCCAGTAAATGACCAGTAAATGCAAAAGCCTCAGTCAGAAAATGTGATTGATTGTTATTTCAATACCTGTCTTCTCCGGTTTTTCTCCCCGATCATTTACAAGGTCTCTCCGTTGCTTTCAATCACTTTTTTGTACCAGTCAAATGATTTCTTGCGGTATCTCTCTCCGGATCCGCTTCCGTCATCGTTGAGATCCACGTAGATAAAACCATATCTCTTTGCCAGTTCTCCGGTAGTAAAAGAGACAACGTCAATGCAGCCCCAGGGCGTATAACCCATCAGATCCACGCCGTCATACTCTACTGCTTTCTTCATCTGCTCGATGTGGGCGCGCAGATAGGCAATCCTGTAGCTGTCATCACAGGTCTTGTCCGCTTCCAGCTTGTCATATGCTCCCAGCCCGTTTTCAACAATAAAGAGAGGCTTCTCATAGCGCTCATACAGGACATTGAGCGCGTAGCGCAGTCCAACAGGATCAATTGCCCATCCCCAGTCAGAGACTTTCACATAGGGATTGGCGACAGAATGCTGATTGCCACCCGCTACGTTTTCTTTTTTGGTCAAAGCCTCTGCCTTCACGGTATTGGACATGTAATAGCTGAATCCGACATAATCCACCGTTCCGGCTGCAAG
>DFDT01000005.1:0-4219 GCA_002368865.1 Lachnospiraceae bacterium UBA3821 | reverse complement strand
TCATGATGTCGTCAGGATTGCAGGAATATGGATAAAAGGGCACAAGGCTGAGCATACAGCCAATCTGAAAATCAGGATTGATCTCATGTCCTTTTTTGACCACCATTGCGGAAGCCACCATCTCGTTGTGGGCAGCCTGATACATGGCTTTTTTAGGATTCTTCAATTTGGAGTAGCGGATGCCCGAATTGGTCCACCCGAAGATATCAGTACTCTGGTTGGTCTGGTTATTGATCTCATTGAATGTCATCCAATATTTGACCTTGTCCTTATAGCGCTCCATCACGCACTCCGCGTAGCGCACAAAGAAGTCGATCAGCTCTCTGTTCACCCAGCCGCCGTATTTCTGCGTCAGGTAATAGGGCATCTCAAAGTGGCTCAGGGTGATCACAGGTTCAATCCCGTATCGATGCAGTTCATCAAACAGATCATCATAGAAACGAAGCCCGGCTTCATTGGGCTCTGTCTCATCGCCTTGAGGGAAGATCCGACTCCAGGAAATAGAAGTCCTGAAGCACTTGAAGCCCAGTTCGGCAAACAGTTTTACATCGTCTTTATAAGTGTGGAAAAAATCAATTCCTCTGTGGTTGGGATAGTTTTCTCCTTCGATCACGCCGTCTGTGATGCGGCGGCTTACTTTGTTAGATCCGCCGGTCATTACATCGCTTACACTGGGCCCGCGTCCATCCACGTCCCAGGCCCCCTCTAACTGGTGGGCAGCTACAGCGCCGCCCCACAGGAAATGCTTGGAAAATGCCATTTGATACCTCCTTAAATTCAAGATTCTATCTCAAGTTCCTGCTCAATATAGAATATCTATATTTTATGATCCCCAATGTGAAGCTCCCGCAGTGAAGCGGATTCCCTTTTATGCCTTCGCCTCGAAGAGGACTTCGCCGACGCTCACCCTGCCGGTCCCGTGTTTCATTTCCACTGCCGCAAAGTCGTCCGCGTTGGTGATCAGGACAGGAGTAAAGGTCTTATAATCCTTGCTGATTGCATCCAATTCAAACTCCAGGAGCAGATCGCCTTTTTTCACATGGTCTCCGTCCTTAACCTTTGCCTCAAAAAATTTTCCGCCCAGAGAGACCGTATCCAGTCCTACATGCATCAGGAGCTCCGCACCGGAATCTGTCAGAAGGGAGATCGCATGCTTTGTTTCAAATACAGAGGCCACTGTGCCGTCCACAGGACTGTAGAGTTTTCCTTCGGAGGGAAGGATCGCCGTCCCCTGTCCCAGGATTCCCTCAGAAAAAGTAGGATCCGGAACTGCCGCAAGGTCGACCATTTCACCATTCATAGGGGCATAAATGACTATGTCCTTCATAGCTGTATCTGCGTCAGCTGCCGCTGTGGCATCTGTTTCTTCTGCAGGCTCTGCAGGATCGTCAAATCCGATGATCATGACAAGGACAAAGCTGACAACCATCGTGACAAGAGCGCCGATGACCGTTGCAATGAAAGCGCCTGTTCCATCTTCCGAGATGGCATTTACCGTTGTTAAAACGCCCGGAAGGCCTGCATATACATAGTATTTTGCCCCCATTGCTGCTGCAACCAGTGATCCGATACCGCTGCCAATGCAGGCACAGATCAGGGGCTTCTTGAGGCGGAGCACGCAGCCATAGATACCGGGTTCCGTGATGCCGAAAATGGCTGTGATGCCAGAGGAAAGTGCGATGCCCTTCATCTCTTTGTTCCGGGACTTGAGGGCAACCGCAAAGCATGCGGTCATAACAGAAATAACAGCCAGAGTAATGAAGATCTGAATGGTATCAAATCCGTAGTTTTCAAAGTTTGCCAGAATAATAGGTACCATGCCCCAGTGCACGCCGAAGACAACGATGACTTCCCAGAGACCGCCTACGATCAGGCCTGCCAGGGCCGGTGCAAAGCCATACAGGGCATTGTACCCGGAAGCAATTGCATTGGAGATGCCGGCGGTAAGAGGTCCGATCACGACAATGGTCAGAGGGACCATAACAGCCGCGCAGAGAAAGGGGACTGCCAGCGCCTTGATAAAATCAGGCACATGCTTTTCCAAAAACCGTTCCAGATAGGAGAGAAGGAGAACAAGGAACAGGGGCGGAAGAACTGTGGATGTATAGGTTGTGGACGACAGAGGAAATACCAGAAACCGGATGGATTCTCCTGCTGCCACGCGGGCAGCTATGTCTCCCCAATAACTGTTTACCAGAGCCAGGCAGCACCATACTGCAATATATGTGTTGCACTTGAAATGTCTCGAAGCCGTGATTCCTATAAACACCGGAAGGAAAGTGAATGGGGTCCAGGATAGAAAATTGAGAACACCATAGGTCCCCGTTTCGGAAAATGCGGGTGCAAAGAAAGTGATGACAATCAGGACACCTTGAATAAGTCCTGCTGCTGCAAGTACATAGACAAACGGCGCAAATACTGCGGACATAGTTGCGATTACCCGATTCAGCAGACTCTGCTCCACCTCCGGGGCAGCGCTCTCATCAATAGAAATAATCTTCATCAGTTCGCTGTAGACATCCTTTGCGTGCGTTCCAATAACGATCTGATACTGTCCGCCTTTTTCAATCACCTGAATGACACCCGGCATAGATGAAATTTTCCCAGTCACCTCATCGGAAGGAGACTGCTTCAGGACCAGCCTTAATCTGGTCGCGCAATGGGTAGCGCTTGTAATATTGCTCTCGCCGATCATATCCTTAATATCGGCTGCGAGTTTTCCATAATCTCTGACTGCCGCCATAGATATTACTCCTCCTTTAACTTTCTTTCAAATCCCGCAGATGGCCGGTCTTGCAGGATCCCGTGTCAATAATCTGAATTCGGATCCGGATGTAATACAAATACTATAAAGGCTTTTTTTTCGACTGTCAGCAAACTGGAATGTCAAAAAAACAAGGGCCGTTTTTTGGAATTTGTTACATCCAAAAAACAGCCCGTTCCATATTTTCAAGTATACTTTCAGTCGGAGCGGCAGCAAATGCCCCGTCTGATAACGCTATTGAAAGTACTACTCCTCCTGCTCCGTGAGACGGTTGGCGACTCTTTTTGCCAATGTCTCGGCGATAATGACTGCCGGAACCTGGGATGTGAAGTCGATGTCCTCCGCACTTCCATTCTCACCGGTCTTTCTTCGAAAAGTAATATAATATGGAATATTGATGTCCGATATCCGTGCGATCGTGCACTTGTCAGTATTTGTCACACTCAGGATTCTGCACTTGTGCTCTTTCAACAATTTTGCAAGCCGCAGGGGATTTTCCGCCTCACCGGATACGGAAAAGAAAATAGCAACAGAGGTCAACCCGTTTTCCATTTGCTTCATAGGATAAAAGGGATCCGTAACCGCAAAACAGAACTTTCCAAAACTCGATAAATACCGGGCGGCATACTGCGCTATAAACCCGGAATTACAGATACCCATACAGAAAATCTGATCTGCCCTGGCGATCATTGCTGCCGCCGCATCAATCTTTTCCTGAAACTCATCACTCTCCGCCCGGTTGAGGAAGTTTTTCAGATCATACAGATCCTCTGGAACAGTAATATCCTCTTTCTGCCCCATAGCTTCCTTCATTTTGAGTTTAAACTCCATATACCCGTCACATCCCATCTTTTTACAAAAACGCACGACCGTCGTTGTGGAAACATGCGCCTCCGCGGCCAGTTCACGGATTCGCATATAACGGACTGATGACTGATGCTTCATCACATACAGGTATACTTCCATTTCAAGTTCGTTAAGGCTCTGGATCTGTTCTGCTGTAAACATTTTCATGCTCTTCGTTCTCCCTTTCAGGTCAGCCTAAGCATATCCCGGCTTCCTGTTTCATCATATGCGAATCCCGGCCTCATAGCCTTCCTGGATTCCCCTGTATCCATTCTTGGCACGCTCATGACAATCACCGACAGACACGATCGTAAAGCTGCAGTCAGTTAAAGACTCTTCCAATACCGTGTTTGCACGAACACCGATAGCGATCACAACCGTATCAACATCTGCAATCTCAGCACAGGATTCATCTTTCTTGTACACGACGCCGTGTTCCTTCACTTCCTGCACCGCAGCAGAAGTTAGCACCTTTACTCCATGCTCAGACATCCTCTTCTTCAGATAATAGGTAGGAGCAGGTTCGCCATCCTTCACGATCTGCGGAAGCATTTCTACTATCGTCACATCCCCGCAGCCATGCTCAGCCAGATAATCCGCTGTCTCTGC
>DFDT01000206.1 GCA_002368865.1 Lachnospiraceae bacterium UBA3821 | reverse complement strand
TTCCCAATATTTGTATGCATAAAAAAACACTTCCATAGAAGTATATCAGAAACAGATTCAGTATACAATTTTTTTACTGAATTACATCATTTTCTTACTGAATTTCAGACAGGATATTTTGATCGATCACCTCGGTCCAATCCACAACAGAATCTCCCTCTTTGCGCAGCACAGGTTGCCCTTTGTCAAAGGAGAAGGTCCATGCCAGTCTGCCCGAAGCATCCTCCATGGCGATCTCCGTCACAAAATATTGATCCTCCAACCATTTCAGTCCTGTTTTCTCATAGGTATAGGATTCCTCATGGCTATCAGAGAAGTATAAGCATCCTCCCTCCGGTGTGTCCAGAGAAAATTCTCCCAAATAGGCATCCTGAATATAATAGAGATAGGTCACCGAAAGCTGCCCTGCCGCATCATACTGATATACATACAGCTCGCCGTCGCCTTCCTGCGCATCAATATTCAACATATATGCCGGAGAGTCCTCCGCAGTGTTGTAAAAATAAAATTGATACCTGTTTTCCGACTGTCGCGGACGCAGCGGCTGCGTGAGCGCCTCGTCATAGAAATTTTCCCGATATTCCTCTGACAGACGTTCTTTGATCAGGCGCGGCGTATTGTCATCGATCTCCTTGACGCGCCCTTTGTCATCGAAATACGCCTCATAGATCAACTGTGCCACGTTATCCTGTATGGAATATCCTCTGGTTTTGCGCCCCTGCGCATCATAGTCGTAAACAAATTGGTGCTCTTCACCATAATAGTCAGTCTCTGTGATATGGGCACGCCTAAGCTCTGCGTCCCAATCACACGTCATGTCCTCATTTTTCTGCGCAGCAAGCACCTCCTGCGGTATGCCGTCCGCATTGCCTGGGTTGTCCGCCTGCGGCTCATAATCTATTTCTTCATACAACTGGGGCTCCAGATCGGCCCCGTATTGCTTGTAGGACCGGTAAGACACTGCCTGTCCTTTTTCATCATAAGTCCAATATTCCTGCAAACGTCTGCAATAACCTTTAAAGTCCGCGTAATCACTTCCCAGGCTCACCAGAATTCCCCTGTCCTTGCTGCTGTCGTACTTGCGCGGAATGTAACTGTCACTGGCAATATGATTCCCTTGCGCATCATAGGTTTCATACCGGATCTTTGCCAGCCCCACGGATTCCGGGAACAGCTTATACGGATGCCAGAAGCTTTCATCCGGCCGCTCGATCTCCTGTCCGCCTTCCGGTGCCTCGCCCACATCATACAGGGTAAAAGGTCTGGATACGGACACCTGTGTCCCAGCCTGCGTATCGTCCTGCGGTAAATCCAGTGATCGTTCTTGATCTTTCGACGGCATGATAACAAAAATAAGCAGGCCCGCAACCGCCAAAAGCGCTGCTATGCCTGCATACATTCCAAATCCTGTCAATCTCCCCGTCTTCTCAAGTGCGTATTCTTCCCTTATATCCTGCCGCACTGACTCCCCGGCAGGCTCTGTTTCCTGCGCCGGTTTCAGATACAGCATGAAGAATACTTCGTTGTCCCCGTCCGTCTCCTGGTTGCCGTAGGCGATATCCGCCCTGCCGTCCGCGCAGATCTCCCGGGTATGTGCGAGTCCCAATCCTCTGCCCGTACCCTTGCTGGTATGTCCCTCACGGAACCAGCCGTGCATAGTCTCATAGGGAACATAGGGAAAACGATTGGCCACAGTGATCCGATACTGTCCGTCCTCCGCATCCACCAGGATACGTATGCTCCGCTCGTCCGCCGGCCGGGACAATTCCGCATCAATGGCATTATCCAGCAGACCGCCCACTATGGCGATCAACTCATGCTGTGGAAGCGCATAGGCTTCAAGCCTTGCAGATATATGACTCTCCACACGGATTCCCTGAGCCTCAGCCTCCTTACATTTCTGATAAAGCAGTCCCGCAAGCAGCGGATCTCCGCACAGCAAAAGCACATTGTAACGCTGATCCCTGTTCAGCTCCTCCAGATACTGCGATGCCTCCCCGGAAGAAAGCGTTTTCGCCGCGCTCAGCTGATTCCCCAATTCGTGCTGACGCATGCGCACTTCCCGCACCAACTGCTCGTATTGTTCCTTTGCCTCCTGCGTCAATCTGTCGGATTGCGGATTGGTATCTGCCTTTCGCTGTTTACTCATTTTCTCTGCTCCCGAAGGTTTCCCTGATCGCCGCCACATAGGTTCCGCCTATCTCCACAGGATTCTCCTCCCCCTGTAAGCAGACTCTTCTCCGCGGCAGATCAACGGAAACCACAAATTTCCGGTTGATGACCGTATTGCGGCTGCATTGAATAAAATCATGACTGTCCGCATCCATGAGAAATTGTTTCACCGTCAGATACGGAATTGCAATATTGTCTTTTTTCCGTGTAAAAATATGAAGTGCATGCCGTATACTCTTGGCATAAACCACATCCTCGCGCTGCACCACCACGATTGCGCCGTCTTTCCGATAGTAGAGTGTGCGCTCCCGCTCCGGCAGTCTGGGCGAGCGAAGGCACTCCACGATCGTCTTGCGCAAGTGTTCCGTCACGAACGGTTTTTCAATGTATGCGTAGCAGTGAAGCTTTTCATAGCTGTATGATTTCAGATCCTCCAGACAGGTAAGGATAATCACCGGTGTAAATTCATATCGCGTAACACCCCGAATGCTCTCCACAAACTTCAGCCCCGATGTATCCTCCTGCTGATCCGGTTTTAAGATCACATCAATGATGAAAAGGTCAATATTCCCCTCCAATGCGCATACATAAGCCTCTTTCGTATCCACGCATCGGATCACTTCTGTAGGGCTCTCGATCGTATTGATGAGAGCGGCAATTTCCTCCTGCTCCTCCGGGCGATCCTCCAATATCAGTATTTTTCGCATCGTCTTTCCTCCTGCATTTCCCATACCCATGTCGACAAAATAGTCATATCAGAAGTATATCAGAACTAATTTGGGAAATCAGATTTTTTACTGAATGATAGTATTTTTTTACTGAATCTGCCCTTTGAAATTTACGCCTTCCTCTATCAATACCTCCGCCACCTCATCGCGGATCTGCTTGGTACCGTCAGAGCTCTCCATATAATAGCTTCCGTCTTCTCCCTGATAAATATAGGAATCCGGCGTGGCAAAATAAACCTCATCCATGTTGAATCCGTTTTGGGGACCCTTTCCGCCTATAGCCAGGTCATCCAGATCCGGCAGAAAAAAAGGCGCTATGACAATACTGTTGGATAGCAATACCATCAGAAATGCAAAGCCCGCCACCGCAAGCCGTACACCCAATGCGTATGTCTTCTGTCCCGGATTATTTTCCAACATGGTAAAACGATGTCTCAACTCCGACCGCAGCCCGTTTCCTGTTCCCAACAAACTCAGCCCGCGCCAGACACCTCTTCTGCTGCGTCCACGAAAAATGGTGAGAAGCGTTGTCATATAATCCGCGACCTCATCTCTCTCCATGCCGCGGGTCACCTCGCTGTCACAACGCATCTCCAGGCTCTGCTCCACTTCTTTTTTCAAAAGATATACGCAGGGATTCCACCAGTAGATCACACAGAGCAGCTCTGTCAAAAGGGCGAGATAATGATCTCCTTTTTCCAGGTGAATCCTCTCATGCAGAATAATATACTTCAACTCCTGCGCTGTATAAAGCTGATCCGGGATCAGGATACGTTTACAGAATATCCCAAAGCTAAAAGGCACTGTAATCCCTGTGCAGCGGTAAACCGCAATCTGTCTTGGCACTTCCACCCCCATTTGTTTGGAAAACGCTTCCCGCGAGATCTGTCTGTGCGGGAGTTTCCTTAATATCCGATTATTTCTGGCATATCCCACCAAAAGGGAGATGAGTTTCACGCCAATCCCTATCATCCAGATAATCAGGAACAATTCCCCGATAGAGATCTCCACGGAATCATAGGTGATGATCGTACGATGAAATCCTCCAAGAAACAGATTCAGCTTATTGGGAAGCGTAATATTCTTCTGCCAGGTGGCGCTGACCGGTATAAGCAGTTGGAAGATACAAAGGACATACAGACCAAGCATCCCCCTCACACCTACAACTTCTTTAAATTTTTTGCTCCGCCACAGGAGAGAATAAAACAGAATCAGAAGACTGCCCCAAAATAAACAGGAAACGATCGACCATACACTGATGCGTGAGTTTCCACTCATAAGCTTGATGAAAAACATAAAAATGCCATAGCAATTTTCCTGGGGCATATCGCTTATACCTCTCTGTTTCTAATGCGCTCGATCACCTTTTCCAGCTCTGCGATCAACTCCTCGTCCTTCGTTTCATTTGGCATGTCATCTCTGTCATTGCCGATCATAGCAAGTACAAGACTTCCCAGAGATGATGTGCGGATTCCGCCGTTTGCCAGTACAATAGCCGCATACTGCTCTCTGGTGATCTGCGCCTCATATTTCCGCGCATAAACCGTCCCTGACAGTTCCAGTCCTTCCACACCGATATAGCCCTTCTTCAACAGAGATTGTACCGCTTTGAAGATCGACACCTTGCTCATCTTCTCACCGGCAAACAACTCCTCCAGCTCCGTAACGCTCACAGAATTCTTTGCGTCCGTCTGCTCCCAGATTTTCTCCATGATGCGTTGCTCGCGCTTGTCCATGATCTGCTTTTCCATTCTGTATCTTCTCCTTTATTGGTTTGTTTTGATTGATTTTTGCTTATTTATAGAATACAATATGTTAAATTTATTTTCAATGTTTAAGTTTGGAAAGCAAAAATCCTCCAGGCAAAAGGATTTTGATCCACTCCTCTTGTCCGAAGGATTTTGTTATTTCAAGGCGTTTTTATCATATTCCAAAATATCTCCCGGCTGGCAGTCCAACACGTCACAGATTGCTTCCAGCGTGGAGAACCGTATGGCACTGATCTTACCGGTTTTGATCTTGGACAGGTTCACATTGGACACGCCTACCTTTTCAGAGAGTTCATTCAGACTCATCTTACGGTCCGCCATCACTCTGTCCAACCGAAGAATTATTTTTCCCATATGCGCACCTCCTCACAAAGTCTCGTCAGACTCTTGCTGGAGCACCGCACCATATTGGAAGATATAGGCAAGCGCCAGAACCACCAACACCACCATTACCCTGCCCAGATCAATATTCAGATCCACACTCGTTCTTCCGGTCATTCCGCTGCTCATAATACTTTCTGTGATGCCGGAGATAAAAACCCAGGGGATCAGTGCATAGGCAAGCTGCTTGATCTTTCGGATCACACCTTCACTGAAAGGGCTCTCGCAGTTCTTGATCTCTTTGCACAGACGCTTGATAAAATGGATCGTGATCAATACTACCACGATATAGACAACTCCGGAAACAACCGTCGGCCAAAGGATTGTTTTTAAATCTGCCGTAATATTGGAAGTCTCCGCCGAAACCCGCACGCCATCCTGTGTGGTTTCGACGCCGGTCACCAGGTAGTCCCTGTCATCTATGGAGAAAGACGCACTTCCGCTTTGCAGTTCGCTCTGAAGGTTTTGCAGCTGTGTATCCGTCAGATGTGCGCCCCCGAGCCGATTCAGGTTCAGGTCCACGTCCATTGATCCGCTCATTGTCATGGTGATCGCCTCTTTGGGAAATGCCGCCATCACAGCCCCTCCGATCAGTGCGCCCACCAGAGCTATGATAACAAGCACCTGCACAATGACGGAGATGATATACCCCGCTTTACCGATTTGATTGATCTTCCTGATTGCTGCCTGTTTTTCCATAATTTGCCTCACTTTCTTTGCGTTGTTCCCGCGCCACATTTTACATTAATTTTTTTATGTTTATCGTTAAATGTCTTGTGAGGCTACTATATCATGGGTAAACATGTTTGTAAATAACTTTTTAATGTTTTTCATTAAATTTTATTTTATCGTCTCAGGTCATTTGCATCAGTCAGATTATCCGCATCCGCTTCGACATCCAGCGGTTCGGCATCCAGATTCTTCTGCCTTTTGGTGACGATCCCTGCCATAACACTCAATGTGGCAAAAACGATCACAAACACAAACCCTGTCGTGAATACACCGGATGCAATACTGCCTATCGGTTTATCCGGAAAATTTCGATAACACTTAGCAAACATCACACCGCCGAACACTATGGCAGAGACTGCGGAAAAAATCAAATTCGTCTTTCCATCCGGCTTAAAATGTCTGTCCCAAATTCCCCTTTTGGCACAGGCACCCACCAGATACACCGCAAGCACCATGAACACGATCCACTCTCCTGCCATATAAGTAAAATCTCTTCCCATGACAAACTGCACCATCAGCGCGATCAACAGTCCCCAAAAGGCCAGCCAGCAGCCGCGGTGCTCCACCTGGAGCAATATCTGCTCCTGTCTCTCATCCAGATTATTTTTTCTCTTTTCATTCTGTTTCATCATCATTCTCCTCTCCATGATCTGTTTCATGATTCCTGTTTTTCCTCTTCCTCCCAGAAAATATCATCCAGGGTAACGCCTAACGCTTTACATATAGCGATACACAGTTTCAGTGACGGATTAAACTCCCCCGCTTCGATCAGACCGATGGTCTGTCTGGTCACGCCGGCTTTCTCCGCCAGCTCCGTCTGTGACATGTTTAATTCAATCCGTTTGAATTTCAGTTTCAAATTTCTCATAATGTTTCCTCCTTGCAAAATATATATTACATCACTTGCTTTGCTTTTGTCAACTATATTTTACATTTATTTTTTATAGATTACTTTTGCAACATTTTCTGCAAAAGCATGGCAAACGTGTCCGCCCGCCTCATTGTTCTCGAAAAAAAGAAACCCAAATGCATTGCACATCCGGGTTTCCCTATAATTCCCTATAGCTTTCTGCCCATTCCGGCAGATAGGTTACAGCAGTTTCTTGAGCGCTCCCGCCACATCGCCAATCACGCCGGAAGCCTTGTCCGCCGTCAGCTTTGCCTTGACTCCGTCGATGATCTTGTTCACCACATCATCGGGAAGGTCTACGCCTGCCACTTTCTCCACAACTTTCACCGGTTCCTTCTGAAACTGCTCCAGCAGCGTTTTATCCGCAGAAACCTTTGCCACTACCTCCTGGATCTTCTCGGGGAGATTGTTCTTGATCTGATCAATGTCCATGTTTCTTTTTCCTCTCTTTCTGTTTCGAATTATTCTGTGCGGATATAGGTCACAAAATTGTTCCCGTTCTTTTTCAGCCAATCCGTGGCATCGTTCATGCCCATCTTGGCTAAGGTTCCCTTCTTCGGATCCATAACCACCACATTGTACTCATTAAATCCGGTGATCAGAACTGCCTCGCCATCCGACAGAAGCGCCAGCACCGGCAGATCCTGATTTACATAATAGAGCATGGCATCCAATTCACAGCCCGCCAGATCCAGCACCTGCACGTTCTCCAGATTCGCCTGCAGAATATCCTGCACCGTCTGTCCCTGTTCCAGCAAAGCCTGTGTGTTCCGCACAACTCCCTCATATTTTAACACGGTATCGAGGCAGACTGCAAGACTGCCTTTTTCCTCCGTCGTCTTATCCTCCCGGATTGCCATGATCTGGTTGCGTGCCACACGGTTTCCCTTCCGCCAGATGCGGTGACCGTTCTGATCTACCACCACCCCGGACACTTCGTTTGCCAGCAGCACCGCCTTCGCCGGAGAGCTGAACAGGTTCTCCACACCGTACGCCCCATAAACATAGTATCTGGTGGCATCGCTTTCCGCCTCCAGCACAAGCTCTCGTCCGCCCTCGAACACCACCTCTTTCGGAGTCAGGATCTGGATCGTCTTACTGTCAATATTGTGTCTGGTCTGGATCTGCACATAGCGCTCATAAATGTCGATCCCGGGAGCCACGATCACAAACTTCCCGGTCTCCTCTTTCGTACTGTTCATGATCTGATCCGCCGTGGTCTCGACATAATTGCCGTTTTCCTGCTTTTTCACCCGGGAAAGCGTGATCTGATTACTCTCCACATTGCACTCCGTGACATATACTCCCTCCGGCTGATATTCCTTCAGCAGATTCCCCTGGGCGTCACAGATGCATACTTTGTACATGGGAAAAAGGATTCGTCCGGAACTCTCCCTGTAAATATCTTCCTCTCTGGCAACGCCGTAAATAATATCCTCCCCCATAAATCCCAGGGGCTTCACCGCGTCGTCCGCACCCACACGGATCTCCTGCTGGACATCATTATTCAGATTTCGGATATTCAGCTTGCGGCTGTGATAGATATCCTCTCCCTCCTGCCAGACGACGATCCAGTTACTTTCCGAAATCTGGGCAGTGTCTATCTGGGTGATCGTAGCCAGCGGATAGTAGGTCTTTTCTTCCAGATTGATGGAATAGATCACATCCTCCAGCATCAGATAAAGCACCTGCTCCCGGTTCAGATACAGGAGCCGCTCCATCTGCGGCTTTAGCAGGGCATACTCTTTGTGATAAGGGATATAAACATTTTCCTCTATCGTGTTCAGAGTACTGTTGTAAGTATAAACCTGAATCCCGACTTCCCCTTCATGCCGCCCTCTGTTCATATAACCGTAAACCGCAAAACAGATATTACCGCCCTCATCCACATTCAGGATCTTGATTCCATGCCGGTCATACATGGCACGGTTGTCCGTGTAAGCCTGATCGTAAAAACTGAATACCACCGCCAGCTTATTGCTCACCGAGTTGTAGCTGTACAGGGATCCGTCCACTTCAAAGGCCACCGTACTGCCGTCCTCACTTTCTGCCAGCGGAATGTTGCTGTCCGTGATCCCCAGCAGGATCTTATCATTGGCATACATCTTCTCCACATCCGGGATCTGCGTCATGGTGCGCTCATAATTCAAAAGATAGATCCGGTCCGAGGTATATCGGATCCGGTAATGCTCCACCACCCGATAATAGGTCCTGGTCTGAGACGACTCTGTGGAAACCAGAAAATTCACCAAAAAGGAAGCTGTCTGCTCCCCGATCTCCGTCATCAGGATCACGGGCTCCGTTTCTTCCCTTACCCCCAGATCTCCCCAGGTGATCTGCTTAAAACTGCTGTGAATGTTAACCTTGTGAAAGGAGGTATTGTCCTCCAGCTGGGCGTTGGTTTCCAGATATCTTGTCAGCTCTCTCGCCGCTTCTTTATCATACAGCCTCTCATGAAAATCCCTGACAAAATCCAGTTTTTCCTCCATATGCAGCGACTCGCTCCATATGGCGCGGGTGTAATAGGAAACCTGCCTGTCATCATCCAGTGTCAGCGTCAGCTTCACAGAATATTCCCGGTCTTTCTCGATCAGGTCTTTCAGGCTCACAACCACGGAAAACGCTTTCTTTTCCGTCTGCAGCCCCGTGACCGGTGTATTCTCGATCAGGCGGGTTCCGTCGATACTGCGCACTTCCAATGACATTCCCGTCACATTCCTGCCGTAGGTGTCGACCTGCACGGAAAATTCCCGATTTTCCCCCAGCACGGTCACCACATCCCGCATGGACGCTACATCCATGGGTACGACATAACCATGCAATTCATTGTAGGCCACGCCGTCGCGCTCCACATGCATGACAGGCAGCGTAGCCGCAGCCATCTCCATCGTCATATTGTCATGCCCCTGGTTCATCACTTTGCCGGCAACGATTAACGCCACCACAAAAGTCACCAGAAAGACAATGATCTTTATCAAAACTTTTTTCATTGAAAAATTACTCCAGCCGTTATTGCAACAATTGCTCCAATGTGGGATTCACATGTAAAAATTCCGCAACCCCACGGATGTCGGAATTCTCCGACCTGCGTTTCATGTTCTTTACACCGGTCTGATCCGTCCGCTTCACCGCCCGAATCAGCAGATTTTTCGGCGTGTGCTCTATGTCGATAAATTCCAATATCTGCGTTTCATATCCCTGCTGCTCCAGCAGATCCGCCCGCAGAGCATCCGTCAGCAATGCCGCCATGCGCTCCTTGACGATCCCATACTTTAGCACCGGCTGCAGCGTTTCGCAGCGCATCTGCCCGTTCAGCTCATGCTGACAGCACGGCACCGCAAGGATCACCCTTGCATTCCATTTTACCGCTTTCTCCAGAGCGAAATCTGTCGCTTTGTCGCAGGCATGCAAACTGACCACCATGTCCACCCGGTCCGCACCGGTATAAGTGCTGATGTCGCCCCGCTCAAAATGCAGATTTGTATAATGCAGCTTGTCCGCCAGTTCATTGCAGTGACGGATCACGTCTTCTTTCAGATCCAGCCCCGTCACCTGAATATCCCGTCCCTGCAATTCATGCAGATAATAATACATGGCAAACGTAAGATAAGACTTTCCGCAGCCGAAATCAATAATGCGAAGCGTCCTGTCCCTCGGCAGCGCCTCCAGCACATCTTCAATGAACTCCAGATATCGGTTGATCTGGCGGAATTTATCGTACTTTGTCTTAGTCACTTTGCCGTCCGGCGTCTGTACCCCCAGCCCGACCAGAAAATCAACCGGCGTGCCGTCCATCAGAATGTATTGCTTGGTGCGATTGTGGGACAGATCCCTCTGCGGGAATGCCTCCTGCTGCCTACGCACCTTCACCGTCTTTTTTCCCTTTTTGCTGACCAGCACCGTGGCCTCTATCTGCCGCCCGTCTGCGTCTGCCCCGGTAAAACTCCCCTGCTTGAACAGCTTGTCCAGATAGCCGGCAATGCGCTCCTGCATCCCGTCCTTTTTCAGATTCTCATGGAACACCTGCGTCCCTTTCTGCAGTGTCTCCTGAAAATACAACTCCCCCGCTAACAGCACAGGGCGTACCTTCACCTTGGTGCCCTGCGCCGCGTCACGGGTGTTGCTCAGCACGATCTGCTGCAGATCTTTATTCAATATTTCCTCTAACAGTTTTCCTAATTCATCCAAAAATAGCTTCCTCTCCTGCCGCCGTGCCGCCTTTTGTATATTTCATCACACAACAGCACCTGGACCATATCCCTGATCCAGCACCATTTCTCCTCGGGCACGCGTTCTTCCTCGGGGCAATCCCTGTCCTCGTTCTGCATGACTTTCACCATACTGTCCGCCATATCCCGCAGACTGGTAAAGTCCGGATACTCATCGTAGATCATGCTGCCCTCATAATCCATTTTATCCAGGATCTGCGCAATCCGCCGCTGGTATTTCTTCACCTCGCCGGGATAGGCCTGCTGCAGATATTCCATATCCTTCAGTATCTCCTGCTCCTTTTTCGCCCCCTGATAACCGGGGTAATCCATATAATATGGCAACGGAATATGGCTTGGAAACGTGTGCAATAATTTCAAACCGGAATCCATACACATATGCCTTATCGTCTTTTTTATAACGTATGCGGGAGCAGTAATTTTGGTGATACTGCCATTTTAGCAGATATGAACGCGGGTTTCAATGATTGTTCTCGTAAAAAAACTGCGGCCAAAAGTTAAGGACGCATGATTTCCAAACCATGCGCCCTGCCGTTAGTCTGCCTCAATAATAATATAAGTACCATTTATCTAAAATCTCTACCGATTCTTCATAAGTCATCCCTGTGATCTTGCGCAGCTCCACTACCGCTGCCGCTTTCTTGTCGCTGCGCATCAGCTTATTGATATGGTCAAAGTTATGGATCGGGTACTCCGCATCACATCATCAAAAATACTTCCTTGCTTACGTTTCTTTGACGCACTTCTCTTCCATTTGTTCATTTCTTTCCCTCCTGTCGTTATTTTCTTACCGCAGGAGTTCTTTGTTGGAACCTCAAAGTGCGTCATTCGGTGAAAACTATCCCTTCCTTTGTGCCCTTTGTACCCTTCAGAAATCTCCTGCTCTTTTGTATGGGATAAAAGCAAGAATTTTCTGAAAATCATGCAGATGATAGTAGACGCCGTATATTTCCGGCAAAGAAGAATTTGCTTTTATAATTTTAAGCTATCACCAAATATTAATTTGTGCAAGTAAAATATTTCTAAAATCTATACTAAAAAGCATTTCCTTCTCTGCACCGCAAAAAGCTCTCAGGCGAAAAACTTCACCTGAGAGCTCCCTTATTACATATATTTCCTCACTATTTCAAAACCTCAATTCTCGCCATTGCACGCAGAAGCGCTGTCTCAGCCCTGGCAATATCGGTCTCCGGTGTCTTGCTGGCGAGACGCTCTTTCGCACGGTTCATAGCCTCCTCCGCGCGGTGTCCGTCAATCTCCTCCGGCCACTCAATGATCTCCGCAAGAATCGTGATCCCCTCCGGCAGGATTTCCGCAAAGCCGGCATGAAGCGCCGCCTCTTTCTGGCCGTCCTTCTCCGTGATGACCAGAATGCCCGGTTTCACAATAACTGTCAGAGGAATATGACCCGGCAGAACGCCTATTTCGCCCTCTGTGGTATTAAATTCCACCATATCCACATCGCCCTCATAAAACATTCTGTCCGGTGTGATGATACGCAGATGAAAATTCTGATTGTCTGCCATTTGTCTGATCCTCTCTGTTACTTATCACTTTATCACTTCTTCTGCCGCTTACTTCTTAACTTTCGCAAGCACATCATCAATGCTGCCGGCATTCAGGAAATAGCTCTCCGGAATGTCGTCATGCTTCCCTTCCAGAATCTCCTTGAAGCCACGGATGGTCTCATTGATCGGCACATACTTACCTTCCAGTCCGGTGAACTGTCCTGCCACGAAAAACGGCTGCGACAGGAATCTCTGCACTTTACGGGCACGGGAAACCACCAGCTTATCTTCCTCGGAAAGTTCATCCATACCAAGGATTGCAATGATATCCTGCAGTTCTTTGTATCGCTGCAAAATCTCCTGCACACCGCGGGCTGTCTTGTAGTGCTCCTCGCCCAGAATTCTGGGATCCAGGATACGGGAAGTGGACTCCAGCGGATCCACCGCAGGATAAATACCCAACTCCACAATAGAACGGGAAAGCACCGTGGTCGCATCCAGATGTGCGAATGTGGTTGCAGGTGCAGGGTCAGTCAGGTCATCCGCAGGCACATACACGGCCTGAACAGAGGTGATGGAACCGTTCTTGGTGGAAGTGATACGCTCCTGCAAGGCACCCATCTCCGTCTGCAGTGTGGGCTGATAACCCACGGCGGAAGGCATACGTCCCAGCAATGCGGACACCTCACTACCGGCCTGCGTAAAACGGAAAATATTGTCAATGAAGAGCAGCACATCTTTACCGCCCTTGTCACGGAAATACTC
>DFDT01000117.1 GCA_002368865.1 Lachnospiraceae bacterium UBA3821 | reverse complement strand
TGGGGAGATTTGGATACCGGCGCTGAAGTGAATGAAGCCCTGCAAATAAGCATGCAATACGAAATAGGAAAATAGGGTTGATATCAAGATTGTTCCCGTGTTAAATTAATAATAGCGGGAAGTTTTAGGACTTTTGCAAAGTGAGCCTGAGCTTAACAGCTTGGGCTTTTTGTATATGACAATATAGGATGATCGGTTGAAAATCAATATGTGTAAAATTCTATAAAAGCGAACAGGGCAGGATACAAATGATCATTAACATACAGGACGATTTTGACTTGGAAAAAATTGCAGAGAGCGGGCAGTGCTTCCGTTGGCAGAAGCGTGGAGAAAACCGGTATTGGATCCCGCATGAAGATACGAGTCTGACCATTGAAAAGATCAGCGAAGAAGAATACTGTCTGGACTGCTCGCAGGAAGAGTATGAAAGCATTTGGAAAGACTATTTTGACATGGGCGAGGATTACAGGCAGATCCGGGCGCGGATTGATGCGGCACAAGATCCGTTCCTGTGGGCGGCTGCAGAGCATGAGAAAGGAATCCGGATCCTGCGGCAGCAGCCGTGGGAGGCGTTGGTGAGTTTTATCATATCGCAGAATCGTAACATTCCGGCGATCAAGAAGTCTATTGAGCTGATGGCGGCTATGGCGGGAGAGCGGAGAACAGATTTGGCGGGAAACCGTTACTACAGCTTTCCGTCGCCGGAGGCTATTTTGGAGATTGGCGAAACCGGACTTTCCGAATGCAAATTGGGGTATCGCAGCAAATATGTACTGGCTGCTGCTGAGGCGGTTTCTGCAGGGCAATTTCAGGCGGCGGAGCTGATGGCACTTGACAGTGCGGTGAGTCTTGCAAGGCTGATGACGTTGTACGGCGTGGGCGAGAAGGTAGCGACATGCGTGCTGTTATATGGTTTGCACCATTTGGATGCGTTCCCGGTTGATGTGTGGGTGCGCAGGATTTTGGAGAATGAGTATCCGCAGGGGTATCCTTTTGAACGGTATCGTCCGTACAACGGGGTGTATCAGCAGTATATGTTTGCGTATTACCGGATGTTGGAAAAGTGAAGTGTCTTGATTTAGCAGGAGGAGAAGTATGAATAAATTATTACTGATAACGGGTGACATAGCCGCTGGGAAGACAACCTTTTCCCGGATATTATCCGAGCGATATCATGTGGCTGTATTTCAGAAAGACACCGTAAAAGAAATATTAGGTGATCATATTGGATTTCATAATCGTGAGGAAAACAAGAAACTTTCGGATGCTACAATAGCGATCATGTGTCATAATTTCTCCCAAATAGCAAAAACAGGGAATTCAGTTATTTTGGAGGCAAATTTTCATGAAGTCGAGCAACAAAAACTTCATGAGATAGCTCGCGAAAATCAATATGAGGTTTTGACACTTGTATTGCGTGGAGATGAGGAGGTCTTGTACCAGAGGTATCTCCATAGAATGAATGAGGAACAACGGCATCCGGTGCATCTGAGTACAACACTGCATATTAGGGAAGACTTTTTTCGTACTGCCAAGTATATCAGAAATGAAGTTGTGATTGGAAAAATGATTGAAATTAATGCGACGGATTTTGGATATCAGAGTGATGCGGGGCTGTTGAAAAAGATTGATGCATTTATGGAATAAGGTTTCAAAAAAATGTTGAGGGTATAGAAGCACTTATAGGTAATTGCGAAACTTCTTTTTGTCGATATCGAATTGTGCAAGTTGTATACTTCGTAAGTAGGGCGTTTGAGGACGTTGGTACTAAGATGCGGTACTTTCGCATCTTAGTACCACTACGTCCGAAACCAAAAGCAATCGGAGATTGCTTTGCGAGAGCGTCCCTACGTTGAAGTATACAATTTGCACAATGACACTCACTCAGAAACGGAGTTTTGCAATTGTCTAAGAAGCACTTATTGTGAAGGGAGAAAAAAGCGATGGAATTTCGTAAGATGCGCAGGACAAAACAGGAGATCTGCAAAGAGGAATGTTTCAAAATTTTGAGAGAAGAGAAACGCGGTGTGTTGGCAGTGATTGGCGATGGCGGATACCCTTATGCAATCCCTTTGAATTTCTATTTTGATGAGATGGAGGAGAAAGTGTATTTCCATTGCGCGAAGGAGGGGCATAAGTTGGATGCCATAAAAGGCTGCGATAAGGTGTGCTTTACCGTGTGGAACCAGGGAGAGCAGAAGGACGGCGACTGGTCTTATTATGTGACCAGCGTAGTGATCATGGGACGGGCGGAGCTTGTGACAGATGAGACAGTCACTTACGAGAAGGCAAGAGAGTTGGGGCGGAAGTATTTTCCCACGGAGGAAGAAGTCACGAAGGAGCTGGGAAATGCGGTGAAGCGGGTGCAGATGGTGGGCATCAGCATTGACCATATGACAGGGAAGTATGTGCATGAGCGGTAAGGCTGGACGGAGAAAGGTTGCCGGGATTATTGGCTGTGTAGTGGCGATATTGGTGATGGGAAGTTTGGGTGTCATGATCTGGCAGCAGATTCCCACCAGGGTGCAGGCCGGACAATATGAGATCTGTGGCGTGGATGTTTCCCATTATCAGGGTGAGGTTGACTGGAATACATTGCGGGAACAGGGAATTTCTTTTGCGTATATTAAGGCTACAGAAGGGAGTTCTTATGTAGACGCGTATTTTGCACAGAATGTGATTGGAGCAGGGCAGGCAGGAGTCACGCCGGGTGCCTATCACTTTTTCAGCTTTGACAGTCCGGCGGAAACCCAGGCGGAATGGTACATAGAGACAGTTGGCTCGGAAAGTATACTGATTCCTGCCGTAGATATCGAGTATTATGGAGATAAGAGGCAGAATCCCCCGGAAGAGAGTGTTGTGCGAAATTCGCTGCAAAAGATGCTGGACATTCTGGAAACGGAGTATGGTGTGAAACCAATGATCTATACCACTTATCCGTTTTACAGAAAGTACATACAGGGGTATTTTGACGAATATCCGCTCTGGCTGCGGAATGTGTACTTTGAGCCGGGAGAGGACTGGACGCTTTGGCAGTATGCGGATCGGGTTGTGCTGGACGGGTATGCGGGAGAGGAACGGTATATTGATATGGATGTATTCTATGGGAGCGCAGAGGAGTTTGAGGAGTTGAAGATGAAGAAGCATATAATGAGGGGCGAGGAATGAACAATATTCAGATTGCAAAAGAGACCATGAAGATTACGGCAGAAAAGAAATATGAGATCAACGGGAAGACTATCCATTTGCCGGAGATGGATTTTCAGACTGTGGAGGTGTTTTCACCGAAAGCTGGTGAGAAATTGCTTTCATGGGACATCTCCGAAAGGTTCGGGGAGCAGATGTGTAGGATCAGTGTGACAAATGAGGATTCCTTTCAGGCGGCACGGAGATTTGAAAAGCCTTTTGTGATGAACTTTGCCAATGCACACGGTCCAGGTGGCGGTTTTCTGTTAGGAGCCAACGCGCAGGAAGAGGCGCTTTGCAGGTGCAGCACTTTGTATGCGTCGATCACTTCCAAGGCGGCGTCGGAAATGTATGTTTATAACAATACGCATCTGCATGCTGTGGAGTCGGACTACATGTTACTTTCGCCCTCTGTATGTGTGTTTCGGAATGAAAAATATGAGTTGCTGGAGGACCCGTTTGAGGCAGCGGTCATTACCATTCCGGCGCCAAATCGATACGGTGCGGCATTGTTGGCTTCCGGGAAATTGATTGAGGAAACCATGGTGCGCAGGATCCGTATCATGCTGCGGATTGCCGCGAAGAAAGGATATCGTAATCTGGTGCTTGGCGCATGGGGATGCGGTGCGTTCGGCAATAAGCCGCAGGATGTGTCGGGGTATTTTTATCAAGTGCTGGTAGAGGAAGCGTATGGGCGGTGCTTTGATGAGGTCTGCTTTGCGATTTACGGCAGTACAGATGGGAAGAATATCACGGCGTTTCGGGAGAGATTTTTATGAGAGAAGATGGTCTTGTGATACTATGCGGTGAGGTTGTATGGGAAGACGGGATTTGAGATTATAGAGGAAAATGACGAAGAGTATATTATGGTGAAGCAGTTGGAGAATTCATGATGAAACTGAAAAATGTTTTGATCGTAGTGAATGATGTGGAAAAGTCTGTTGCGTTTTACAGAGAGTTGTTCGGACTACAGGTTGTTTTAAAGTCGGACGGCAATGTGATCATGACAGAAGGGCTTGTATTGCAGGACAGGCAGATTTGGGAGCAGACGATTCAGAAGGATGTTGTGCCGGGGAACCATGCGACGGAGTTGTATTTTGAAGAAGTGGATTGGAAAAGATTTGTGGACAAGCTGGAGGCATATGGTGATGCAATTCGATATTTGAATGAACCAGCGGTAAATTCCTTTGGCAGAAAAATTGTACGGTTTTATGATCCGGACGGAAATCTGATCGAGGTGGGAGAGGCGGTATGAAGAAGATCAAGGTAATTGTCTTTGATATAGGCGGGACACTTATGGAGTATAGGAATATGCCGCTTTCCTGGCTGGATTATTATAAAAAAAGTTTCTGTTATGTACGGGAAAAGTTGAACTTATCAATCAGTGATGAAGATATTGAGCTTTCCTATGAAATCCTGAAAAAATATAATCCCCGCATAAATTATCGCGAAATTGATTATAGTCCGGAGGTAATTTTCAGTGAGGCAACCGCGCATTGGACAGGCGATTTCAAGTTAGATGATGTGATATCCGAATTCTTTGCCTCGATGAATTTAAGTGCGTTCATTTACCCGGAGACGTGTTTTCTACTGAAAAAACTTAGAGCAGATGGATATATCATTGCTGCGCTTTCGGATGTTGCAATCGGAATGCCGGATGAACTTCACAAAAGCTATTTTACGGAACTTTTGCCCCTTTTTGATAGGTATGTTTCATCGATCAGCTGCGGATGGCGGAAACCGAATCCCAAAGGGTTATGTGAAATCGCGGAACAGTATCAGGTTACGCCGGATGAAATGATCATGGTCGGTGATGAGGAAAAGGATATTAAAACGGCGGAAAGGTTTGGGTGTAAAGCGGTGCTGATCGACAGAAGCGGAGAAAAACGGTATATGAATCAGGATTATTCCATAAATAACTTGAATGAAATTATTAGTATTCTTTGAAAACTTAAATATATTGGCGACGTTTTACTTCAGTTGATGCGAAAAGTGGCAGACTATGAGTTAAGCCCGTATTTTGATTTGAGGGAGGAAGTGGGTGCGGTTATGGGAGGAAAAGTTTTACCGTTGCCGTCGGATGCGTTGCGGGAAGCAAGAGCCGAAGGAATGCAGCAGGGCATAGAGCAAGGTATAGAGCAGTCTGTGGAGCAGAGCATTCGTAATTTGATGGAGACGATGCAGTGGACGGCGGAGCAGGCAATGCAGGCATTGAAGGTGCCGGATGAGGAGTGGGAAAAATATTTAAAAATGTTATGAGTTTAGCAAAAGGGAATCGGAAACGGTTCCTTTTTTGTATTGAGTAGGCAGAAATCGCATTATGTGTTAAAATGATAAGGCATAGAGTAAAAAAGCAGGTGGATCATTATGAAGATATTTGATATTTCGCAAGAAGTTTTTCATTGTGCGGTATATCCGGGAGACCCGGCGCCAAAACGAAAAGTGTTGATGAATTTGTCAGAGGGTGATGTGTGTAATCTGACGGAGTTTTCGATGTGTGCACATAACGGAACCCATGTGGATGCGTCGTATCATTTTTATGAAAATGGGAAGACCGTAGATCAGGTGTCATTGGAGCATTTTATCGGATATGCGTATGTAGTCGGGCAACGGGGGAATATTACCGCAGCGGATGCCATGAAAATACTGGATCAGGCGAGGCTCGCGGATGAGAGATCTGCTAAGCGGATTCTTGTGAAAGGGAAGGCGGTCGTGACAAAGGAAGCCGCAGAGGTGTTTGCAGAGGCCGGAATTCTACTGTTTGGCAATGAGTCGCAGACGGTGGGACCGGAGGATGCACCAGAGGAAGTGCATCTGATCATGTTAGGTGCAGAGATTGTGCTGCTGGAAGGGATACGGTTGGGTGAAGTGCCGGAAGGAGTTTATTTCCTGAATGCTGCACCATTGAATCTGGGTGGTGCGGATGGGGCGCCTTGCAGGGCTGTGCTGATTGCGAAGGGATGACAGGGAGTTTAAGACGGGAGGATACGACATTGAAGAAGAGAACATCAAAACAGATTTTTGCCGAGACGCTGCTGGAACTGTCAAAGCGTATGCCGATGGATAAGATCACGGTGAAGCAGATCGTGGATGAGAGCGGGCTGTCATTGCAGACTTTTTATAATCATTTTCTGGATAAGGCGGATTTGGTATTGTGGGTGCATAAATCGGCTTTTGATGAGATTATGGGGAAAATCGGAAAAGACGGATATACGCTTTATGACGCTACATTGGATAATATCCGGTTTTATTATGATCATAAGGACTTTATGCGGAATGCGTTATCAAATACCCAGGGGCAGGAGTCATATATAAAAGCATCTACGGATAATTTATATCAGGTCCTGTACAAATATATCAAAGAGAAACACGGATTAAAGGAATTGTCTGAACAAGTGGATTTCTGCCTCAAAATGTATTCGGTGGTGGGACCGCATGCGTATGCAGAGTGGGCGTTTCGGATGGAAGACACGCCGCCTGAGGTCTTTGCAGGATACCTTGCGGATATTATGCCGGAACCGCTTAAGATTTATTTTACAGAATAAAAATAGAACATTCTGCTAAATACTCAAAAAGTTGAAGATTCTTAAATATCCTGCATTGCGCCGAAAGCGTGCAGGATATATTATTAAGTCAAATCAATTGCACACAATTAAATTGCATAAATATAAAGGCTTGAATATCGTTGTTGCAATTGATTTCCGCATCGGCGCATGTCGTGCGGATCCGTATACCCCTCCCCCCTGGGGTGAAACAAGATTGATGCCCCGCTGCTTGCGGCGGGGTGTTGACTTGGCGGGAAACGACTTTATGGAAGGGATGGCGAGAATTATGTATGATTATGATGTGATTTTTATCGGAAGCGGACATGCATGTAATCACGGGGCAATCGCGCTGAAAATGGCAGGCAAAAAAGTTGCTATGGTGGAACGGTTTAAGAACGGCGGAACCTGTACAAATTTTGGCTGTGACGCAAAAATTGTGTTGGATGGTCCCTTTGAGTATCAGGAAGGTTTGGAGAGATATGGGGATTTAGGGATTGAAAAGCCCACGATTGATTGGAAGCAGCTGATGGCGTACAAGAAACAGATCATCGGTGCTTTTGATCCGATTCTGGAGCAGGCATTTACCGGTATGGGTGTTGATATGCTAAAGGGACACGGAAAGCTTAAGGATGCACATACGGTTGATGTGGATGGCAAGGCATACACGACAGAATATATTGTTATTGGCGCCGGAGCCAGAGATTCCAAACTGGATATCCTCGGAAAAGAGTTTATTCATGACAGTAAGGACTTTCTGGATCTGGATGAGATGCCGGAACATATTGTGTTCATCGGAGCAGGCATCATTTCCATGGAGTTTGCGTCCATGGCATTACAGCTTGGCAAGAAGGTGACCATCATTGTGCATGGCAATCGGGCGCTCAGACAGTATCCGGCTGATTATGTAGACAAGATTATTGCCAAGATGGAGGCTCAGGGAGCGGAATTCTGCTGGAAAGAAGATATATGCAGAATCGAGCAGACTGAGAATGGTTACAAGGTGATGGCAGAGAGCGGTCTTGTGGTTGATTGTGACTACGTGTTGGAGGCAACCGGACGCATTGCAAATTATGAAGGTCTTGGTCTGGAAGAACTGGGCATCGAGGCGTCCGGAAAAGGAATTGTGGTCAATGATCATATGCAGACGGCAGTACCGAACATCTATGCCAGCGGTGATGTGGTGGCTAAGAGGATTCCGAAGCTGACACCTACGGCGGAGTTTGAGTCCAATTATATCGCGGCGCAGATTCTTGGGCTGAGTAATGCACCGATTTGTTATCCGGCAATCCCGAATCTGGTGTTCACCCTGCCTCGTATCGCACAGGTGGGTGTGACCGTGGATGAGGCGAAGGCAGCACCGGAGGAGTATAAGGTGGTGGAAGTGCCGTTCGGACAGCAGAATGAATGGGTGAACAATCGGGAGAAAGATGCAGCGATCACATTTATCTTTGACGGGGAAGGGTATCTGGCAGGCGCGGCGCTTTATACGGCGGAGGCTGCCATGATGTTGGATTTCCTGACCCTGATTATCAACAAGAAGATGACAGGGTTGGAGCTCAGACAGATGATCTTTGCATTCCCGACCCAGACTTATTCGGTGGTTTCCGCATTGATTCCACTGTTGAAACAGATGTAAAAATTGTATTTGGGCGATATTGACAAGTTGCCATTCGTTTTTATAAGATAAAAGCAAGCTGAAATTGTCAATAATAGTTGGCAT
>DFDT01000171.1 GCA_002368865.1 Lachnospiraceae bacterium UBA3821 | reverse complement strand
CTTGAAGTGGTGGTTGGTAACTTAGGCATATGTTGTGCAATTCTTGAGTGAATTAATCTAGATGTGGCGATTGCTAATTTTATCTTTTGGGTGTATAATATTAGCGCATTGCCTTAATGCAATCTCTGGTGCCTAAACAACATGTTTATTATTTTTTAAAAATATATTTTCTTATATAACTATATATGGTATAATTGATTGAAAATTGTACAAGATATGCTATTGAGGTGCCTGGATAAAATAGGATGATAAATTTGAAGAGCACGAGGGGAAGTTTAGTCGCATAAGATATAAAAAGCATATATGGGGGTTTTACATGAACGATTTAAGGGCTTTGGCGATTAGAAGGCTTGGCTCAGGGGACTTGGATGGACTCTCCAAATGGTATACGGAGAGTATTGAGGCACAGGTTCAATATGTGGTCTTTGTTGTTCGCAGAAGCTATATTTTATCAGTTATATTAGAACAAATCACCGGTATTAATATGGTTGACTCCGAGGATAAGAAATATGTGACGGATTCGGCTTTTTTGTCGTGCTGTCCGGAACTAGCAGATTTTTATAGAGAAAATGGGCGGTTCCCCAAGATAAGATTGTGCGATGATACGCTTATTCATGGACGAAATCTCAATCGTGTAATTGAAAATGTAGAAGAACGCTTAGAAGAGTTGCTTGGTGAAGAAGATAAGGATACTATTCATCAGGCATTGGCAGATGCGATTCAGATCAGAGTGTACTGCTATGCGGAAAATAAGCACCTATTGCTGAAAACAAGATATATGAATGATGCCAGATATATTGTAAAGTATGAGCCGTTAAAATGGCGTGAATTGTCAGGACATATTTCTTCGCTCATTGTCGAATCTGGAGTTGCTAATGCCACATACATTAATTCCGAAGTGATATTTAGAGATGAATATGAGAGGATAATCCATAGTGAGGAAGGTGTCGGATATAAGCGGCAGGTATTTCAAAATCTTGAGGGATGTATCAAGGTTGAGTTTTTGAAAAATCCAGAAGAATATGTATATGCCGTGTACTCCCTTAGAATATTAAAAAATAAAGCTGAAAATTTTTATCGTGTGATTCCTTTTGTTTTTATGCCTAACTTGGATGACGGAGAGACGGGAATACTTTTAAAACGCATAGAAGAATTATGTATTGCGAAACAGTATCCGGCTGGTTTTATAGCTAAATTAAAGGGATTATATCAGGTAAACGGGAAAAGAGCTTTTAATGAATGGGTTTCATTGATAATCAGTAATGCGATATTACGTGATTTCAATATGAAGTATAATATAACGATTTCAGATGAAAGAAAAGATTTGCTTAATCGCGAAATTGTTAAATTAGGAAGAAATTATCGATTTGATCAAACGGAAGACCATATCGGTTATCTCAAAAAATGTATAGAAGAGGCTCCGATTTTTGAAGGGGTAGATCAATTATCAGAAATCCTTTTAGCATGTAATCACAATAGGCCGATAATGAAATTGGGAATGCATTTTTCTGATAACGAGTCTATGCGAAACCGGTTGGAGGATTGTTTTTATGAACAGGGATATTATGAAGAAAGGGAGGCTGTGTTATATAATGGTATGCCGAGTCAGCAGCAAGGTGTGACTAATCGTATGGTGAAGAATTGCTGCTTTCTGCTCAAAAGGCTGATGGATCAGAATACAAGTGAAAATGTGAAATATATGATTTCGATTTTTTTGCTTATGATGGATGTTGGTGTCTTATCGCTTTCATCACACACAGCTAAAGGTTTGAGGGTTGTGGGCTACGCACAATTTGCCAAAGCAGGAGAGCAGTCGTTGTTAATAAAGCCATTAAGAAATCTTCAGTATGTGTCTTTTTTATGTATTGCCTATGACTGGTGCAAAAACTTCAACAGAGATTATTATGCTCATCTAAGAGCATTTGCCGCGTCAAAATATAGCAGTATCGGATCCGAAAAAATGGAGGAACTGATTGAGTTTATTGATCTTATTGCTAAGGTGGGGCAGACGATCAAGGATTGGGGCGGCAGTTATTATGAAAAGGTTTCTTATGAGTATCAGACACAACGGGAATATATAGAACAACAGTATGAATTTGAAGAAGAGAAAAATAGATATGTGGATGAATACATGAAGTATAATATGAATGCACATAGTTAAGGAGAAAATGGATGAGTACAATTGAAATCAGACAAGGTGATGAATACAGGGCACGAATCGGAAAAGTATCTGAGAAAGAGGCTTTCTTTCATGAGGTTTATCAGGAGGCATTAGGCGTATTAGGTGAATTGGTAGACCATGCAGATCAGAATCGTCCAAAAGAAGAAAAAGATGGACGACAATATCGAATTGGGAATAACATTATTGCTTTTTGTGGACATCGTGGTCAGGGCAAGACCAGTGCCATGCAGACATTTTCCTATTACCTGAGGGATGCTGAAAAGGACGTGTTGGGTGGAAAAAAGTTTTATGTGCTCAGTTCAATTGATCCGTCTTCTTTGAGATCAGAGGAGTCTATTATTCGTGTTATGATATCCAAATTATTTAATGAAGCGACGGTATCGATAGAAAACTATTATAAGGACAACGCGGATGAGGATGCAGAAGACAGAATCAGGTCAGACAGATCAGGGTTGATGCAATGTTTTGAAAATTGTTTTCATAACGTGGATTATTCCGTAAAAGAGAATAAAGATGATTTTGGTATGGATGACTTGGAATTGCTGAATCAATTGGGCAGCAGTAATAAATTGCGCAAAAATCTAGAAGATTTAGTCAAAAAATTCCTTGATTTTCAGTCCCGCTATGGGAAAAAGGGTGAATACAATTTTTTGATTATACAGATAGACGATTCAGATATGGCATTAGACGGTGTCTTCAAAATGTGTGAAGATATTCGGAATTATTTTTCATTGCCTAATGTGATAGTCTTTATGGCTGCTGATATAAAACAATTGACGAATGCAATTACACAGGAATATATTAAAAAATATCATGAGTTGATAACAACATCTAAGGCGTTCTTGCATGACACATATCTGAAGGATTGTGAGGAAATGGGCAGCAGATATGTTGAGAAAATGTTTCCTTTTGGACACAGAATGGAGCTTCCCGAAATGGAATCCTTCATTAAAAGTAAATTTAAAACATTGAAGCTGGTATATAAGGATATTGAGGAGCGTGATCTGTTTGCGGAGTATGCCGAACAGTGTAGCGATATACAGGAACAACTATTGCGCGCGCTTTATGAACGCACTGGACTAATCTTCTTCAAACACGATTTCACATTACATGATGTTTTACCCAAAACGATACGTGAACTGACACATTTTGTGAAAATGCTGAGAGGTATGCCGGTGATAGACTTTGAAAGGGCATATGTTGACAAATGTCAAGACACAAAAAATTTATTGCACAATCTGGATATCATGGAGCAATACTTTTGGAATTTTTGGTGCAAAAATAACCTGACAAAAGATGAACTTATTATCATAGAAAAGTCAAAAGATGATGCGATTTATGATGAGGGGAATATGCAGATATTGCCGGAAATTGAGAAGAATATTCAAAACAGCTTCAAATTGCGCAGTGCATATTCAATTCTCTATTCCATATTAGTCAACAGCAGGTTCGCGGAATGTGTTGGTAAGCGGGAAGCATTCACTTCTTTGGCAGATTCGTTTAGAAATGCAATTATTGAGCGATGTGATATTTTGAAAGTGAGCGATATAAAAGAAATTGCGAAGAATAAGGTCAGAAGTTCTACCAGAATTGGTATGTTTAAGTTACAATTTTTATCCTTCAGATTTGGAGAGGGACCAAACACAAATACCGGAGCGGTAGATGCAAAATCCACTCTTGCATTCTGTAAAAACATCGCTAAGGATAATTGGAAATTTGATATTCCGGGTACTATGTTAAACGCATTTTATGAGATGGATGCACTAATAAATGAGAAAGCAGCGGATGGAAAAAAAGAGTTAATCACGGATACTTCGGTAGACAGTTCGGCAACAGAAAAAGGAAATGGTGACTTAAAGGAAGCTGCGCATGTAGAACGGACAAGTCTACTGATTGGAATGAAGAACTTGCTGGCAAATTATGAGATAACTCAATGTATTACGGAGAAAATCGCACAGGAGTTTTCCAGAATCTCGCTTATTGCATTTTCGAGATTGTCTGAAATCTACCAAAACATTTTTTTGTGTTTCAATTTAGATTCGTATAATATCAAATATCTGGGTATAACAGCCGGGCCTATGAGTTCAGTTGGTGATTACTGGTTCAAGGTATATCAAGATGGGAGAGGGTATTACTCATTGTTTTTCTGGGAGAGTATCAGGGAACGTCTTGAAAAACAGAAACTGGGGAGCGCATTTGGGGATTTATTTGCGGGGGTATATAAGGATATTTGGGAAAAGACTTTCGCAGAATACCAAAATGTGACGACTACGATAAATCCGGATGAATCCAATGAAATTATAAATGCTCCAATGGATTTGCAAAATGCAATGATTTCGTTGTCCAGCGATAAGGCTTTCATAGATTTGATATGCGGGTTAACGAAAGATGATAAAATCGAAAAAATGGATGAAGCAGTGGAAGGATTGCTGAAGCAGATTCAGGAGTATAATGTGATGGTTAAGGCAGATAGTGGAGAAAACAGTGAGAGTCGCGAGAAGAAAGCTTTGGAAATAAAAAATCTGATCCAAGAACAGATAAAAAATGTACAGGGAAAATAGAAGAAGTAGGTAGAGTAATGCATCAGGATAGAGAAAATCTGGATATTATCTTCAGAAAGAGGACACCGGAGGATGTTCTCGGAGAAATAAGGAACTTGTATAACGGGAAATTTAAAGAAACTCGTCCTTACGAAATAGGTTCATTTGAGTGGTACGACTATTATGGGAAGGATGAATTAAAGGGATATTCCGGTGATGAAATACATATGCGATTTAAACAGATGCAAAAGCAGTGGAAGGATTCAGGTGACTCAGTATTCGGACTGCTTCATCAATACGGCGACAGAGTGTTGCTGTATAAGAATCATGAGCCATTGTGTAAAATAGACGAGATATTGGGATGGAATTCGATTACGGCAAGGCTGGGGCAGGATCTTATAGTGACATCATGGCTGGCGCATGGCGATGTGCGCAAAAGTGGAACCAGCACATGCACACAGTCTTTTGACTGGCCATATTGTATTCGTACAGACGATTTAAGATTAAATAAGATGCTGGAAAACGGATTGGCAGAAAATCACTTTCATTTGGGCGGATCATCCCAGTCCTTTGCGCTTTCATGGGCAGCACTGATGAATCATCCGAAAACGATATATAAGACTTTGCGGGAGAGCCAACGATTTGAAAGAAATCTTGAGGATGCTAAGACTGATATTTCTATCACAAATGAAGAGCGATGGACGAAGTGGCTGCGGTATGCTGCATTTATCCGCGCATTACTGTTCGAGCGTTGTATAGGAGTTTCTGAGGAGTCCGGGGTTAAGAAAGATTTTATGGCATATGATCGTTTCCAGAACCACGACAGTATTATATATGCAGTGGATTGTCTTCGTATGTTTTATGGAGCCAAAGTATGTAAGACTCCCAAAGGCAGATGTCTGGACTATGTAATGAGTACAAAGCTGTACGCATTGAAAGCGGAATCCTATAATCGGTTGCTGTCAGCGGAAAGAGCTTTTCTATATGAGTGTTTTACCCGTATTTATAGAAATAAATTCACAAACTTTGAAAAATCAATATTTTATTTATATCTTTTGATTAAGAGTAATTTCAGGGGCGAATTGATTCAGACAAATCAAAGAAATGGTTTTCATAATTTTCAGCAATATCAGAATAGAAAACGTCAGTTTTACAGAATTCCGGAATATATAGCAGAGGCGCAAAGGCTTGCTGTTTGTTCAACGATTCAGGAAAACCACATTGTGTCTTTGGAAGCGAGGATTATGCCGGAGAAGAGTGCGGGTAAAATGGCAGGGTATATCAGCAATAATGATCTGCTCATTAAGAAGAGTTCTAAAGAAGATTGTTCAAAAGTATTCTATGTGACTCATTTTGCCAAAAGTCCTTTTACGGAGAAAGAGGTAAAACAGACAGGGATGTTTGTTCTGCGCCCAAGAAACTGGAAACTTCGTAATTTAATATATAAACAGGCCAGGGCAATTTACTTTTTTCGCCATAATTATCAAAGCGTCAGAGGAGAAGATGGAAATAGTCTGCAGGCAAGGTTGCGTGGAATAGATGCGTGTTCAAGTGAAATTGGATGTCGGCCTGAAACCTTTGCTACGGAATTTCGTTTTTTGCGTGGAAGCAACAGATATTCAGAGGGAAGCAGGTATTGGACAAGATGTAGTGAAAAGGGGGATTTAGGAATCACATATCATGTCGGAGAGGATTTTTTAGATATTTGCGATGGATTGCGGGCAGTGGATGAGGCCATAGAGTTTTTGGAATTGAACAATGCCGATCGGATAGGTCATGGCATGGTTATGGGGATTGATCCACAAAGCTACTATAAAAGTCGGTTTCGACATGTATACTTAACAAAGCAGGATTATCTGGATAACTGTATATGGCTTTTGTTTCGGACGTTGGAATGGGGGATTCATCTGGAGACCTCGGCGCGAGAACGTTTGAGGCAGAGGGCATATCAGTTGATTGATGAGATATATGGCGGGGGTAGTGCCGGAAGAAGTATGAATGACTTGGAAGCATTCTACCGTAGTTGGCATTTGCGGGGGGATCATCCTGATTTATATAGATCGGGAAAGTATCTAGATAATTATTTGCATGAGGCATATCCATATCATTCGTATTGTACGAGGAATAAAAACGAGAGTTTTTATAGGAAAGATGACGAGATTGCCAACTTGTATTATAGATACCAATTTGACAAAAATGTCAAATTGAAGGGATTGGAAGTGGTTCCGATAGAGATAAAACCATGGTATGAAAATCTGATGAAAGAAATGCAGGAGTATATGCGCTGTAATATCATTGCTAAAAAAGGAATTGCGATAGAATGCAATCCTACGTCTAACCGGCTGATTGGATATTTTACAAACTATGATCAGCATCCAATCCTGGAATTTTGCGATTATAAACTCGATCCAGATAGTACGCATTCGCAGATTATGGTTTCTGTCAATACAGATGACTTAGGTGTGTTTGATACATCTCTGAGCTATGAATATGCGTTGTTATTAAGTGCAATACGAAGGCAAAGGCACAAATCCCAAAATTATAATGATGAGCAAATATATGAATATTTGGAGCATATTCGCCAAAATGGATTTAAAATAAGATTTGACAAGAAAGGGAATGATTTTGTCTAATCTACACAAAGTAATATTTTATGTTAAGGAGCGTTCCTTTAATTTGCATAGAACCGTATTTTATGGTATTCTTACCATAGAATACGGTTTTTTGATGGACAAGAGATATAAATGGTAATGAATGAGGTAGTGGCAGAGGTAAAAATCATGCGTTATCTAAATACAAAAACATTGAATGAACTCGCAGAAATCATATCGAATGTGGAAGCGCTGGTGGAGCGCGCCGAGGGAGGAGAACTGTCTTCCAGTATAGAGGAGGTTTTGGCTGTTACGGCAAGACAGTTAAACTGGCAGCTTTATCTGTCTCAGGAAATCAATCTGGAGTGTATCAATTCCGACTGGCAAGGGGATAAGGGGGGGTGTGCGGAAATCAAAGGAATGCTGCCTGTCTGGAAGCTTAGCATGGAGCGTCGGAGTGGGAAGAAGATTGACAGTGAATTTTGGGCGATTTACGAGTATTTCTGTTATGTGGACAGGGACATTATTGTAGAGAATACCATAGCTCTTTTTAACTCTTACCCAGAGGAATACAAACCGCAGTTTGCAATGCTTCCCCAGATATATCCTTTTTTGACAGGGACAATAGACGTGGAGCGGGAGGATTACTCTCTGATTGTTGCCTATGTGGATATGATGAAACGGGAGATTGAAAATTTCAGATGGTTATATGAGAGGCTTGCGGATTATAAGTCCAAACAGATTCTGCTGCGGATCGTACGGTTTTGGTTTACATTTGATACGAATGATCTAAATGATCTTCATGAGAATATTTACAGGGATTATTTTGATCTGGATCTGTTGGACTGTGATGAGAAGGAAGTTTTTGTGGATTGCGGCGCTTATATTGGTGATACCGTGATGGATTATCTGGAGATTTATGGAGGAAAATACAGGCGAATCTATTGCTATGAGATTTCCCCCGAGATCATAGAGCAGGCAAAGCAGAATCTGGCTGGATATGATGACGTTATATTCAGACGTAAGGGGGCAGGCGCCGCAAGCGGTTCTATGTTTATAGATGAAAACTCCTATAAAGCTGGTACGCGGATGGCTTCTGATGGTAAAGTAGCTGTTGACGTGGTGGCGTTGGATGAGGATATCAAAGAGCCCGTGACTGTGATCAAGATGGACATCGAAGGCGCGGAGCAGGATGCATTGAAGGGCGCCAAGCGTCATATCACAGAGGACAAACCCAGACTTTTGATCTCCACTTATCACAAGCCAGAGGATCTCTTTCAGATACCTCGATTGATCGACAGTATGCGGGAGGATTATACCTATTACCTAAGGTTCAACGGTAGGGGGCTTTGGCCGTGTGACCATGTGCTGTTTGCTGTATGAGCAGGGAATTCAAAAGAAGCAAATAAAATGAGGGAAATTATCGTGAAAAAGATTGCTGTAGTTACGACCACAAGGGCGGAGTATGGTCTTATGCATCCCGTCATAAAGGAGCTGAGAGAGTTTGAAAGTGAAGAGCTTCGTGTTGAACTCATTGTTTCCGGCACCCATCTCAGCCGGGAATTTGGATATACGGTTGATGAAATCAAAGCGACAGGAGATCGGATAGATCATGAAATTCCCGTCCCGACAGACTCTGCGGATTGCAATAGTATATCGAATGATCAGGCGGAAGTCTTGGTAAAGTTTACAAAGTTGTTCGGCGCGGAGAAATACAGTGCAGTCATGCTACTCGGCGATAGGTATGAGATGCTGGCGGTTGCCATAGCTGCCGGAAACACGAGAACGCCGGTCTTTCATATTGCCGGAGGTGATACCACAGAAGGCGCTCTGGATGAATGGATTCGTCATGCCATCACAAAGATTGCGTATCTTCACTTTACCACCAATGAGGAAAGCAGGAGACGTGTGATTCAGCTGGGAGAGAATCCGGAGCGGGTGTTCAACTTTGGCTCCCCCAGTATCGATAATATCATTACCGTGGCGGATATGGATCGTGCGGAGGCGTTGGAAAGTGTAGGCTTGGCTGAGTGCCGGTATGCGCTCTGTACATATCATCCGGTGACCAATGAGGATGGAGACGTGGAGGAACAGGTGAATAACCTTTTATCAGCCGTCAAAAGTTTTCCGGATATTCAGTTTATCATAACAAAGGCAAACGCGGATCAGGGCGGTGCAAGGATCAATGCTCTGCTTGACGAAGCGGACGAAAAGATTGCGAATCTTCACGTATTCACATCACTGGGGGTTCGTCGGTATTTATCGCTGATGAGATCGGCGGAATTTGTGCTGGGGAACTCGTCGAGTGGGATCATTGAGACCCCGGCATTTCATGTGCCGACTGTCAATATTGGCGACAGACAAAGAGGGCGGCTGCAATCCGAAAGTATCATCAACTGCGGCCCGGAAAGCGGGAACATAATCGATGCCATAATGCTTGCGATGAGTGATACGCATAAGGCTGTGTGCAGGAAAGTAGTTTCGCCATACGGGGACGGGCATGCAGCACAGCGGATCGCTACAAAAGCTGTGGAGGTTGTGAACGCCGGGAATATAGATCTGAAAAAAGTGTTTTACGATATAGGAGTGGAGGGATACAAAAATGGCTGAGGATTTTGATGTTCTCATTGTGGTGGCGGAGAAGGATTTTCCGCGGATCAGTAATCTGTATCATAGACTTTTGCAGGATATACAATGTCGGAAACTGATCTTTGTGGGCAATCGTGCCGTGGGGCAGATGGCAAAGAAATTGGAACACTGTGATATCGACTGGATAGATGAGGATAGCATTCTGCCTTTTCATGATGTGCATGAGCTGATGAAAAAGCGTTTGGCCGGAATATTAAAAGGTCAGGAGTTGCCGCGGGGAATCACGGGGTGGTATTATCAGCAGTTTCTGAAGATGCGGTATGCGTTACTCTGTGAAGATGAGTATTATATGACCTGGGACGGGGATACGGTGCCGTGCAGAACAGTCCATATGTTCAAAGGGGGTACGGATGTGCCTTATCTGGATCTGAAGACAGAGCTGAAACAAGAGTATTTTGATACCATGGGAAGGCTTCTGCCGGGGCTTCATAAGGTGATTGAGAAGTCCTTTATTTCGGAGCATATGTTGTTCCGAAAGGATATTATGCGGGATCTGATCAGCCGAATAGAGTCAAATGCGGATTTTGACGGTACGCAGTTCTGGGAGAAAATCCTGTATGCGATTTCGCCGGAACAGATGCAGGAGGGTGTATTCAGTGAGTTCGAAACCTATGGTACGTTCGTCGCGTTAAATTATACGATGTCGTATCGCTTAAGGGAGTGGCATTCTTTTCGGCTCGGAGCAGAGTTTTTTGATCCGAAAACCATATCTGAGCGGGATTTCACATGGTTAGGCAGGGATTTTGACGCCATCTCATTTGAAAAAAATCAGTCTGTGAGAGAGGATCATAAGAACATGTTTGATAATCCTGAGTATCAGGAAAAGCTGACGGCAAAGCAGATGCTGCAAGCAATCCAACCGGAGTTTAACGGAGGATATGTGGAAGTCTGGGATGATTGAAGAGGGGGAAGGAAATATGATACCGTTATCGGTTCCGAATTTTGAGGGAAATGAAAAGAAATATGTAGATGAGGCAATCGATGCCACCTGGGTTTCCACGGGTGGCGCGTTCATCACCAGGCTGGAGGAGAATCTGGCAGACTTTCTTTATGCGGAGGGCGTGGCGGCATGTCAGAGTGGCACGGCTGCAATCCATTTGAGCCTGATCGATGCCGGTGTGGGCTTCGGTGACGTTGTCATTGTGCCGACGCTCACTTTTATTGCGGCGGTGAATCCGGTCAGATATCTTGGGGCTGAGCCGGTTTTTATGGACTGTGATGACAGTCTGTGTATGGATTCGGTCAAGCTGAAAGAATTCTGCGAGAAAGAGTGTGTCGTTGCAGACGGTGTCCTGCGGTTTCATGGAAAACCTGTGAAGGCAGTTGTGGTAGTGCATGTTTTCGGTAATCTGGCAGATATGGAATCTATTATGGAGATTGCGGAGCAGTATCGTCTGAAAGTGGTGGAGGATGCCACGGAAGCATTGGGAACGTTTTATGCGGAAGGTAAGTATGCCGGAAAGTACGCCGGAACCATCGGGGATTATGGAGCGTTCTCATTTAACGGAAATAAGATCATTACCACCGGCGGAGGCGGGGCGGTCACGGCGCATCATAAGGAGACGGTGGATCATATGCGTTATCTCTCCACGCAGGCAAAGGATGATGCGCAGTATTATGTGCACAATGAGGTGGGATACAATTATCGGATGACAAATCTACAGGCAGCCCTGGGGGTTGCACAGCTGGAGGAACTGCCGGAATTTATCCGTAGGAAACAGCAGAATTATGCATTGTACCGGGAACTGCTGCAGGATTGTGGGGCCGTGGAGTTGCTTGGGTTCAGGAAGGGAACGGCATCCAATAAGTGGTTTTATTCTGTTGTGTTGGATGCGCAAAAGTGTGGAAAGACCGTAAGAGAGGTGATAGAAGCGCTGCAGCAGGAAGGGGTACAATCGCGTGCCATCTGGGGATTGATCCACAGGCAGAAGCCCTATGCGGATGCAGTGGCTTATCGGATCGAAAGAGCAGAGTATTACAGTGAACGGGTGGTGAATATCCCTTGCAGTACGAATCTGACAGCGGAGGAGATCCGGTACGTGGCTGAGAAGATCAAACTGGTTACAGGATAATTTGGACGGAGAAGGATAGATGCGTATCTTATTGTATGACTGGCCATCCTATCTACAGTATGATGTGGAGTGGGTGTGTCGTGAGAAAGGGATTTCTGTAGAGAAGTTTGCATGGAAATTCACGGACAAAAACGTGGATGAGGCGTTTGAAAAATGGTTTGGGGAGCATGTGGATACAAAGCGGTTTGATGTGCTGTTTAGTGTGAATTATTGGCCGCTTTTGTCTCAAATGGCACAGAGGAACGGGATTAGATATATTGCATGGTGTTATGACAATCCCTTGAATGTGGTGCGCATTGAGGAAACATTGGGCAATCCGGTGAACACGGTGATCTTCTTTGACCGGATCCAGACGGAGCAGTATGTGAAAGCGGGATTTGAAACAGTACATTATCTGCCTCTTTGTGTGAACAGGGATAGACTGAAGAGACTTCAGATCACAGACAGGGAACGGAAGCGGTTTGCAGCTGAAGTGTCGCTGGTGGGAAGTCTGTACGAATCAAGATATCAGGAGATCAGAGCATTAGCTGATGAGTACACGCAGGGATATCTGGACGCGGCGATTGCAATACAGCAGGATCTGTATGGTACCTATCTGTTTGATGAAATGATCAATGAGGGCGTGATCACGAGCATTAACCAGTATATCAAGGAACAGCATCCCGAAACTTCGTTTCAACTGCTGCGGGAGGCGATGACCTTCGCAATGGCCAGTGAGATTACGAGAAAAGAGAGGCTGTTATTGCTGGGGCTGTTTGGACGCTATTTTGATACCAAACTTTATTCTTTTCAATCCAGTACGGTCCTGCAGGGAGTGAAATGTTTTCCGCCTGTTGACTATGTGGAGGAGATGCCAAAGATTTTTGCCTGTACCAAGATCAATCTGAATCCGTCTTTGCGTTGTATCCAGAGTGGAATCCCCCTGCGGGCGCTGGATGTGATGGGAGCAGGAGGCTTCCTGCTTTCCAACTATCAGCCGGAATTGGCGGAGCAGTTCGCAGACGGGGAAGAAATGGTATTATATGAGAGTGTGGAAGATGCTTTCGCAAAGGCCAGGTTCTATTTGGAGCATGAGGATATGAGGCGGGAGATCGTGGGGCGTGGGCAGCAGAAGGTGTTTGCCGAATATGCTCTGCAGGAGAGGTTTGGGGAGATCCTGGAGTTGGCAGCGAAGGGAAAAATCTGAGGATCATGTGAAGATCATGGCGGTGAGGTAGATGAAAATCTTATTTTTAACATGGAAAAGTTTGGGCAATGATGATGTGATAGATGCGTTTCGCAAGGAGGGGCATGAGGTTGCGGAGCTTGCATATGCGGATGAAGTCGTGGAGAATGAAGCTGCGGCTGTGGCGGATTTGAAATCACAGTTTGGGCAGTCGGGGTCAGACTGTGTATTTTCGTTTAATATTTTTCCGTTGGTGGCGCTGGCGTGTAAGGAGCTGGGGATGCCTTATCTGTCCTGGATCTATGACAGCCCATATGTGAGAGTTTATCATTATTCGGTCGCATATCCTACGAGCCATGTGTTTGTGTTTGACAGTTCGATTTACAGAGAGTTTCATGAGGCAGGGATCCAGACGGTGCATTTCTTACCTATGGCAGCGAATACGGAGCGGCTGAGTGCAATGCGGGATTTCGGGATGTTTCGCGGAACCCAGTGGTATAATGTCCATGAAGTGGCATTTATCGGGTCGATGTATACGGAAAAACATAACTTTTATGATCGGTTGACGGGAATCAGCGACTATACCCGGGGATATCTGGAAGGCTTGATGGCGGCGCAGAAGCAGGTGTACGGGTATAATTTTGTGCAGGAAACGCTGAAGGCGCATCCGGAGCTGATCGAGGATATGCGGCAGTTTCTGCCCATGACGCCGGGGCATGACAGTGTGGAGAGCGTGGAGTATCTGTTTGCGCAGTATGTGATCAACAGACAGATCACGGCGATGGAGAGGAAGGAATTGCTGGGGGAGGTTGCGGAGCGGTTCGGTCTGGATCTGTATACCCCGGATCAGGGCTTCCGAATGAAGGGTTGCACGAACCACGGGAAGGTGGATTATTATGATATGGCGCCCTATGTATTTAAGACAGCGAAGATCAATCTGAATATTTCGCTGCGCAGCATCCTGGCGGGGATGCCGCTTCGGGCATTTGACATCATGGGGGCGGGAGGTTTTCTGCTCACGAATTTTCAGTCGGATTTTCTGGAGTTTTTTGTGCCCGGAGAGGATTATGTGTATTTTGAGAGCAGGGCGGATCTGATGGACAAGATCGCGTATTATCTGGCCCATGAGGAAGAACGGAAGCAGATCGCGGAGAACGGATTTCGGAAGATAGAAGAGCAGCATACGTACAGGCACAGGGTGCGGGAGATGTTGAGCTGTTTGTAAAGATAACTTCCCATCTCTATACAACCGGCAAAAAATATGCTATACTACAAGATATAGTGTTTCCCGAAAGAAAAGGGTAACAAGACAAGAACGGAGAGAGAAAGTATGCTGAATAATAAGACGATTCTGATCACTGGCGGAACGGGTTCCTTTGGACATCATTTTGTGGATTATGTGCTGGCGCATTATCAGCCGAAGAAGATCATCATTTATTCCCGGGATGAGTTCAAGCAGTTCAATATGCAGAATGCGTACAAGGGACATGAGAAGGTGCTGCGTTTCTTTATCGGAGATGTGCGGGATAAGGAGAGGCTGACCAGAGCGTTTCAGGGTGTGGATTATGTGATCCATGCGGCGGCGCTAAAGCAGGTGCCTGCCTGTGAGTACAATCCGATCGAGGCGATCAAAACCAATATCAACGGAGCCTGCAATGTGATCGATGCCTGCCTGGATACCGGCGTGAAGAAAGTTGTGGCGCTGTCCACGGACAAGTCTGTGAGCCCCATCAATCTGTACGGATCCACGAAGATGGTTTCCGACAAACTGTTTGCGGCGGCGAATTCTTATTCCGGCGGGGACGGCACGAAGTTTGCAGTGGTGCGTTACGGGAATGTGGCGGGCAGCCGCGGGTCGGTGATCCCGTTTTTTCAGAACATTATTGATAATGGTGGGAAGGAGCTGCCAATCACGGATTACCGGATGACGCGGTTCTGGATCAGTCTGGAGGAAGGGGTAAAGCTTGTGATCAAGGCGTTGGAGGAGTCCAGGGGCGGTGAGACGTTTATCTCGAAGATCCCGTCTTTCAAGATCACGGATCTGGCTCAGGCGATGCTGCCCGGGTGTGAGATGCCGGAGGTTGGCATCAGGGAAGGTGAGAAGCTGCATGAGGTGATGGTGCCGGAGGAGGATTCGGCGCGCACCTATGAGTATGACAAGCATTATATCATTTATCCGAATTATAACTGGTGGAACGCGGATTATCTGATCCCCGGCGGCAAACTGGTGGAGCCCGGCTTCATTTACAGCTCCGGCACAAACAAGGAGTGGCTGACGGTGGAGGATATCCGGAGACTGTTAAAGACGGATCTGGACCATCATGAGTAAGTCCGGGTGCGACGGCAAAGTGAAATTCAAAATCGCGTTGAGTTGGGAAAACAGATAAAACGGAAAAACATCGAGAAACAGAAGGGAACAGAAGGGAACAATACAGATGGAGATCAAGCGGAATATTTTGTTGAATCCCGGTCCGGCTACGACTACGGACACGGTGAAGCTGGCGCAGGTGGTGCCGGATATCTGCCCGCGGGAGAAGGAATTTGTGGGGATCATGCGGGAGATTGAGGATGGGTTGCTCAAGATCGTGCATGCGGATCCCAAGGATTATGCGGCGGTGCTGTTCTGCGGTTCGGGAACGATCAACCTGGATATTTGCTTGAATTCGCTTTTGCCGGCGGACAAAAAGGCGTTGATCATCAACAATGGCGCGTACAGCAGCAGAGCCGTTGAAATCTGTGAATATTACGGATTGGATCACATAAATCTGAAACAGCCGATCGACAGGCTGCCGGACCTGGCTGCGGTGGAGCAGGCGTTACAGGAGGATCCGGATGTGGCGTTGGTGTATGTGACTCATCATGAGACGGGTACGGGACTGCTGAATCCGGTTCGGGAGATCGGCGCGCTGGCGCACAGGTACGGTGCGATCCTGGTGACGGATACGACGTCCACTTATGCGATGAGGCCCATTGATATCGAAGCGGACAACATTGATTTCTGCATGGCTTCCGCGCAGAAGGGCATCATGGCGGTGACGGGGCTTTCGTTTATAATTGGCAGGCGGAGTGTGATCGAGGCTTCGGCAGAGTATCCGAAGCGGTCCTATTATTGTAATCTATATCTGCAATATGATTATTTTATGAAGCATGGTGAGATGCATTTCACGCCGCCTGTGCAGGTGATCTACGCCACCAGGCAGGCGTTGAAGGAGTATTTTGCCGAAGGGGAGCAGGCAAAATGGGACAGGCATTTCCGGGTATATCGTGCACTCAGAGGAGGTCTGGAGCGGTTGGGCTTCCGAATTTATGTTCCAGATGAGATTTCGTCGGGACTGGTGGCAGCGGCGCTGTACCCGGACGACGCCAATTGGGATTTCGGGAAGGTGCATGATTACTGTTATGAGAGAGGCTTTACCATTTATCCCGGCAAAGTGGAGAAGAAGGGAATGTTCCGGCTGTGTTCGCTGGGTGCGATCGATGAGCCGGATGTAAAGGCGTTCTTTGCAGTGTTCGAGGCAGCGCTGGCAGAGTATGGCGTGAGCGTGCCGGTGCGGTACGAGTAACCAGGCAGAGAGGAGTCGTAAAACGATGAGCGTATACACTTGTTTTTGTACGGATGTGATCCATGCGGGGCATCTGAATCTTTTGAAAAAAGCGGCGGAGTATGGACCGGTGACTGTGGGGGTCTTGGCGGATGAGGCTATGATCCGCTATAATCGGTTTCCCACGGTATCTCTGGAGCAGCGGATCGAGATCGTGAAGCAGACAGGGTTGGCTGCGGAGGTGATCGTACAGCAGGAGATCATGTACGATAAGGTGCTGGCAGAGCGGAAGCCGGAGTATGTGGTACATGGGGATAACTGGAAGGAAGGACCTGAGAAGGCGATCCGGGACAATGTGGTGGAGAACCTTGCCAAGTACGGCGGGAAGCTGATCGAGGTGCCTTATACCTACAACGAGGAAGTGAAGCGCATCGACGACAATATGAAAGAAAAGCTGGCGATGCCGGAGTATCGTCGCAAGCGTCTGCGTCAGCTCTTGACCATGCGTCCGATCGTGAAGGCTATTGAGGTGCATTCCGGTCTGACCGGTCTGATCGCGGAGAAGACAGTGGTGGAGCGTGAGGACGGGCTGGATCAGTTCGACGCCATGTGGATCTCCAGTCTGTGTGATTCCACGGCGAAGGGGAAGCCGGATATCGAGCTGGTGGATATGTCCTCCAGGATCCGGACCATTGATGATGTGATGGATGTGACCACGAAGCCGATCATCCTGGACGGGGATACCGGCGGACTGATCGAGCATTTTGTATACAATGTCAGGACGCTGGAGCGCATGGGCGTTTCGGCGGTGATCATTGAGGATAAGACGGGGCTGAAGAAGAATTCGCTGTTCGGCACGGAGGTGGAACAGACTCAGGATACTGTCGAGAATTTCTGTGCGAAGATCAGCGCGGGCAAGAAGGCGCTCAGAACCGATGAGTTCATGATCATCGCCCGGATCGAGAGCCTGATCCTGGAGCGGGGGATGGAAGATGCGCTGACCAGAGCGTTTGCCTATGTGGAAGCCGGTGCGGACGGTATCATGATCCATTCCAGAAAGAAGGATCCGGCGGAGATCGTGGAGTTTTGCCGGAAATTCCGGGAAAAGAATGCACAGACCCCGATTGTCGTAGTACCTACGTCCTTCAACAGCATCACGGAGGAAGAACTGGCGGAGGCAGGGGTGAATATTGTGATCTATGCGAACCAGCTGACCAGAAGTGCGTTCCCGGCGATGCAGGGCACGGCCATCGAGATACTGAAGAATCATCGTGCGCTGGAGGTGGATTCCAAGCTGATGCCGTTTAAGGATATCATCAGACTGGTAGATGAAATATAAGCGGGAAAAGCACGGAGACGGAAATGCACGGAGACGGAAAGGCACGGAGACGATGGAAAAAGAGATAGCGATTTTGATGGCGGCAGGGCTTGGCAGCAGGATGCGTCCGCTGACGGAAAGGATGCCCAAGCCGTTGGTGCCGGTTTTCGGAAAGCCTATGATCGAGACGGTCATAGACGGGCTGCTGGCAAGACCGGTGGAAGAGATCTATGTGGTGACCGGGTATCTGGCGGGGCAGTTTGACTATCTGCCGGGGAAATATCCTCAGGTACATCTGATCCACAATGGGGATTATGAGGTGAAGAATAATATCTCCTCGGTGTATGCAGCCAGGGAGCGGCTGGGGCAGGGGAACTGTTTTATCTGCGAGGCGGATCTGTATGTAAGAGATCCCTCTATTTTCAAAAAAGAGTTAAATCAATCCTGCTATTATGGGCGGATGCAGGCAGGATACTCGGATGACTGGGTGTTTGAACAGGATGTGCAAGGACGGATCGTGCGGGTCGGCAAGGGCGGAACAGATGTCTATAATATGGTTGGTGTGGCGTATTTTAGGAAGGCGGAGGCGCTGATTCTGCGGGATAAGATCACGGAGGCTTATGCCCAGGAGGAGAATGCCCAGTTGTTCTGGGATGATGTGGTGGACCGGAATCTGGATGTCTTGAAGCTTACCGTGGAGCCGGTACAGGCAGGACAGTTGGTGGAGATTGATACGGTAGAGGAGTTGAAAAGAATTGATCAGAGCGCAGGAAGTTTTGCAACAGATTGAAAAGATGGGGATTGAGGTGGTGACAGGGGTGCCTGACTCCACATTGAAGCAGTTCTGTGACGGACTGCAGACCTACGAGGGGAAACTCAGGCATTATGTGACGGTGAATGAGGGCGCTGCCGTGGGTGTGGCCATCGGTACGTATCTGGGCACCGGGAAGCCGGCCTGTATCTATATGCAGAATTCGGGGATCGGCAATGCGGTGAATCCGGTTGCATCGCTGGCGCATGCGGATGTGTACGGCATTCCGATGCTGTTTATCGTGGGCTGGCGCGGCGAGCCGGGGACAAAGGATGAGCCCCAGCATGTATTTCAGGGCAGAGTGACCTGTCAGATGTTTGAGACGCTGGAGATTCCCTATAAGGTGATCGGCGAGGATACCACGGAAGAGGAGATGGCTTCTCTGTGGGAGGAATGCGGCAAGGCGCTTCAGTCCGGCAGTCAGTTTGCGATCATCGTGAAGAAAAATACGTTTTCGGCGGATAAAAAATTTGAGTGGGAGAACGGAAATCCCCTGAACAGGGAGCATGTGCTGGGAAGCCTGCTGCAGATGATTCCCCGGGATGCATTGATCGTGTCCACAACGGGCAAGATATCCAGAGAGCTTTACGAGCAGAGCGATGCACAGTTCGGTTCCCATGACAACCTGTTTATGACCGTGGGCGGTATGGGGCATGCGTCCATGATTGCGTTCGGGCTGGCAGCTGCGAGACCTAAGAGACAGGTGTTCTGTATCGACGGGGACGGCGCGGCGTTGATGCATATGGGATCAATGGCGTTTATGGCCTCCCAGGCGCCGGCGAACCTGACGCATATTGTGATCAACAATCAGGCGCATGAATCGGTAGGGTCCATGCCTACGGGCTGTCAGGGCACTGATTTTGCCCAGGTTGCGCGGGCTGTGGGATACAGGCATGCGGAGCGGATCACGGATGAGGCCGGTTTGGAAAGACTGCGGGGCAGTCTGGCGGGGAAGGCGCAGGATGCGGAGACGCAGGAGGGACCGGTATTGTATGAGATCATGGTCGGTCTGGGCTCCCGCAAGGATTTGGGCAGACCGAAGGAATCGGCGAGAGAAAACAGGGATTGTTTTATGAAAACGATAAATGTGTAGCGGAAAAACCCACATTTCTAATAAATTTCTTAAGTTTTTCCCGGCTCTCTTGTCAAAGAATCTCAAAAATCGTAGTATTATTGAAAGATTGTGTGAGAATCCGGAGGGCAAAGTATGACGAAGGCGGAAATCCTGAAAAAAGAAATATTAAATAAATATCGCAGTGTGCGGCAGTTCGCTTTGGAGATGAATATTCCCTACAGTACATTGGTGACTGCGCTGGAGCGTGGAATTGACGGAATGGCATACGGGACAGTGATCCGGATCTGTGATAAGCTGAAGCTGAACCCGGTTGATTTCTCACCGCTTGAAGACGGCGCGGTGTTGAGCGGACACATTCTGGAAAATCAGGTGATGGCGTCTTATATGAATCTGAATCAGCTCGGCAGAGACCGGGTGCTGGAGATCATGGAGGATATGTCACAGATAGATAAATACAGAGCAAAAACTGTCAGAAAAAAATAAGACAATAAGGCAACAGAAAAAAGGATTGTGAGTCACCACAATCCTTTTTGATTTTAATGTGTTGATTTAGCAGTAGCTGTTGAACATCATACCGCTGTAGGCGCTGGTCGTGTAGGGACTGACGTAATTGTGTCCCGGGTTCTTGTAGGCAACAATCTTGCGATCTACATAATCCATCGGGTTTAGCGAGATCTGGTTGCTCTTGCGCATCAGCGAGGAGGAGAAATCCTTCAGATAGGAGAAAGTCTCCGAGATGTCCTCGGACTGCAGAGCCGTTTCTTTTAACAGCGCGGAGTCCACTTCCAATGTTCCGTCCTCCGCCATATTTAATCCCATGGCTTCCATGGAGTTGTGATACAGACCGGCAATGCCTTTCATTTCCTGTACGAGATTATTGCTCCTAGTCTGCGAACCTAAGTAGTTGGAGGCTGCCTTCATAAAGGCGTTGTATCCGCCCACCAACTGTGTCACATTGTCGGCAAGGGAGTCCACATCTTCCTTCAGACCGATCTGTACGGATTCACCCTCTTCGGTAATACTCTTTAATTTCACTTCGAACTGTTTCCCAATGGAAAACTCGTTGGAAGAGGAGGTGCGGGACTCGCCGTTCAGGGTGAAACTTGCATTCGAAGCTTCCTGACTGACGTAATCCAGACCGAAATATTCAACTGTTCCGCTTGCCTTGCTGGTGCGATCGTCGGAAACCTGGAAGATCTGTGATTTGCCATAGGGCAGACCACTGGAATCGGAGGTCAGGCGCAATGCTGTTCGTCCCTCGGATTCTATCATGTCGGCGTGGATGCCGATATTGGAGTTGTTCACCAGACGCATTAAGCGCGACTGCACATCTTTGTTGGTTTCTCCCGGGGCAACGGCAAACTGGAATTCATAGTTCATGTCGTTGATGGATACGTCGAAGGAATAAGTATCCGGAGGAAGAGCGGAACCGCCGTCATCCATAAAGTTTCCGAGATTTTCCTGTGGAGAGGCAAGGGACGCTACTTCCAGTTCAAACTTGGGAGAGGTACCGGCTGTGGCCTGGTCGCCGATGTAAACCGCCTCGGCAATCGCTTCGTTGGAAGAAAAGGCACTTTTCTTATTCAACAGGCCGGTATCGTCCAAACCGCCGAGGTCAGCCAGTGTGTTGTGCAGCTCGCGGGCATTTTCCTTCAAATCCACAGCATAGTTCTGCGTTTCCTTGCTGGTCGTAGGAAGATACCAAGGCGCTTCTTTATTCAGTTTGACAATGGAATTATATACGCCGCGCAATTCTGACTTCTTATGGGCATCATGCTTCGTCAGATTCTTGGGCTGGTAGGTTGTCAGATAATTATTATAGACATTATTCAGAGCAACATTCATTGCCGCGCCTCCTTTCTTCCTTGATCTGGGCATTGGCAAAAACCATGCATTTTGTGGCGCCCGGATATCCATTCCGAGACTATCCCACCTTTATACATATACCATAGCATAGAACAGAAAAAAAAACAATACTTTTTTGTGAAAAAATTTAAAAATTTATCAGAAAATATAAAAGTGCTCAAAAATATTATCTGGAAACGGACAAGATATCGCAAATTTGTTCCATAAAATATTCGACCTGTTTTTCTGTGATGCCGGAATAATTCAGGATCAAAGTCGAAGCGTATTCCGGCATGGAATGCTCGCAGAATTCCGACAGGCAGGAGACCAGTATCTGCCGCTCTTTCAGGCGGGCGGTCAGCTCTACGTCGGTCATCCGGGTATCCAGCTTCAGCAGGAAATGGCTTCCGGCGGTATCGTCCAGAACGCGGGCGTGAGCCGACAGGGGGGATTGCTCTATGGCGTGGAGCAAAAGGTCGCGCTGGGCGGCGCCCCGGCGTTTCATGCGGTTGATATAGCGCTCCAGATGTCCTTTTTCAATAAAGCTGGCCAGGGTGTATTGTTCGAAACTGGACACGGTGCAGGAATAAAAATTCATGGTCGCGATATACTTTTCCATAAGGATCTCGGGCAGGACCATGTAGCTGATGCGCACGGCAGGGGCCACGCTTTTGGAGAAAGTGTTCATATAGATGACTTTACTGCGGATGTCGATGCTGTAGATGGGAGCCGCCGCGATTCCGCGATAGCGGTATTCGCTGTCATAGTCGTCCTCGATGATATAGCGCCCGGGGGCGGAGTTGACCCATTGCAGAAGCTCCAGTCTCCGGTTGATGGGCGTGACAATGCCCAGCGGAAAATGGTGTGCCGGGGAGATGTGGACGATATTGCAGCCGGAATCCGCCAGCAGATCCATGCGGATGCCGTCGGAAGCCACGGGGATCGCCGCGTAGGAAACGCCGTTGCTTTTATAGATGGCGCGGATCCTGTTGTAGCCGGGATCTTCGATGGCGTAGCGGGCATCGGGTCCCAGAAGCTGGATCAGGCGCGTGTACAGGTACTCCGTGCCGGCGCCCACGATGATCTGGTCCGGGGATACATCCATGCCGCGAAAATCATGCAGGTATTGTGCGATGGCGACGCGGAGTCTGGCCACGCCGTGAAAGGGGACGGTGTCGAAGAGGCTGGCATCCTGGTAGGAAAGTGTCTCGCGCATCAGGCGGCACCAGGTGGACACCGGGAACTCGGAGAGCGCATGCTTATTGGATTTCAGATCCACCAGGTAAGAATCTTCTTTGTAATGGGAGACATAGGCGGGGGCGGGTCCTTTCCGGGTGCGGTAGTCTTCCAGAGTGTTGACGAAGAAGCCTTTTTTCTCCTCGGAATAGATGTAGCCCTCCAACAGTAACTGGGCGTAGGCGTTTTCTACGGTCTTGACGCTGATGCCCAGGTGCATGGCCAAAGTGCGCTTGGAGGGAAGGAGGCTGTCCGGAGCCAGTTCCTTCCGGATGATCTGGTTTTTGACGGATTCGTATAACTGCAGGTAAAGGGATGTGGGGCTGTTGCGATCCAGATTGACGGTGAGCATATCTGACCTCCTAAAAAATTTAAAAACTGGGTATTTAAAAGATATCAGAAATGATTATACTAAACAATATAAGAAGTTACAAGGTGCAGGAAGCCTTGGCAAATAAAAATAAAAGAAGAGGAGGATGACAGGATGAAAAATTATTTTGATCTGACAGGACAGGTTGCGGTGGTAACGGGGTGCTCTACCGGGTTGGGCGTGCAGATGGCAAAGGCGTTGGCCAGCCAGGGAGCGGATATTGTGGCGCTGGCGCGCAGGCAGGATAAGATCGAGGCGGTTGCGGCCGAGATCGCTGCGGAGTTCGGGGTGAAGACGCTGGCAGTTCCCTGCGACATCACGGATACGGAGCGGGTGAATGCGGCGGTGGATGAGATCCTGGAGAAGTTGGGGCGGATCGACATCCTGATCAACAATGCCGGGACCGGCGGTGTGACGCCTGCGGAGGATGTGCCTGACGAGATGTTTTTCAACGAGATCAATATCGATCTGACCGGTACCTTCAAGATGGCGCGGGCGGTGGCGAAGAAGGCGATGATCCCTGCAAAGTATGGGCGCATCATCAACATTGCCTCCATGTACGGTCTGGTGGGAAATAAGATTGCGGGCAGCGCGCCGTATCATGCGGCGAAAGGCGGCGTGGTCAACCTGACCAGAGCGTTGGCTGCGGAGTGGGGCAAATACGGGATCACGGTGAATGCGATCTGCCCGGGATATTTCTACACGCCGCTCACGAAGGAGACGCTGGACAGCGAGTTTTTCCAGGCGAATGCCCGCACCATGATTCCTCTGGAACGCTACGGAAACGAGGGAGAGCTGGATACGGCGGCAATCTTCCTGGCATCGCCGGCCTCCACTTATGTGACGGGGGACATCGTGCCGGTGGATGGCGGATATACCTGTATGTAAAATAAGACGGTGGAAAAATCGGAAAGGACTCCAGGGTCTTTTCCGATTTTTTTATTTGCGGATTGGTGAGAGTGTGATATACTTAAGAAAATATATTTTATTATAACCATAACGGCAGGAGGAACACGACAGTGGAGCGCTATTTTCAACAGGAGATTGAATGTGCCTCGAGAGAGGAGATCGTTGCCATCCAGAATAAAAAGCTGGTGGAGCAGGTAAAGCATGTGTGGGACAATGTGCCTTATTATCGGAAGAAGATGGAAGAAAAAGGCGTAAAGCCGGAAGACATCAAGTCCATTGATGATCTGCATAAGCTTCCGTTTCTGTCAAAGACAGATTTAAGAGATGCGTATCCCTATGGCTTGGTGGGTGTTCCCCTGAAGGATTGTGTCAGAATTCATTCAACATCCGGAACCACCGGAAAACGTGTGGTGGCATTTTATACGCAGGAGGATCTGGATCTGTGGGAGGATTGCTGTGCCAGAGCGATCATGGCAGCAGGCGGAACGGCAGAGGACGTGTGCCAGGTATCCTATGGATTCGGGTTGTTTACAGGCGGTGCGGGACTGAATGGCGGAAGCCACAAAGTGGGGTGTCTGACGGTGCCGATTTCTTCCGGAAATACCGAGCGTCAGATCATGTTTATCCAGGATCTGTCCACGACGATCCTCTGCTGTACGCCCAGTTATGCCGCTTATCTGGGAGAGACCATGAAGGAGATGGGACTTGGCCCCGATGATATTCCGCTGAAAGCCGGTATTTTCGGCGCGGAGGCGTGGAGCGAGGAGATGCGCCACAATATTGAGGAAACGCTGGGAATCAAGGCCTATGATATTTACGGACTGACCGAGCTCTCCGGCCCCGGGGTGGCGTTTGAGTGCAGCGCCCAGACCGGTATGCATATCAATGAGGATCATTTCATTGCGGAGATCATCAACCCGGAGACGGAGGAAGTTCTGCCGGACGGTGAGTGGGGCGAGCTGGTATTTACTGCGGTGGATAAAAAAGCATTCCCGATGATGCGTTACCGCACCAGAGATATCTGTAAGCTGAGCAGGGAGAAATGTTCCTGCGGACGTACCCATGTGAAGATGGAGAAGCCCAGAGGAAGATCCGACGATATGCTGATCATCAGAGGTGTAAACGTATTTCCGTCCCAGATCGAGACGGTTCTGCTGGAGCATGGCTATCAGGCGAACTACCAGATCATCGTGGGACGCGTAAACAATACGGATACATTGGATGTCCATGTGGAGATGACGCCGGAAATGTTCACCGATAATGTGGGCGAGATCACAAAACGGCAGAATGAGCTGGTGGCAGGACTGAAGTCCATGCTGGGACTGAAGGCGAAGGTGACGCTGGTGGCGCCTAAGAGCATTACCAGAAGCGAAGGCAAGGCTGTGCGCGTGATCGATAACCGTAAGATCTGACCGAGAAGGAGGGGTAACTATGAGTGTAAAGCAGATTTCTATTTTCCTGGAGAATAAGCCGGGCAAGATGTGTGAGATGACAGAGGTTTTGGCTTCCAACAAGATCAATATGCGGGCGCTTTCCCTGGCGGAGACGGAGGGATTCGGCATCGTCCGGATCATTGTGGACGATGTATATGAGGCGACCACCGTATTGAAGGATGCGGGTTATATCAACAAGCTGACAAGCGTTGTGATCGTAGAGCTGCCGGATGTGCCGGGCGGACTGAATCAGATCCTGAAGGTGTTCGCGCAGGCGCAGATCAATCTGGATTATATGTATGCCCTGTCTTCGGAGACTTCGAAGAAAAATGCATATATGGTGTTCCGGGTGGATGACCACAGAGCGGCGGAGACTGCGCTGGCGAAGGCGGGGATCCGCGTGGTCGCGCAGGAGGAGATCGCATCCTTATAAAATCATCAAAATGATGTCACGGGGCGGACTTCCGGAGGGAGTGCGCCCCCTGCTGCCTGCGGAAGATTGTTTTTTGTAAAAAACAGTTTTTGTAAAAAATTTGTTGACGGGCAGAGGACAATGTGTTATAGTAAACAGGCGACATGAGATTTAGGTCTTTTTTTTATGCTTAAAAAACACGTGGAGGTAGGAAGAATGCGTACAAAGATTACATTGGCATGTACCGAGTGCAAACAGCGCAACTACAATACAACAAAAGAGAAGAAGAATCATCCGGACAGAATGGAGACCAAGAAGTATTGTAGATTCTGCAAGACGCATACGTTACACAAAGAAACAAAGTAATGTTTCTTCAGAGACGAAGTAATGTTTCTTGAAATGAATTGAGTGGAGGTCGAAAATGGGAGATTCCGCAAACAAGCAGAAAAATTCTGCAGAGAATCAGTCCAAGCTTGGTGCATTCTTTAAGGGCGTAAAGTCGGAATATGCCAAGATCACATGGCCGGACAGACAGGCGACTGTGAAGCAATCCGTTGCCGTGGTTGCGATTTCTTTGGTAGTGGGAGTTCTGATCGCAGTGCTGGACTATATTTTCCAGTATGGCGTGAATTTCCTGACATCTTTATAAGAATAAGAGCGAGGGCGATAATATGGCAGAGGCAATGTGGTATGTAGTGCATACCTATTCCGGATATGAAAATAAGGTCAAAGCCAATATTGAGAAGACCATCGAGAACAATCCCCATCTTGCAGAGCAGATCCTTGAGGTCAGAGTACCGATGCAGGATGTTGTGGAGATCAAGAACGGTGCGAAGAAAACTGTTCCGAAGAAGATGTTTCCCGGCTATGTGCTTCTGAATATGGAAATGAATGATGACACATGGTATGTTGTGCGTAACACCCGTGGCGTCACCGGATTTGTCGGACCGGGAAGCAAACCGGTTCCCCTTACGGAAGCTGAGATGAAACCTCTGGGCATCAAGACAGACAATGTCACCATTGACTTTGTGGAGGGTGACAGCATTGCTGTGGTTGCCGGTGTCTGGAAGGATACCGTGGGCGTCGTGCAGAAGCTCGACTTCGGCAAGCAGACTGCAACCATCAATGTGGAGCTGTTTGGCAGAGAGACCCCTGTGGAGATCAGCTTCGCGGAAGTAAGAAAGCTATAGGTTTTCTCGAAAGCTATAAGCTTTAGGTATTTCCCGGTCGGTTTTCGGACGGACCGGTAAATATAAGTAACATGGGAGTGTGTTTGGCGGTTTTATGATCGCAGACATTCCTGGTGGGAGCGGGGACATTCAGTTCCTGCGCCAGATTACCACATTATAGGAGGTGCCACAATGGCAAAGAAAGTAGAAGGATATATCAAGTTACAGATTCCTGCCGGCAAGGCAACACCGGCTCCGCCTGTAGGACCGGCGCTCGGTCAGCACGGTGTCAACATCGTTG
>DFDT01000129.1 GCA_002368865.1 Lachnospiraceae bacterium UBA3821 | reverse complement strand
GAAGTCGTCCGTGGGTACATCACCTATATAACCAGTCCTCATAATACCCACTATGCCTTTATGAAAAAAGCCCTGGAACACGGCAAGCATCTGTTCGTGGAAAAGTCCATTACGCTCAATTCCCGGGAACTGGATGAAATGATTGCTCTCGCTGAAAGTAAGAACCTGATCCTGGCCGAAGCCATGACCATCTGGCACATGCCCCTATATAAAGAACTGTGGAGCATTGTCCAAAGCGGAGAATTGGGCAGGGTGCAGATGATTACCGTCAATTTCGGCAGCTATAAAGAATATGATATGGCAAACCGTTTCTTTAACCGCAGTCTTGCCGGCGGTTCCCTGCTGGATATAGGTGTATACGCCCTTGCCATTGTCCGCAGCTTTATGGAAGAAAAACCGGAAAAGGTATTCAGCCAGTGGAAACCGGCGCCTACAGGTGTTGACGAACAGGCAGCGATCCTGCTGCAGAACAGCAGCGGCCAGATGGCTGCCGTGGCTCTGAGCATGCATTCCAAACAGCCCAAGCGCGCAATGATCAGCTGCGAGAAGGGCTATATTGAGATCATGGAATTTCCCCGGGCGGACAGAGCCGTGATTTCTGATGCTGTTACGGGAGAGACCAGGGAGATAGCTGCAGGCAGGACCGCAAATGCCCTTTATTATGAACTGACAGATATGGAGAAGGCTGTTGCGGACGGCGATGCAGGGCATATGAAGCTTGGATATTCTAAGGATGTGATGGATATCATGACTGATTTGAGAAAAGAATGGGGACTTGTGTATCCGGAAGAAGAGTGAGGCTGCCACATTCAAAAAGCAAAGGAGAATCAAAATGAAACTGCGGGATACGGTTGAGGTATGGTTTTCTGAACTGGTTGATAACCGGGAGGAATGTGACTTCCATTGGTACTCGGGGGACCGGCGCAAAGATTCGCGTTACGGCCGCTGCGGCGATCTGCCGGACGGGCGCCACTTTGGAGCTTCTTTTGTTCCGGCGTTTGGAGATCCCTGGGGTCGTGAATCTGCGATTGTGATCGTGGGAGAGGATGGGGAACTGCAGCATGACACTCCCGTATCGACCGGGAAATGGGACAGCTGGCCCATGGCGATGGCAGTATCTCCAGGTGGGAGAAGCCTGGTCTGGCTTACGTCGGATAATCAGCTGGGAGTATGGACACAGAAAAAAGAAGGCTTCATTACCTGGGATGGACAAAGTCTGAATAAGCGGCTCGGTGAACGGTCCATCCTGGATGTGAAAATGCATGCAGATGGTATTCTGAAAATTGAGTGCAAAGGAGGAGAGAACGCAGGATATCTCTGCGACGCGGACATTATCCTTATACCGTGGAAAAGCGGCTGGACACCCATTGCGAAAGAGTGCTGCGACCTCTCCTACGCGCTGAAAAACGGCCTTATCCAAACATGTCCTGATTCACTCTTTGTAAGAATATGTAAAGATGACGACTGGGGCGCCTATGCAGGATGTGGGGTAAAAAAAGTATTTTTCGACGAAAGCGTGGATAGAATCGAAGGCGAGATACTGGCGGATAACCCGGATCTTGAGACCGTTGTGATTCCGGCCTCTGTCCGGCAAGTGGACTGGCATGCTTTCAGCGGCTGTACGGGGCTGAAAAACCTGGTAATTGAGGGCAATCTGTCCCGCGTGAAGCAATGGAACGAGGACGCGTTTGAAGGCTGTCCCTGTGAAGAATACTATAGCCGGATCGTCCGGGGAAATGAATCGGACATCAAAACAACGCTTGAACAATGCGCAAATGATATTGTACTGTACGGCATAGCCTGCTCTTCCGGGAGGGAGCGGGATATGATTTCCGTCCGGGAAAAAGCGGCCCGTCTGATTCAGAACAGAGATTATCAGTATGCGCTCGGTTCACATTTACAAAGCCCGGCCAGAACAGCCATGATCCTGAATCTGTATGATTCGCTGGAAGGGGATGAACTGTTTATAGCAAGGACGATCCTGACTGATCCAAACGATGTGAATAAGGCGCATATGCTGCTTTACTGTGAGGATGAGGATTTGCTGATGCTGGGCTGGAAGTATGTGTATGGAGCAAGGAAGTTATGTACGGAACGCCTGCACGCAATGGGCTCCCGCTTCCCGGAAGCATATAAAGAAATGGATCCCCGGGAAAAATCCGAGTGCGAGCATGACTGGATTTCGTATGCTGCAGAGACAGCGCTGGATCTTATTCCTGAAGACGACGAAGTACGCGGCAGAATTTCCGATGCTGCTTCCGTAGACAGCGAACCGCTGCATTTTTTCCTGAGTATGCAGCATCCGAGAAAAACAGTCAGATGGTGGCATGCGAGAAAACTGGAGAATCCGGTATATATTGCTTATGTGGGAAGCTGGACAGAGGATGATCAGATCAAAGAAGCGCTGTCTGTCAGAATCAACAGTACCGCATTGATTACAGAGATGCTCTTCGGAGATCTTTCCGGGGCTGATCTGGTCTTTGGATTCCGGAAACCGGAGGATCTGACGCTGCAGGACCGTTTCTGCATTGCCATTATGAAGAATCATCCGGATCGTGCGATCCGCGAGCATGTACGCAAAGAGCTCCTCCGCGGCGATATTACGATTACCGGAGTGGATCTGACCCAGCCGGATCCGCTTTA
>DFDT01000047.1 GCA_002368865.1 Lachnospiraceae bacterium UBA3821 | reverse complement strand
ATCTCATAGAGGATATTGGTGTGATCCGCGTAAGTCGAGGACATCTCCTGGAAAAAAGACTTCGCCTGTTCTTTATAAACATTGGGGTCCTGCTCCTGCAGCACATGCCAGTCGATGATTACGTACATCCCTAAGTCTGTGGCCGCATCTACGCCGGTTCTCACCAGAGATTTCAGATTGTTCTGGTCACCGCCGGTGCAATATCCGCCGTACTCGTGGGGATACATGGCCAGGCGGACACAGTTGGTATTCCAATCATCCCGCAGAGTCTGAAAACCGTCATAATTCACATAGTCCGGAAACCAGGCAAGACCGTGGGTGGACATACCGTAGAGCTGGATCGGATCACCGTTTTGGTCTACCAGCTTGGTGCCGTCTAAGTGCAATGCGCCGTGAGTGCCTGCAAATCCGGCGCCGGAGGTTTTGACTGCAGGTGTCTGCGCCTGCGAGCTTGGTGTCGGAGCGGTCTGTGCCTGTGTGCTTGACGCCTGCGCAGTCTGTGCCTGAGCGCTTGACTCTTGAGCGGTCTGTGTATTTTGTGCAGCGGAACTTTCGGTTTGTACGGTTCCGTTTGTGGAAGACAGTTTGGCTTTTGTCCCGGCCGGGTTACTGCTGCTTTCCTGATCTTCGGAAATGCCCATGGCGGACTCGGCTACCGACTCTGCCACGGAGGCGGCCACTGATTCCGCAATGGATTCCACAAGTGCCGTATTTTCTTCATTCATTGTCGCTTGTCCTCCACATGCGGCCATTGTGCCGATGCACAAGGCGGACAGACAGATCGTTATCAGTTTTTTGTATTTCAAGGAAAAATCCTCCGTTTCCCATAGTTTAAAAGCTTATTTAAAAGCTCAAAATCAGTATAGATGGAAAGCGTGATGATTGCAAGCCTTTTTCGAATATGGTATGATACCCTGAGAACAAAGATGCGGCAGATAAGGGGAAGAAAATGTTACCGGAGAAATTTACGGAGAGAATGCAGAATATGCTGGGCGCAGAATTTGAAGATTTTCTGCGCAGTTTTGAGCGGGACAATTATCAGGCATTGCGCGTCAATCCGCTGAAAGCGCCCGGGGGAGCCTTAGAAAAGTATTTCGATCTGACACCTGTGTCATGGGAGGAGTCCGGGTATTATTATGGCAGGGAGGATCAGCCGGGCAAGCATCCCCTGCATGAGGCCGGCGTCTACTATATTCAGGAGCCCAGCGCGATGGCGGTGGTGCCGCTTCTTTCTGTGCAGCCCGGGGAAAAGGTGCTGGACCTGTGCGCGGCTCCGGGCGGTAAGAGTACGCAGATCGCAGGATATCTGCAGGGCAGGGGGCTGCTTGTGGCAAACGAGATCCATCCGGCGAGAGCTAAGATCCTTTCTGAGAATATAGAGCGGCTGGGAGTATCCAACGCCTGTGTGACAAATGAGGAACCGACGAGACTGTCAGAAAAATTTCCCGGATATTTTGACAAGATTCTGGTGGATGCGCCCTGTTCCGGAGAAGGAATGTTCCGGAAAAATGAGGCTGCCTGCGGAGAGTGGAGTCCGGAAAATGTACAGCTCTGTGCGGACAGACAGGACGATATTCTGGACTGTGCGGCGAAAATGCTGCGGCCGGGCGGTCGGATCGTGTATTCTACCTGTACCTTTGCCCCTGCGGAAAATGAGGGCAGTGTCAGTCGCTTTTTGCAGAGACATCCGGAATTTGAATTGTTGTCTGTCGATAAGGAGCGTATGGGACTGCCTGCCGGAAAATGTGACGGAAGGCCGGAGTGGTGTCCGGAGGCGGATGCAGAGATTGCTTCTGTGATCCATCGTACTTTGCGCCTGTGGCCTCATCTGGTAAAAGGGGAGGGACATTTTGCCGCTGTGCTGCAGAATAAAGAGATGTCCGCGATCGGAGAGGGCGTTTCCTATGAGCCAATGGCGGTGGGTGGTATGGAGAGAGGGATTTCTTCCAAGGATAAGAGTCTGGAGCCCTGGTGGAGTTTCTGGCGGGATACGGCGTCGACTCAGGATCAGCAACTAAAGCAGGGCCTGTTCCTGCGTTTTGGGGATAATCTTTATCTTGCACCGGATCATATGCCGTCTTTAAAGGGGGTGAAGGTCCTGCGGCCCGGGTTACAGCTGGGGGCGATAAAAAAAGATCGGTTTGAACCTTCCCACGCATTGGCGCTGGCAATTTCACCCAATGAAATACGACATAAATGTCAATTTAGTCTGGCGGACGAAGAACAGGCAAAATTGGTTTCCATGTATCTGAACGGACAGACTTTCCCGTTGGATGGGGAGAAGGGCTGGTACCTGGTCACTGTGGACGGATATGGTCTTGGCTGGGGCAAACTTGCGGGCGGTATTCTGAAGAATCATTATCCGAAGGGATTGCGCAAGGGGTGAGGTGAGATATGCAGGCAAAAATCATTTATGAAGACGAATTTTTACTGGTGGTACAGAAACCGGCAGGGCTGGCCACACAGACGAACAAGATCGGACAGCCGGATCTGGAGAGCGAGGTAAAGAATTATCTGGGCTGTTCTTATCTGGGACTGGTGCATCGCCTGGACCAGCCCGTGGAAGGACTTCTGGTCCTCGGGAAAACGGAAAAAGTATCGGCACAGCTTGTAAAGCAGTTGGCGTCAAATGCATTGAAGAAGCGGTATCTCGCCATGGTGTGCGGGGAACCGAAAGAAAGCCAGGCCAAACTGGTGGATTATCTCTATAAGACAAAAGACAATCGGGCAGAAATCCTCTCTGCGGAGGAGATCCCTGATTCCGAAAAAGCGGGACTGATCCAGGAAAAAGGAGCGCGGAAAGCCAGTCTGAGGTACCGGGTGCAAAACAAACGGCAGCATCCGCTGCAGGATGAAAAACGTGCGGCGGGTTCTGTGTCGGAGTCGGTAACGGTGTGTTTGCTGGATGTTGAGATCGATACAGGACGATTTCACCAGATCAGGGCGCAGCTTTCTCATGCCGGACTGCCGATCCTGGGAGATATCAAATACGGCACGGAGTTGTCAAAACAGGTCAGCAGGGAGCTCGGTGTGAGAAATGTGGCACTCTGCGCCAACCGACTGTGCTTTCGACATCCGGTGAAAAACGAGGAGATGTCCTTTGAGATCACACCGGAGAATCCGGCGTTTCGTCTTGAGGAAAATATTTCCTGAAAGAAACAGGAAGAATTTTGTCATACTATTGATGTGCGGTTATTCGGCAAAGAAAGGGTGCGGCGGTATGGCAGAAAAAATCCGGGATTCCATCAAAAATAATAAAATGGTCTTACTGCTCCTTTTGACAGGGGCAGTATATTTTTTCCTGAAATTTCTGTCGCCTCTGGTCGGCCCCGTGCTCCTGGCAATGGTGTTTGTGACGATCTTCGGACCGTTTTTGAAGAAACTGCAGGACCGGTTTCATATCCACCGCCAGATCGGAGCGGTGCTGTTGTTGGTGGCCGCCGTGGCGGTGCTGGTGATCCTGATCTGTGTGCTGACATCCTGGATCGTGGGGAGTATTCCCGATTGGACGACCTGGCTGGAAGAGATGACGGGGCAGCTGCAGGAGGCGCTACATGATCTCTGTGATCGGATCGGAAATCTGGTCGGAGTGAACGGCGCTTATCTGGAAACAAAGATTCTGAACCTGATCCAGGAAAAAGGGCGCATGCTGGGAAAAAGTACCGCTTCCGGCATGCTGTCGCAATCCTTGGAATATATGAAGATCGCAGGGGCCGTGGGCGGTTTTCTGGTGGTCTTTTTCATTGCGGCGGTGTTGCTGGCAAAGGACTACGACGACATTATGAACAAACTTCTGGACAACGAGGAGTATCATGTGCTGTTGGAAGTGATCTGCGGCGTGATCCGCTACATCGCCACTTTTATCAAGGCCCAGGCGGTCATCATGACGGTGATCGGCACGCTGTGCGCTGCCACGCTGGGGATTGCCGGTTTTCCCAAAGGTATATTGTGGGGGATCCTGGCGGGCGTATTGGATGCGCTGCCGTTCATCGGCACGGGCGTGGTGCTGACGCCCCTGGCGGTCATCCAGATCATGCAGGGAAATTACGGCAGGGCCGTCGTCTGTGCGGTGCTGTATGTGGTGTGCATTTTTGTGAGGGAATTGCTGGAGCCCAGACTGATCGGAAAGCGTATGGGGATTCCGCCCATCGCGGTGCTTTTGTCCCTGTATGCCGGGATACAGCTCTTTGGCGTGGCAGGGATCATCAAGGGACCGCTGGGGTTTGTCATGATTACGGAGACTTATCGGAGTATCAGACGGACATCCGGAGCTTGATCGGTCAACCCTTTTGACATTCAACTACAAGTTCATTTACTCTGTGCATTATAAGATGTATCATTATAAGAGATAAAGAAACCGGTCAAAAGGAGAAAACCATGAAAAATCCCTATATATGCAGTGACATAATTCTTTTGTATGAAAAACAGAAGGAAGAGATTGAAGAGATTTTACGTTATGTTTTGATCAATGTCCGCTATGAGAGAGCAATAGGAACTGATATACAATATCTCTATATTGAAACAATTAAAAACACTTGGAGACTGTTTATAAATGGCACTGACTATTCATTTATGATTGGAAAGCAGAATGCACCTTGTAGTCTTAATTATTTTTCAGTGAAAGATTTACCTCAAATCTATAATTTATGCGAGGCAGCAGCTTATATAGATAAGCTGGAGTTGCTTGATAGTAAGGAAGGTCATTTTGTTCCTTATTATTCAAAAATAAAGGAGAAGGCAGCAGCAAAAGGAATAAGCGTAGATCTCGTCAGGAGTGGAAAAGATCAGATATTGTATATGAAAACAAATCTGGCGTTTTGGAGGGTTCAATACTCCGAAAGGACAAACCTATATTATCTTGAGCATGCTCCATTTACAAATTCAGAAAACAGGATATTGGCATCTGGGGTCGAGAATGCGCCGAAAGCTAAATATCACAGGCAGAAGGATGCGTATCAAAGAAATAATGTTGAGGCATATATTGAGTATATTTATGAACATGATACCGCAAAGGCTCTTATAAGGGATGTTGGATATAAGGCGCTTCCGAAATCCACGCCAAAGCAGAAACACTATTATGCACAGGCAAAGCAGAGAAAGAAACAACAAGAGATCAATAGAACTATAGCGCTTTTGGAAAAACTGGAGAGGAAGGATTTGAGAAAACCTAATCCCGAGCATTCATAACTCTTTACTGCCATCATCCGTGATGGAAAATACATTTTTGTCCGGTCTGCTTTCCGGTTCCACGGACATTTATAATTTTTTATAACCGGTATTCAAATTCCCGTTAAAAAACGGGATTGATCCGCAAATTTTGGTGGAACTTTGGTGGAACAGGACGAAAGTATCCTCCAAACGGCACAACAAAAAAAGCTCTCGGTATCCCCGAAAGCCTTTTTCTGTCAAGCATTTATCACGCCTGCCTTAAAGTCGTCGCGACAAGATTTTTAATGACATAGATTTCAGAAACACACCAAAACTGCACCGCTGTGATTATGAATATCACTGTAAAAACTTCCATTTGCTCATTTCCCCTTTCTTACTGCTCGTTGTTTTCCTCGGTTTTGTCAAAATCTGCAACGCCCTCACATACAACGATTTTATTCTTTTTCAGCGTCACCCCTGCAACAGGGACACCAATTTCCATCATCATGCGGAGTTTGCTTTCTTCATAGGCTACCCTTGCATGTCTGGCGTTGACCGTTTCATACATCTTTTTGCCGTTTTCACTGTAAACCGCAACCACGATCAAAGCCATGTTCATATCACAGTCGCTGTTTTCATTGAGCCAAGACAGGTTATTGACACCGCTTTTTAACTGCAAATTTGTCATGTTGAAGCCCTCTGTATCAAGGGCAAGGCTGTCCCCGTCCTCACTGCTCACAAGGATAAACCCGTTCACTTTTTCCCCACGCTTCAGCTTATCAATGACCTGTTTCTCACTCATTCCCACAAAGCCCTTGCTCTTACTGTCGTAGAAGTCATAGCCGATCAGACGCTGTCCTAAAAAGTTACCGTTTGTCAAAGTCATGCACATATTTGTTTACCTCTTTCTTTCCGTGCAACAGCCCTTGCTGTGACACTTGATTTATTTGCGTTACACATACAATTTAACGCTGATAACAGGGACATTCTATTGACGGAGTGCAAGGGGATTATGCAGAGAATTTAGGGAGATGCAAGAAACAGACTGCTTTTAGAAAGTGTCAAAATTTGTTGAAAAAAGCAAAGCAAACACTCGTTTGCTGTATTGGTATATGCTATAATATCTTTGGGTGCTACCATACACGGTAGGCGGTTAGCCCTCTACGGAGGGGCGCAGGACATCCGGTGGATGTCCGCTTTGCGCCGACCGAAGCGAGAGCGGAGACCTGTGACCCTCCGATTACATAGAAACTAATTATTTTTCAGTTTTTAGGAGAGGAGGGCGTGTGATATGCTAACTATTGAAGGGCTGATAGCAGTACTGGCTTTTGCCGGAACCTGCTTCGGTATTGGATATACGATAGGATTTCATCATGGAAAAACACAAAAATAACCGCCCCCTGCCAAGGATTGCGGTTATTTTTGAAATAATCATAATCTAAATCGGGCTGACCGTCTATCGGTAGCACCTTTTCTATTTAGATTGTAGCATTAGTTGAGGGGTTTGTCAAATTTTTGGATGCATTTTGCTTGTGTCATAATGGCACACTCGCTTATACTATTTTACCCAGAGCTATAACGTAATAGCTCTGGATAAATTTATGTCAGTTTGCATAATGATCCTTCATGTATGCATCATTATAAGCTCTGCATTCTTCAACTGTCAACTGTCTTGGGTCTTCCGGGTACATACCGGGAAATAGATGATTTAACCGTTGTACTTCTGCTTCTGTAAGCTGACTCGGGTCATTTTCAAGACACCAGACCACGTGTTCCATGTCAACTTTTGATGTTGATGTGGACTGCTGTGCAGGTTGTGTTGTCTGTTGTTCCTCCTGTTTCTTTTCCTCTGCAACCTTTGATTCTTCAGTCTTTGCCTCTGATTCAGTGGTTTCAACTTGTGTCGAAGATTCAACTGTTTCTGTCGATTCCGCTAAACTCTCTTGGGTTTCCGCTGTCGCAGATGATTCCGCTGTGCTTTCTTTTGTTTCAGATGATTCCGCTACACTTTCCTTGGTTTCCGCGGATGCCTTTGTTTCTGCTGTTTCCGTGCTTTCAGTAGCCTCAACTATTTCTGTGCTTTCCTGTGTTTCTACAGAATTATTTGAAGCCTGTTGTGAATTATTGCAAGCTGCACAAGAAAAGGTCATGCTTAAACAAAGTATTGCTGTTACCATTTTACATTTCATTTTTTATCCTCCCTGTTTGTATAGATTTGAAATTGTCAATAATAGTTGG
>DFDT01000038.1:7761-17602 GCA_002368865.1 Lachnospiraceae bacterium UBA3821 | reverse complement strand
CCGTTTGCCGTAGGCGGTCCGTCATAAAACGTATAGGTCGGTCCCTCCTTGCGGGTATCGATACTCTTCCGGAAAATGTCGTTGTCCGTCCAGAATTTCTCCACCGCTTTCTCACGTTCCACAAAATTCAGATTCTTGTCTACCTGCTTGTACATCTCAGTCTCCTTTCCAAAATAAACCGCAAAACAGAAAAAGCTCCGCCCTGTAACAGGACGAAGCTCTACCACCTCTTACAACAACATACTTCCCATTCTGAATTCTACGGGAGTGATATGGTGTCCGATAACGGCGGACCGCCGTTCAACGCTACTGAAATCCATCTTCGCGCCGCCTGCTCCGGAGTGATCTTCGTCCGCTCTCTACTCGCACCGGTCTCTCACCATCACCGGTTCGCTTTGCCTTTTGAGTGGCGGCTACTCTCTCCTTCCACGCATTTCATATGATAATCTGATGGGAATTATAGTACGTGTTTTCCCTCTTTGTCAAGTCCAAACTTACGGAGCTGCCTTCGGTTTTACCTTTGCTTCCGGCTTTGCCTCTGTTTTCTTGGGCTCCGCCTTCACTTCCGTCTTGGGCTCCGCCTTTACTTCTGCTTTCTTGGGCTCCGCCTTCTTGGTTTCTGCCTTGGCTGCACGCTTTTTATGAGGAACCTCCGGCTTGATTTTTGCAACCTTGCGGAACTTATCCATATTGCCCTCCAGCCGCAGCAGACCCTTTTCCAATGCCTGCTCAAATGTCAGCTCACCCTTGGCTATCTCTACGATCGTATCGGAGGAAATCGTCATCAGACCATCTCTGTCATAATAATCATAAGGCTCCACACAAACTGCACGTCCGGCAACCTCAATATAAAATGCACCTTCTCCTTCTCCCGTAACATTCACCTGAATGGCGATATGCTCGTATATCTCTCGCGCATCGGCATTTTCATATGCGGTTCTCACGCATTGAACAATCTCTTCATATGTCATAGACTACACCTCCTTTTGTCGCAGATCACAAGCAAAATCCTTTTTGCTCAAAAATCCATTTTTGCTTTCATCAGACCAGAAAAAAGCTTTGTCCGCTTTCACTTTACCTGGTGAAACAAAGCTTTGCTTGTTTTATATTATAACAAATTACTCAAAAAAAATCAACTATAGAAACAACAACCGCAAAATTGTTTCCCTTCCTTGCATTTCTGCGCATAAAAGTATATCATATAATTGTACGGAGGAGGTGCATCATGAAGCCCAAAGGAAAAGGAAAAGTCGGACAGACTTTGCAGATCATCAATATCGTACCGCTATTGGTTTTCGGCTTTATCTCCATTTTGCTGTGTTATTATTGTTTTACCAGGACGATGTATAGGGAGATCACCCAGGAATTGCACTATGTTGCCTGCAGCGTGGAAAGTTTGATGGATGCCGCATATCCTGGCGACTATTCTCTGGTGGGTGACAATGCTCTGCAGTTATATAAAGGGGAGACCGATATCACCCGGGCCTATGATCTGCTGGACGGCCTGAAATCCCAGACAGACCTGGAGATCACGATCTTTTATCAGGATACCAGCATCCTCACCACCACCTACAACACCGCCACCGGCACACGCTTTGTGGGCATCGGTGCATCGGAGGCTGCCGTTTCGCAGGTATTGCAAAACGGCGGAGTCCTGTTCGCCCCAAGCGCACTTATCAATGGTATACGTTATTTTGCTTATTATATGCCTTTAAAAAATTCCGACGGACGCACGATCGGTATGATCTGTGTAGCCAAACCCAGCGGGCAGGTGGACACGGAGATCCTGAAGTCCCTGTATCCCTTTATCATCGTCACCATTGCGGCGATGGGTATTATCTCCGCCTTTTTGTTTGTATATACCAAGCGCGTGGCTGGCATTCTGCTCCACATCCGAAATTTTCTTCTGGATGTGTCAACCGGCAATCTGACCGCGGAACTGGAGCCTTCCGTCTCCAAGCGAAGAGATGAATTCGGCGACATCGGACGCTCAGCGCTTTCCATGCAAAGTTCCCTGCGAAACATGATCGAGCAGGATGCTCTGACAGGATTGTCCAACCGACGCGCCGCCGACCGCAGACTGAAACAGATCATACGCAAATATGAAACCGACGGCACTCCTTTCTCCATCGCCATCGGTGATATTGATTACTTTAAAAAGGTAAATGACACCTACGGGCACGACGCCGGCGACCTGATCCTGAAGAATGTTGCCGACACACTGCGGGAGCATATGCGCCCCTACGGATTTGTAGCCCGTTGGGGCGGCGAGGAATTCCTTCTCGTTTTCGACCATTCCGATGTCTGGGAAGCGCATCAGGTTTTGGAAAATATGTGCAGTGATCTCAGACGTATGGAAAGCGCCTATGACGGCATTATCATCATGGTAACCATGACCATCGGACTTGCAGCCGGGGATACCACAGATATTAACGCTCTGATCCGGTCGGCCGACGAATTCCTGTATGAAGGAAAAGAAGCCGGACGAAACCGCATCGTATGGTCCAAACCGCAGCGGAACGACGAACCCGTGGAGGCTGTCATCTCGTTAGCGGAGGCCGACGCGATCATTCGGGAGAAATAGCTATAAAGACAATAAAAAAAGTGCCATTGGCACTTTTTTATTGCTCCATCTGTCTCCCCAAAAAGCCAGCCGCCGACAGGATCAGTTTCTGTTCAACCTCCCCCATCTTTCCCCGATTATCATTGTCCAGCAGCACCACACTTCCTATGATGTCACCGGCACAGATAATGGGCGCTATGGCCTGATGCTGATAGTCGTTTCCGCCGTCCTCGCAGACCGGGATAAAATTGCGGTCTCCCCGGGCCGCCAGAAGGGTCTCCCGGTTATTCACCTTTTCCTCCAGCTGCTTGCTGACAGATTTATTGACCAGCTGCTTATAACCGCCCGCGGCGGCAATAAACTGATCCCTGTCCGCGATCACGGCCGCATGCCCGGACACCTGTGCAAGGCTTTCCGCATACTGACGTGCAAAAGTTGTCATCTCACCGATCGGAGAATATTTTTTTAAAATAATCTGCCCCTCTCTGTCCGTATAGATCTCAAGGGGATCCGATTCCCTGATGTGTAATGTGCGCCGAATTTCCTTGGGGATCACAACGCGCCCCAGATCATCTATTCTTCGTACAATTCCTGTTGCTTTCATCCGTTTATTTCCTCCATGTTCTCTGTCATTCTGTTCCATCCCGCTCTGAGCCGTCAGGATTTACAGTTATTATGTGGAAATAATACCGAATTATGCAAATCAGAGCCGATCAGTCCGGATCAATATCCGCGGATTAGTATCCGCTATACTGTGCCATCGCCGCAAACAATCCGGAAGCGCCGCCCAGCACCGCAATGATGATCACCAGGATAAGCCAGATGACCATCCAGCAGAAAAAGGATCTTGCAAAATTTTTCAGATTGATATTCTTGGTTCCGCCCAGCGCAAAAACGATCATAATGATAAATCCGATACAGGGAATTGCAAACAAAAGCTGATAGCCAAAGTATCCCCACATACTGATCGGACGATACTCCTCCGGGATCACCGGCTGCTGCGGAGCGGAAGGCTGGTAGCCATTGGGCTGATAACCATTGGGCTGATAACCGTTGGGCTGTGCGCTATTCTGCGGGTTGTTCTGCATCTGATAATTGTCCATGTTTTTTCTCCTTTGCACTATGTATTTGTATTGATCGTACCGTTTTGCAGTTTTCACTGCACTTTGCGCTTTTATGCTACCATATTGTCGGGAAACTGTAAAGTCTGAGCGGTAAAATATCCTGCGGAATCGTTCCTTTCCAGAGGCGGAATCCAAAATAAACAAAGGTCACGCTCCCGATCACCGTCGCAATCGCGAGCGCCATCCGCGGTTTTCCCGCCAGAACATATCTCTCCACTGCAAGATACAATAAATAAGGCAGCCATAATCCGATCATGGCATTCCATCGAAACGCCTCCCTAAAATGCAGCGCAGCCACACAAAGCGCCGCTCTGGTCAGTCCGCAGGCCGGACACGGAAGATGTGTCAGTATGGCCCAGGGACAGACCGTGCCAAAGACGGATTGCGTGATAATCATGTAAATCAGCAAAACCGCCAACGGCAGCCGGATGCTTCTGATGTCTTGTCGCAGCTGCACAGCCGCCCGCTTCAGGTTATCTGCCCTCCAGATATTCCTCATATTCCTCCTCACTCACAAAGAGTATATATCTGTTCTCCACAAATCCCATATACCCGCTCGATGTAATATATCCTTTCATCCTCTGATACCTCCTGTTCTTCCACGCAATCTCTTGTGTTGAATAAAAGATATCAGATTTTGAGTACAATAATTCTCCCTTATAACAGTTGTTTCATGACCGCCAATATCTCCTTGGTTTTGCCCAACAGAAGCTCCGCGTCCGTTTCCACCAGTCCCGTCTTTTTATACTTGTAGGTCAGATACGGATTGCCGTACGCGGTAAAGCTCATATCTTTTCCCACCTTCTGCAGGAGTATGGGGATTCCCGTCGGATCTATGTTGGCGTCCGGCTTAAACGTGAAGGTGATCCGCTCATTTTTCCCCTTGATCTCTGTCAAGTACAGCCTGTGTGCTGCCACCCGGATCAATGCGATATCCAACAGATTTTCCACGGACTTCGGCACCGCGCCGAAGCGATCTAGGAGTTCGTCCTTCATGTCATCCCGCTCCTTCTCGTTTTCAATCCCTGTGATCCGCTTGTAGATATCCAGCTTCTGCACCTCATTGACAATATATGTGCCGGGGATAAACGCATCCACATCCAGATCGATGGTGGTGGTGAAAGAATCCGTATCATTGGCATCCTGTCCCTTCAGCTTCTGTACCGCTTCATTCAGCATTTTGCAGTACAGATCATATCCCACGGCCTCCATGTGCCCATGCTGGCGCATACCCAGCAGATTCCCGGCGCCGCGGATCTCCAGATCCCGCATGGCGATCTTAAAGCCGCTGCCCAGATCCGTAAACTCTCTGATTGCTTCCAGGCGTTTTTCCGCCACTTCCTTCAGCATTTTGTCCCGCTTATACATGAGGAACGCATACGCATTTCTGCTGGAGCGTCCCACACGGCCCCTGAGCTGATACAGCTGAGAAAGGCCCAGATTGTCCGAATCATGGATGATCATGGTATTCACATTCGGTATATCCAGACCGGTCTCAATGATGGTGGTGGTCACCAGCACATCGATCTCTCCGTTCACAAAGTCATACATGATGTGCTCCAGTTCCTGTTCTTTCATCTGCCCGTGGGCAAAGGCCACCGTCGCATCTGGAACCAGTTTTGCGATCTGTGCCGTGATATCTGCGATATTGTTCACTCGATTGTATACATAATACACCTGCCCATTTCTGGCAAGCTCCCTGGTGATTGCCTCCCGCACCAGTTCTTCATTGTATTCACAGACAAACGTCTGAATTGGATGTCGCTCTCCCGGCGCCTCCTCCAGCACACTCATATCCCGGATACCGATCAGGCTCATATGCAGTGTCCGCGGGATCGGCGTTGCTGTCAAAGTCAACACATCCACGTTTTCCTTCAACTTCTTAATCTTCTCCTTGTGCGCCACGCCGAAACGCTGCTCCTCATCCACGATCAGAAGTCCCAGATCTTTGAACTGTACATCCGCAGAAAGCACACGATGCGTACCAATAACAATATCCACCTGTCCTTTTCGGATATCCTCCACCGTCTTCTTCTGTTCGGAAGCGCTGCGAAAACGGCTGAGCAGATCGACCCGCACCGGAAAGTCTTTCAGTCGCTGGACAAAGGTATTGTAGTGTTGTCCTGCCAGAATAGTGGTGGGCGCCAGATACACCACCTGCCTGCCCTCCTGCACCGCCTTAAACGCTGCTCTGATAGCGATCTCCGTCTTACCGTATCCCACATCTCCGCAGATCAGGCGGTCCATGATCTTGTGGCTCTCCATATCCGCCTTTGTATCCGCGATGGCCGCCAGCTGATCCTCCGTCTCCTCAAAGGGAAACATTTCCTCAAACTCCCGCTGCCAGACCGTATCCTTTCCGTACTGATACCCTTCCGCCTGCTGCCTGACCGCGTATAGTTCCACCAGATCTTTTGCCACTTCCGCAACCGCAGTGCGGACTTTGGTCTTGGTATGTTCCCATTCTTTGCTTCCCAGCTTATTCAGCTTCGGCTTTTTCGCGGCGTCCGCGGAAGCATACTTCTGGATCACATCAAGCCCGGTGGCGAGCACATAGAGATTGCCTCCGTCCCTGTAAGAGATCTTGATGTAGTCTTTCACCACATGCTCCATCTCCACCTTCTCAATCCCCTGGTAGATACCAAGCCCGTGGGATTCATGCACCACATAATCCCCAACCTTCAGTTCATTAAAATCATTGATCTTCTGTCCCTGATACTGACTGCGCTTCTTTTTCTTCTTTTTCTCCGCGCCGAAAATATCCGTCTCCGATAAGACGACAAACTTTAACATAGGGTACTCAAACCCCTTGCTGACATGCCCGTAACAGGTGACGATCTCCCCGGGCTGAACCTCCCGCATCGGGTCCTGTGTATAGACCGCGATCAGATCATTCTCCCGCAGATCCTTCGCCAGACGTTCCGCCCTGGTTCGGGAGCCCGACAGCAGCAACACCCGATATCCCTTTTTGTGAAACTTCTCCAGATCTTTTACAAGCGCCTCGAAACTGTTATTGTACGGCGCAACATTTCTGACATTTATGTCAAATTTTTGTCTTGTCTTGAAATAGCCGGACTGCCAATCCAGCATGGACAGCGTGATCACCGTGCTTTTCGCCAGTTCCGCAGCAACTTGTTCGCCGGTATAAAGAAGATCCATCTGTCCCGGCAGGATATATCCTTTCAGCATCCGCTGCTCCATGCTCTGGCTGAACTCAAACTCCACTGCATCCGCCTGTTCCTTCACTCTGGCAGGCTCATCGATAAAAAAAACCGGCTCGCTGCCCATCTGTCGCAAAAGCTCCGGCAGCGTCACGGTATCCTGATAAAAATACCGCACGTAACTCTCCAGATTCACCTTATCCTGGAACTCCGTCAGCTGTTCCCTCAGTTCTTTCACCTGCACGGCAATGCGATGCGCCGCCTCCGGATCATGCGCATCCCGGAAACGCTGCTCCTGGTCTTTCGCCTCTCTTTCGATCCGCTCCAATCCCTGTCGGATCTGTTCTTTGGACAGTACAAACTCCGTGGCCGGATAGATCCGGATGCTCTCCAGCTTTTCAATGGATCTCTGGCTTAAAATGTCAAAGCTGCGGATGGAATCCACCTCATCCCCCCACAGTTCAATCCGGTACGGATTCTCCTCTGTCAGATCAAATACATCCACGATACCGCCGCGAACAGAGAACTGTCCCGGTGATTCCACCTGGTAGCACTTCTCATACCCCATGCTGACAAGCTGTTCGCACAGTCGATTTTCCTGCAAAATTCCCCCTCGTTCGATAGATATGACATCTTTGTCATTATCCCAGAGTACCTGAGGCGTCATCAGTGCAGCAAACGTGGTGATCACCGTCACCGATTTTTTCTCCACCAATCTGCGCAAAGTAATAATGCGTTCTCTGGTCAGCTGATTTCCGTGAATATCCGCCTGAAAGAAGATCAGATCCTTAGCCGGGTACAGAGTGACATTTCTGTCATAAAACTTGTACTCCTCATATAATTCCTTTGCTTTCAGGTCATTAAAAGTGATGATCACTCTACACCGTTTTCCATCGCCCAGTCCATAGATCATATGCAGTTTTTGGGAGTCCACACAGCCGGAGAGCGCCAACACGCTGCCGCTCTTTTTCTGAATATTCTGCCGTATAGTCTCATATTCCGCCAGTTCCCGCAAGGGCGCAAGCAATGCCTGCATCTTATGCCTCCTTCTTATTTCCGCTGCTGTTTTTCACATTGAATCGGTTCATGGCTCCGTCCGGGTCGCCGCTCACCATGGTCCGGATGGCCTCTGTTGCACGCCCACAGGCTTCGTCCATCACTTCGCGTTCCGGTGCGGAAAAGTGACCCAATACATAATCCGCCAGATCCCAGCCCTTCGGTTTTTCACCTACACCCATTTTTACCCGCATAAACGTATCATGTCCCAAATGTCCAATAATACTCTTCAGCCCATTGTGCCCGCCTGCGCTGCCTTTTTTTCGCACACGGATCGATCCCACATCCAGACTGATATCATCCGAAATCACGATCAGCTCCGTCTCCTCGTCCACCTTATAATAATCGATCAGTTCCCGCACGCTCTCTCCGCTCAGGTTCATATAGGTTACAGGCTTTGCCAGAATACATTTCACTCCGGCGACAACACCCTTCCCGATGATTGCTTTATGCTTCTTCTCCAGCACGGAAATGTGCTCCTCCTCTGCCAATCTGTCTATTACATCAAACCCGATATTGTGCCGGGTGTTCTGATATTCTTTGCCGGGATTCCCCAAACCCACAATGATATACATGAATACTGTTTCCTTTCTGATTATGGTAATATTTTCGCATCTTTTCCTCTAAAAAACAAGCAAAACATGAGACCGCTTTCTCCCCCCGAAGAAAGCGGCCCCGATCTTATGTAGAACTATTCAATTGTATGCTATACCGGCTTTTCAGCCTTATACCTGCTCCTCCGGCTCATCCTTCGCCTTATCATAGGCGTCCAGAATCTCCTTCTGAATATAATCTCTGGTGCCGGAATTGATGGGATGTGCTATATCCCGATACTCCCCGTCTGATGCTTTCTTGCTGGGCATAGCGATGAATAATCCCTTTTCGCCCTCAATTACTTTAATGTCATGTACTACAAACTCATCGTCCAAAGTAATGGACACGACAGCTTTCATCTTGCCCTCTTTGCTGATTTTTCGAACGCGCACATCAGTGATTCGCATACGTTCCTCCCCCTTACTGTAATAGCGGCTTCCTAAGCCGGGTGTTTTCGTTGTGTTTTATAATACATAGCGCTCGTTGCGCTCCACAACAATTTTGATTCCGTCCTCCCCTACAAACCGGGAGTCCGCACGGATCGTACTATGACTCTCCACAATGCAGTTTTCAATGTAAGAATTATCCGCAATATATACATCATTCAAGATAATGGAATTCTTGATGACGCAGTTATTACCGATATAACTCTCTTTAAAAACAACGGAGTTCTCCACGGTACCGTTAACGATACAACCGCTGGAGATCAGGCTGTTCTTAATGCTTGCGCCTACATTGTATTTTGCAGGTGCCTGATCATCTACCTTGGAATAAATGTCAGGATACTGTTTGAAGAAGTAATCGCGAACATCCGCTTTGAGGAAATCCATATTGGTTCCGTAGTAATCCTCGATGGACGCAATGTTTCTCCAGTAGTTCTGAATCTTATATCCGTAGATATGCTTCAGATCCTTATAACGGATCAGAATATCACGCACGAAATCATAGCGATCTTCCTCCGCGCACTTCTCGATCATCTCGATCAAAAGACGTCTGCGGATCACATAGATACCGCAGGAAATCGTGTTGGTCTTGGCCTGGATCGGCTTCTCCTCAAACTCCTCAATACGGTTATCCTCGTTCAGAACCACCGTGCCGTAACGCTCGATATTAGCATCCGGCTCCATATCACGGCAAACCACAGTGATATCTGCCTTCTTGTCAATGTGATACTCCAAAACCTTACCAAAATCCAGTTTGTACACACAGTCACCGGAGGAGATCACCACATACGGCTCATGGCTGCTCTTTAAGAAGTTCAGATTCTGATAGATCGCATCTGCTGTTCCGCGATACCAGTTGCTGTTGTCCGCAGTCACAGCGGGGGTAAATACATACAAGCC
>DFDT01000038.1:0-7685 GCA_002368865.1 Lachnospiraceae bacterium UBA3821 | reverse complement strand
CCGAAATCCCACCATTTGGAGGAATTCAGGTGCTCATTAAGGCTTCTTGCATTGTATTGTGTAAATACCGCAACCTTCTGAATATGGGAATTAGACATGTTGCTCAATGTGAAGTCGATACTTCTGTAACTACCTGCAATAGGCATTGCACAGACTGCACGCTTCTGAGACAACTCCTTCATTCTGTGATTGTTACCACCTGCTAAAATAATTCCGATTGCTCTCACTGTTTATTCACCTGCCTTAATCAAAGTTTTGCCGCTGGCAAGAGCGGAATCTGTGTAATCCGATTTGACAGTCACACCGGAGATCACAGAGTTCTTACCCACTGAGATACCATCAGGGATCACACTCTTCTCACCGATCGTTACAATGCCGTGATTGTAAATATGAGGCGCCGTGTCATTCTCGACCTCTTCTCCCGTTCCCAATACGACATCATCACCAATGGTTACGTTTTCAGCTACGATGGCCTTGTTCAATTCACAGTTATCTCCGATCTCCGTCTCATTCATAATGATAGAGTCACGTACGACGGTGCCCTTGCCGATGGTCACACCGCATCCGATCACAGAATTGTAAACTTCGCCGTAAATATTGGTTCCTTCACCTACGATACTGCGCTCGATCTTGCTTTCTGCTGAGAAGTACTGAGGAGGCTGTATCTCGCTCTTTGTGTAGATCTTCCAATATTCTTCATACAGATTGAACTCCGGCACAATATCGATCAGCTCCATATTTGCCTCCCAGTAGGAGTTCAATGTTCCGACATCCTTCCAATAACCCGTAAATTCATAAGCATACAAAGGTGAACCCTTATCATGGCAATAAGGGATCACATGCTTACCAAAATCCAGTGCGGGCTGATCTGCCATTGCAACAAGGGCATCCCGCAGAGTCTTCCAGTTAAATATGTAGATACCCATGCTGGCCAGATTGCTTCTGGGATGTTCCGGTTTCTCTTCAAACTCAGTGATCCGCTTGTTTTCATCCGCGATCATGATTCCGAAACGACTTGCTTCTTCCATAGGAACAGGCATAACTGCAATCGTCACATCCGCGCCGTTCTTTTTGTGGAAATCCAGCATCACTTCATAGTCCATCTTGTAGATATGGTCACCGGAAAGGATCAGCACATAATCCGGATTAAAGCTCTCCATATACTCCAAGTTCTGATAAATGGCATTTGCCGTACCTGTATACCACTCGCTGTTCGTGCTCTTCTCATAGGGCGGCAGCACAGTTACGCCTCCGATGTTACGATCCAGATCCCAAGGAATACCAATGCCGATATGAGTGTTCAAACGCAGGGGCTGATACTGGGTAAGCACACCTACTGTGTCCACGTTCGAATTGATACAATTGGAAAGAGGAAAATCAATAATGCGGTATTTGCCTCCGAATGCCACGGCAGGCTTTGCCACTTTCGATGTCAGGACGCCCAGACGGCTGCCCTGTCCACCAGCCAATAGCATGGCTATCATCTCTTTCTTGATCATGTCATCACCTCTTCTAGCCTTCCAGCAATTTTTATGATACAAGCATTATAGCACAGATTATGCAGGAAGTGAATATAAATTACCAAAAATTTTTTGATTTTTTGCGTTTAATATAGATATTTTTCACATATTTTCGAATTTGTCCACCAATATCTTGACGCATTTTTACTATTTTTGTCGGTATAACACAATTTATAGTGTACTATTTTTCACAAAACGCTGTGGCGTCAATTCCGAAACCCTTTGATCACATCATATTTGGTCCCGTTGGACGCCGTAAATTCATCTACAACCCGCAGGAAACTGCCGGGATAGTGCTCCTCATAGTATCGCTCCAGAAAATCCCACGAATCAAAATCTACCTCCTGATAAAGCAGATAGACATTTTCATGGGAAATAAGCGCTTCTCCGACATCCGTGATCCCTAAATCCGCAAAGACTGTGTCATACCAGGGACTGTGCGGCATCCAGCTGCCCATATAGAGATAATTGTTCCTTGCCGGTACCTGCTTACCTGTTGCCATATCATAAACCATACGGGGTTTCTGAAATACTTCCTCCTCAAAATAAAGATGCGACATATCAAAATAGTAAAATTTATCATTGTTTACAGTCAGATAATCCTGGAGTTCCCTGTAACTTTCACTGAATTCATACCAACTTCTTGCTTCAGACATATGCGCCTTCGCCACCGGAACCCCGAATCGGATGCAGGCCAGACACAAGATCAGGATACCGGCCGCCATACCAGCCGGCAAACGATGCTCGCCCCGTTTTACCATAAACACCTTCCACAGTTCATGTTTAATGACAATTCCTACCAGCAGAAAAACCTCTGCCACATAAATGATCTGCGTCACCCGTGCAGGAAATCTGCCCCGATCGATCAGGTATATCCATAAAAACATTCTGGCAACAACCACAAAAACAATATCCCGCACCGCTTTTTTCTTCCGCAGGATCAGTGCAGCCGGCACCAGGCATAAATAAAGCAGATAGACCAGAATATTGATCGGTCTTTCTGTATAAGAGGTAAAATTACGCTCCACAAAACGTTTTGCAATTCTCCCAGTCTGTTGGATGAGCGTTTCTTTGGAAGCCTTCTCTCTTTCTCCCACATCCGCAAGCCTTTCCATACTGTATCTATTGATCGCAGGATCCAGCAGGATATTGTAATGTGCAGTTATCGCCTCATAAGAAGACTTTGTGATTCCCAATTCATCATAAATTGTGCGGTGCTCTTCGTAATCCGGAACCCCATAATAATCAAATACTAGCTCAGATGCATCTGTATAGGCTCTGAATTCTTTCCACGCATCATTTCTGTAAGCAATCATCGTACCTGTGTAACACAGTGCTATGGCAACCGCCAATGACATCCCTGCCAGCACCAGGTTTCTCCACCCATCCTTCTGTTTTGCATCATATACATCCTGCAGTTTGCCCAGAAAGATCATTCCGATAAAGGGCAAAAGCATGTAAAAGGCTTTATCCCGCATATTTACAGACCAAACAGCAAACAAAACAACCGGCACGATAGCCCGCCAATATAACCTGCGTTCCGTCCTCTCTTCCAGTAGATACAAAGCCAGGAGGGATGCACACCCCACGATCCCCGTAATTGTAGTAAACTCTGACTTCACAATATGCTGTGTGAAAAAACCATATATGAAAAAAGCTGTGAAAAGAGCCATCAATGCCTTAGATATCAGCGAATCACACGCATCCAGGATCCTGTACAGGAGATACGAAAATACCGCTGCCAGCGAAACCGTCATAGCTGCTCCATACCAGGCAACTCCCGGAAATAGTTTATAAAGCATGCTGACCACACCGCCAAAAACAATCCCCATATAATACATTCTGAACTCCGGAGCCCCCGTCATTTCCCCCGACACGATAGACTTCAGATAAAAATTGTCATTGGTCATCATGAAAGGTGCCTGTCTGTAACAATACAAAAATACACTTCCTATAACAATGCATGAAAGCAAGGCTGTCAGCAGTCTGGACCACTTACTCTTTTTCATATAAAACTTTCTCCTCATATTTTCCTGATTCAAATATAAAATACATTATATCCATTATAATTCGACCCAAAACATATTTCCACATATTTTACTTTGTATTTGTTTTTTTCACCGGAAATGTATATAATGTAATAGGCGCGGCATCACTATTTCTGTTGTTTGCGCAAGAGACATAGGAAAGGATATACCACTGCTATGTATAAAATTGATTTTTTGCACCCCTGTCATGTATATTTTGTGGGAATCGGAGGCATCAGCATGAGCGGTCTCGCCGAGATACTTGCAGATGCCGGTTTTGAGGTCTCCGGGTCCGACAGACAAAAAAGCCCGCTGACGGAAGGGTTGGAGCATAAGGGGATCAAGGTTTTCTACGGCCAAAGAGCCGGAAATATCACTCCCGATATCGACTGCGTGGTATTTACCAGTGCGATCCGCAAGGATAATCCGGAATATATCGCCACCATGGAGCAGGGACTTCCGCATCTGACCCGTGCAGAGCTTCTGGGGCAGCTCATGAAGAATTACGGCACTTCCATTGCCATCAGCGGTACCCACGGCAAGACGACCACAACCTCTATGATCAGCGAGATCCTGTTACAGGCAGGCACGGACCCCACCATCTCCGTGGGCGGTATTTATAAGCCCATCGGCGGCAATATCAGGGTCGGCGGCTCCAAATACTTTGTGACGGAAGCCTGCGAGTACACCAACAGCTTTTTAAGCTTCTTTCCGACTGTGGGAATCATCCTTAATATAGAAGAAGACCACTTGGACTTCTTCAAAGATCTGGCAGATATCCGGCACTCTTTTCGAAAATTCGCCGAGCTGCTGCCGGCCGACGGCTGCCTGATTATCAACGCAGACATTCCTGATTACAAAGAAATAGCAGACGGCCTTCCCTGCAAGGTGGTCACTTATTCCATGAGCGATACCGGAGCGGACTACTACCCTTCCGACATTTCCCATGACGCTTTCGGGCATCCGCAGTTTACCGCCCACACAGATATCGTGACGACAGGAGGCAATGATATAGCCGCCCGTCAGATCTCACTGAGCGTATCCGGTGATCACAACGTCGGCAATGCGTTGGCTGCACTGGCTCTGGGAGACTTTTTACACATGGACAGCAAGATCAGCGTGAAAGCTTTGAAATCCTTTACCGGAACGGACAGACGGTTTGAATACAAGGGAACCATCGGCGGAGTCAACATCATTGACGACTACGCACACCATCCCACAGAGATCACAGCCACGCTGAAGGCGGCGCAGAATTATCCCCACAAGACTCTCTGGTGTGTGTTCCAGCCCCATACCTACACCCGCACCAAGGCATTTATGGACGATTTTGCCAAGGCGCTGTGTCTGGCAGACAAAGTGGTGTTAGCAGATATTTATGCGGCCAGGGAGACCGACAACCTGGGGATCAGCTCCCGCACGTTACAGGAGAAGATCCGGGCTGCCGGCGGAACCTGCTACTACTATCCTACCTTTGACGAGATTGAAAATTTTCTTCTGGAAAATTGCACAAAGGATGACCTGTTGATAACTATGGGCGCGGGGGATGTCCATAAAATCGGAGAAAATCTGCTCGGGATTTAATTTTCCACCATATCCACAGAATTGACGAATTTTATCAATTTGTCTTCTGTGGATATTTTGTTCCAAAATGTGGATATTTGTCAAAATGGATTTCCCTTATATTTCAATTCCGATTCCGTCCCCAATCATTTTTATCCACATTATCCACGTTATCCACATTTTAATGAGACTTTGCCGTAGGTCAGGCTTTCGTAAATTTGCCTATTTCCTTTTCAAAACTCCTGTGCTATACTCTAAAATACTTCGATAAAAGAAGGATGAGGGAAGGTTTGACAACTATGGCACGCTTGACGATTTATAAAGACAGCAGGAATAATACCACACCGGTGAACAACCGTTTTATAGATGAATTTATGGGGAGCGCAAATGACGTCCAGTTAAAAGTATATCTGTACCTTTTGCGCATGCTGGGTGCCAATCAGGCTACCAGTGTGTCCGATCTGGCGGACAAGTTCAATCACACGGAGCGCGAGATCATCCGCGCATTAAAATATTGGGAGAAGCAGAAGCTTCTGACTCTGGATTATGATGCCGGGGGGATCCCTGTCGGCATTCATTTCCGTGACCTGGATACGGAATATGTTGCGGAACGCAAGATCGAGAGCTCCACTTCCCAGTCTCTGGCGATGTTCATGGAGCCTTCCGAAAACGTTTCCCCGGAACCGGTCTATGAGAAACCGGCCTACGAAAAACCTGCTTATGAAAAGCCGGTTTACGAAAAGCCCGTTTATTCGGCAGGCGATGTCCGCGAGTTCAAAAACCGGGAGGAGACCGCCCAGATCATGTTTATTGCGGAATCCTATATCGGTCGTCCCCTGACCCCCGCTGAGATGAAATCTCTGCTGTTTCTCACGGACGTATTACAGTTTTCGGTGGATCTCATCGACTATCTGATCGCCTACTGTGTAGAGCGGGATAAGAAAGACTTCAAGTATATAGAGCGCGTAGCGCTTAACTGGGCAGAAAACAATGTCACCACACCTGCGCAGGCAAAACGTTTTTCCAAAAAATATGACAAAAACGTCTATGCGATCATGAATGCACTGGGCAAGACAAACGCTCCTACCAATAAAGAAGCGGAATATATCACCCGCTGGACCGGCGAATACGGCTTTGATCTGGATATCATCCTGGAAGCCTGCGACCGTACCGTAATGGCAACGGATCGCCATCGTCTGGAGTATGCCGAAAGCATTTTAAACAGCTGGCATCAGGAAAATGTGCAGAAGAAGGCAGATATCCGCAAGATAGATGAACTCTATCAGCAGAAGAAGACTTCCGGCAAATCTGCCTCCTCCAAGCAGGCGGGCAGCGAAAATCGGAATTCCTCCGGCAACAATAAGTTTAACCAGTTCCCGCAGAACAGCTATGACTTTGAAGCACTGGAAAAACAATTGCTGAGCAATTGATGCTGAGGGGGGATACAGATGGCACTAAATGATCAGCAATACAGGGAGATCATGCGGCAATATGAGCAGACAAGAGATCATAACCGCATGGAACTGGACAGGCGCCGGGAAGAGGTCTACCATAAAGTTCCTGCCTATCGGGAACTGGAAGCTTCTTTCAGAAGCAGTTCTCTGAACAGATTACAAAGCTTACTGAACGGCGATGACACGGCTCTTGCCTCCATCCATGGAGATACAGAACATAATATCGAAAAAAAGAAAGCACTTTTGACGCAAGCGGGTTTCCCGGAGGATTATCTGGAGCCGATCTATGAATGTTCCTTCTGTAAGGACACCGGTTATATTGGCAACTCGGGTTCCCCAAAAGAAAAATGCAAATGTCTTAAGCAGAAGGAAATCTCCCTCCTGTACGAACAATCCCATCTTCGGGAAGTAATCTCGCAGGAGAACTTTGATACACTGTCCTATACCTATTATCAAGGAGAAGATTTAGAGCACTTCAAAAAAGCCGCACAGGTCAGCAAAGATTTTGTACAAAATTTTGTACAGGACTATCATAATCTCTTTTTTTATGGTACAGTAGGTACCGGAAAAAGTTTCCTTTCCGGCTGCATTGCCAATGAACTGATCAAGTCGGGACAATACGTGATCTATTTCAGCAGTATTGACCTTTTTGAAACATTGGCGCATTATACCTTTGACCACAATGAGAAACAGATGCTTTATGATCTGCAAAACGACATCTATGATTGCGATCTGCTCATCATTGATGATCTGGGAACGGAATCGACCAATTCTTTTGTTTCCACCCAGTTGTTTAACTGTCTGAACGAACGACATCTGCGTCATAAAGCCACTGTCATTTCTACCAACCTGAGTCTGGAAGCGTTGCGGGATCGATATTCCGACCGGATTTTCTCCCGCATCACAGGCAATTATACGCTCTGCAAGCTGTCCGGTCCGGACATCCGCATGCGTAAAAAATTGTCCAATATACATGAGTGAATAGAAAGTGAGGATTTTTTCATGCCAAACCGTGAAGAAAAGCGCAATTTGGAAACCATACCTGTAGGATCACTGGGGATCATCGCCTTGAAAGGATGTGCTCCCTTAGCCGAGCAGGTAGACAACTATCTCGTAAAATGGAG
>DFDT01000140.1 GCA_002368865.1 Lachnospiraceae bacterium UBA3821 | reverse complement strand
AGAAGACCATGAAGAAGATCCTGAGTGATATTCAGGACGGTACCTTCGCAAAAGAGTTCCTGTTGGAGATGTCTCCCGCAGGCAAGCAGGTACACTTCAAGGCTATGAGAAAGCTTGCAAGTGAGCATCCTTCAGAGAAGGTCGGCGAGGAAGTACGTAAGCTGTACAGCTGGAACAACGAAGAAGACAAGCTCATCAACAACTAAGCCCGCGAAGCGGGCGCTACTTCTCGACCGACAGGTTGAGAAGGTTCCATTATCCGCGAAGGGATAATAGCAGGGGATAGGACGTTTCCTATTCCCTGTTTTTTGTTTCTGGCCAAAAATTATCAATCTCCCACCTATATTATGTTGTCGGATTCCGGACAAATTATCGGTGGTTTTTACGGAAAACAGCATGTTTTTCATGGCATAATCCGGGCAAATGTGTTATGATGGAATGAAACCAGACCGTAAACGGTTTCATTCGAAATTGCTTTGCAATTTCAGTTGCGAAGCAGACAGAGACGACTATAGGAGCTGACAGACAAATGGGTAAAGAGGAAAATGGAGCAATCGCCCAAAATACAAAGAACGAAAAGCAAACTGCTGCAAAAACGTCTTTTGAAAAAAAGATGAGTCCGCCCAAAGGGATCGAGCCGGAGATATGGTTTACGGAAATGTACCGCAGGCATGAAGGGCATCCGATCCTTACTTTGCTGGCACTTTATAAGGGAAATTATCATAAATTTTTCCTGGCAATCTTGTTTTTCTTTATCAAGCACGCCTGCGTCTGGGTATTGCCCATTGTGATGGCCAATATCATCAATGATGTGACTACAGGAAATGCGGATGTGATGCGTAATATCATGATCTATGTGTTATTGATGATCGGGTTGATCGCGTTGAATGTGCCGATGAATTATCTTTACACGGATTATAAGAGTCAGGCCACACGATATGCGGAGACCGGATTGCGTAAGGCGCTGATCCGCAAGCTCCAGCAGCTTTCCATCGCTTACCATGTGGAGACGCAGTCCGGCAAGCTGCAGTCCAAGATCATCCGTGACGTGGAGGCGGTGGAGAGTCTTTCCACACAGATGTTTATCAACATTCTGAATATTGCCATGAATATTATCGTAGCTCTGGTCGTTACGGTCTCCAAGAGCTGGGTGGTATTTTTATTTTTCCTGGTGACCACGCCGATCGCTGCGCTTACCATGGTTTCCTTCCGCGGTGTGATGAAAAGGCGCAACAGGGAGTTCCGTAAAGAGATGGAAGAGACCTCTGCCCGGGTGATGGAGATGGTGGAGCTGATCCCGGTGACCAGAGCGCATGCACTGGAAGAGGAAGAGGTCACCAAAATGAGCGATCAGCTGTTTACGGTGGCGGAGAAGGGATACAAGCTGGATCTGGTGCAGGCACTTTTCGGCTCCGTAGGTTGGGCGGTGTTCCAGATCTTTCAGGTGATCTGTCTGGGCTTCACGGGATATCTGGCATTGCAGGGCAAGATCCTGGTAGGGGATATCGCGTTATATCAGAACTATTTTGCAACCATTGTGAATCAGTTTTCCGCCATTATCACACTGGTGCCCGTTATCGCAAAGGGTGTGGAGTCTGTGACATCCATCGGGGAGATTTTGCTTTCCGAGGATATTGAGGACAATGAAGGCAAAAAGGAAATCGCGGATGTTGCAGGAGATTACTCTTTCCGCAACGTGAGATTCCAGTATAAGGGAGGCGGCAGAGCTACGCTGAACGGGTTGAATCTGGAGGTAAAGAAGGGGGAAACCATCGCGCTTGTGGGAGAGTCCGGCGCCGGCAAGACCACGATCCTGAATATGGTGATCGGGTTTTATCTGACTCATGACGGCGAGGTATTGATCGATGGACAGAATCTGAATGAGATCGATCTGCGCAGTTACAGAAAGCATCTGGCTGTAGTTCCGCAGACATCGATCCTGTTCTCGGGGACGATCCGGGAGAATATCTTGTATGGCTGTGAAGGCGTGACCGAGGAGAAACTGCAGGAGGTCATTCAGGCAGCAAACCTGAAGGATCTGATCGATTCCCTGCCTGATGGTCTGGATACAAAGGTGGGCGAGCACGGCGGCAAGCTTTCCGGCGGACAGAGACAGCGTATCTCGATCGCCAGGGCTTTGGTGCGGGAGCCTAGCGTCATTATTCTGGACGAGGCGACTTCTGCGCTGGACAGCATTTCCGAGAAGCTGATCCAGGAGGCGGTGGACAGACTGACCGAAAACCGTACTACCTTTATTGTGGCACACAGACTTTCCACAATCCGAAATGCAGATAAGATTGCCGTGATCGACGCAGGCAGGTGCGTGGAGTACGGAACCTTTGAGGAACTGATGGAGAAGAAGGGCAGATTCTATCAGATGAAGGTGCTGCAGAGCTGAGAATACAAGAAAAGTAAATTTTGAAATCAATCGTCAAACAAACAGGAAAAGCAGCTCTTGTATAAAGGGCTGTTTTTTTGCAAAAAAGATCTGTAACGTTTAACGGATTCGGCAGTCATATATACGAAGGAGGTGAAAAGGTGGATATTGAAAAACTGTACCAGGAATATTTTTCAGTGGTTTATAAGTATATCTTATCCTTGTCCCGTGATCCTCTTACGGCCGAAGAGATTACACAGGAGACCTTCTTTAAGGCAATGAAAAAGATAGAATCTTTCAGGGGAGATTGTAGTATCAGGGTTTGGCTTTGCCAGATCGCCAAAAATCTATATTATGATCATCTCAAGAAGCAATCCCGTTTTGAGGAACTGCCGGAGGAGTATGGTGAATTGTCATTATCGCCGGAGGACGACATGGTCAGGGAGACTGACAGAAAAGCAATCAATAAGATTCTGCATTCTCTCAAAGAACCATACAAAGAAGTTTTTACACTCCGTACCTATGGAGAACTATCTTTTTCGGAGATTGCTGAGCTATTTGAGAAAACAACGAGTTGGGCAAGGGTGACTTATCACCGTGCCAGAATCATGATCAAGGAGGAATTGGATAATGGCTGATATAACATGTAACGTAGTAAAAGATCTTCTTCCGCTTTATGTGGATGATGTGCTGTCTGACGATAGCAAAAAAGTAGTTGATGAACACATCGCTGTCTGTGCTGAGTGCACCGATTATTTTCAAAAGATGAAGAATCCTGCTGCAGCCGATGATAGTGCGAAACATTCGGCTGATAAAGAGACGCTGAAGAAGATCAGAAACAAAATTAGAAAGAAACGCCTTATTACTGCAATTGTTACGGCTGTATGTATTGCTGCGATTGCGGGAGGACTATTTTATGGAATCGTGGTTCGTGAAAATTATATTCCTTATGAGGAAACCGGTTTATATGTTACGGACGAGGCTATAAGATCGAATCGAGAATTTTATAAAAGCTCCGGGATTTATACACCGGATGGAGAGACTCTTTTCATGTATATGACTACAACGACATATACCGAACTGAAAGGTAATAGAATAGAAACAGGCTGGCCGGTCATTAGCTTAACAGGTGATGCTTTGACCATGGTTGTTGAGGATGATAACGGAAATCGTACAAAACAGGTGTGCAGAGAAATCTATTATATCCCGGAGCAAGGAGCAAGGCAGTTAATGAAGGTAATGAAATGGTCGGATGATAATGTTGATGAGGAAATAGAAAGTCTTAAAGATCTTTCTATTTTGATTTGGAAAGCAGAATAGAGGATTAAGAAATTTTATGTAAATTCACTCCGAAAAACAGTTTCAAATTCCTATTTTTTATGTTATGATATTTTTTAAGCGTTTCATAGGAAAATGTTTTGTATGGAGGAAGAAATCATGGGTATGACAATGACACAGAAGATTCTGGCGGCAGCTGCGGGACTTGAGCGTGTGGAAGCAGGGCAGCTGATCGAGGCGAATCTGGATCTGGTGCTTGGCAATGACATCACCAGCCCTGTTGCAATCAAGGAAATGGACAAAATGAAGGTGGACGGCGTGTTTGACAAGGACAAGATTGCGCTGGTGCCGGATCACTTTGTACCCAATAAGGATATCAAATCTGCGGAGCACTGCAAATGTGTCCGCGAGTTTGCGAAGAAGAATGAGATCACCAATTATTTTGAAGTGGGTGAGATGGGCATCGAGCATGCATTGCTTCCAGAACAGGGATTGACGGTGGCAGGTGATGTGATCATCGGCGCGGATTCTCATACCTGTACCTACGGTGCTTTGGGCGCATTTTCCACCGGCGTGGGCAGCACGGATATGGCTGCGGGCATGGCGACCGGAAAGGCATGGTTCAAGGTTCCGTCCGCGATCAAATTTGTGCTGACAGGAAAGAAAGCGAAATGGATCAGCGGTAAAGATGTGATCTTACATATCATCGGCATGATCGGCGTGGATGGCGCATTGTACAAGTCTATGGAGTTCGTGGGGGACGGCATTGCCGATCTGACCATGGACGACCGTTTTACCATTGCGAACATGGCGATCGAGGCCGGCGGAAAGAACGGGATTTTCCCTGTGGATGATCTGGCGATCGCCTATATGAAAGAGCACAGTAAGAAAGAATACAAGATTTACGAGGCGGACGAAGACGCAGTGTATGACGCGGTGTATACCATTGATCTCAGTACTCTGCGTCCTACGGTGGCATTCCCGCACCTGCCGGAGAATACCCATACCATCGATGAGATTCATGAGATGGACGACATCAACATCGACCAGGTGGTGATCGGTTCCTGTACCAACGGTCGTCTGGACGATCTGCGCATTGCGGCTGAAGTGCTGAAGGGGCGTCATGTGGCGAAGGGGATGCGTTGTATTGTGATCCCTGCCACCCAGAATATCTATATGCAGGCTATGGAGGAAGGACTTCTGAAGACCTTTATTCAGGCTGGCGCGATCGTGAGCACGCCGACCTGCGGACCGTGTCTTGGCGGTTACATGGGCATTCTGGCGGAGGGCGAGCGCTGTGTTTCCACCACCAACCGTAACTTCGTCGGCCGTATGGGACATGTGGATTCTGAGATTTATCTGGCAAGCCCCGCGGTGGCGGCGGCAAGCGCCGTGACCGGCAAGATTTCCTGCCCCTGTGAGTTGGCATAAGGCATTTGAGTTGGATTCCAGTTGGATATAGTAAAAGAAAATAGGAGACGACATATCATGAAAAACGCAAAAGGAATTGTATTCAAATACGG
>DFDT01000193.1 GCA_002368865.1 Lachnospiraceae bacterium UBA3821 | reverse complement strand
TCTTTGTGGCGAAGCACCCGGTGACGAAGCCCAATGTGAACGTCATCCGCAGGCATGAGCACAATCTGGACGAGAAGATCGATGAACTGGTGAAGACCGCTCTGGAGACAGACGAACTGATCATTGTAGAGTAAAAATGCATGTAAATGCATGCAAATAAAAACGTCTCAGGGGTTTCCCTGAGACGTTTGAAAAAACAAATTCCTATGTTCTGAAAAATTAAATCAGATAAGGCTTCAGGCTCTCCATGATCTCATCCATGCCGTCCTCGGCGTGAATATTCAGATCGATGGGCTTGGACAGATCCAGGCTGAAGATACCCATAATGGACTTTGCGTCGATGACGTATCTGCCGGATACCAGATCGAAATCGTAATCGAACTTCGTCACGTCGTTTACGAATGCTTTTACCTTATCGATAGAATTTAATGAAATCTGAACAGTTTTCATGATAGTACCTCCTTAAATTTGTCATACCTTCAAGCACCATATTACAGTTTCGGCAGGCAAAAGTCAAGGCTAAAAGCGTACAAAAAAGAGGACAACTTCTATGGCAACTTCCATGAAAAGCGTAGCGTTCCATAATCTGGGATGTAAAGTGAATTCCTACGAGCTGGATGTTATGATGCAAATGTTACAAGAAAAGGGCTACCAAATTGTGCCATTTGATCAATACGCAGACATTTATATTGTAAATACCTGTACCGTGACCAACATTGCGGACCGCAAGAGCAGGCAGATGCTGCATCGGGCGAAGCAGAAAAATCCGAATGCCGTCGTGGTCGCCGTGGGCTGCTATGTCCAGACCGACAGAGAGGGTGTGGAGCAGGATGACAGCATCGATCTGGCCATCGGAAATAACCGGAAAAAAGATATTGTGGAGATTCTGGAGGCGTATCTGAAGAGCGCGGCAGGCGGCGGGGCGCCGGACGAAACACCCGCAGCGCCCGCTTTGGGCAAAACTCTGGGCGACACTACGATCCCCGACATCAACCGGGATTCCTGCGAATACGAGGAGATGACGTTAAAGCACACCGCGGAGCACACCCGCGCGTACATCAAGATCCAGGACGGCTGCAACCAGTTTTGCACCTACTGCATCATCCCTTATGCCAGAGGCAGAGTGCGGAGCAGACGGGAGGAAGACATCATCCGGGAGATCGAAGGACTGGTGGCGTCCGGCTATCAGGAGATCGTGCTCACCGGCATTCATATCAGCTCCTACGGCATTGATTTTGCGGGGAAAAAATCCTATCAGGGCGAGAGCTACCTGATCGATCTGGTGGAACATATCCATGCCCGGGTGGAGGGACTGAAGCGCATCCGGCTGGGCTCTTTAGAACCCCGTATCATCACGGAGGATGTGGCAAAACGCCTGGCGGCGCTGCCGAAGCTTTGCCCGCATTTTCACCTGTCCCTGCAGAGCGGCTGTGACGAAACCCTGAAACGGATGAATAGACATTATACCACGGGGGAATACTTACAGGGAGTCCGGTATCTGCGGCAGGCTTTCAAACGCGTGGCCATCACCACGGACGTGATCGTGGGCTTCCCCGGGGAGACAGAGGAAGAATTTGAGCAGTCCAGGACTTTTCTGGAGCAGGTGGGCTTTTTTGAGATGCATATTTTCAAGTATTCCCGGCGGGAAGGCACCGTTGCGGACCGGATGCCGGATCAGCTCACGGATGCCGCAAAATCCGCCAGGAGCGACGAACTGTTCGAACTGGAGCGGGAGCAGTCCCGGGCGTTCCGCAGCGACTACATAGGAAAATGGGCCCAAGTGTTGTGGGAGGAAATGCGGATCATCGACAAGGAGACTTATTTTGTGGGGCATACGGCGGATTATGTGAAGATTGCCGTGCCGGAATGGGACAAGGACATCCGGAACACCATCACCAGAGTCTATGTACGCGGATTCCTCACGGACGAACTGATGCTTGCAAAGCACGAAACATAAGGATTGAAATTTCAGATCAAATGCGCTATGATGTAAGAATAGGGTAATAGCGGTATTACAACAGGAATAAGAGAAGCGAGAAGGAAAAACATATGGAGAATTTAGAAAACACACAATTTTTTAAAGTGGAATCGGAACCGGAGACCGGTGTGAAAATGGTGCTTTCCACCGTATACGAGGCGCTCACGGAGAAGGGATACAATCCGGTGAACCAGATCGTGGGTTACATTATGAGCGGCGATCCCACCTACATCACCAGCCACAAAGGCGCCAGAAGCCTGATCATGAAGGTGGAGCGCGATGAGCTGGTGGAAGAGCTTCTGACAGAGTACATCAAGAACAGCGATTGGCAATAGGAGGAATTCCATGCGGATCATGGGACTGGACTTCGGCTCCAAGACGGTGGGGGTGGCTGTCAGCGACGCACTGCTTCTCACGGCGCAGGGCGTAGAGATCATACGGCGCAAAGAGGAGAACAAGCTGCGACAGACACTGGCCCGGATCGAGGAACTGATCGTGGAATACGAAGTGGAGGAACTGGTGCTGGGGCTGCCCAAGCACATGAACGGTACGGAAGGTGTGCGTGTGGAGCTCACCATGGAATTCAAAGAGAAGCTGGAGCGCCGGACGGGACTTCCCGTTTTCCTGTGGGACGAGCGTCTGACGACGGTGGCGGCGGACAGGACGATGATGGAGGCAGGCATCCGCAGGGAGCACCGCAGGGAATATGTGGACATGCTTGCGGCAACCTTTATTTTGCAAGGATATCTGGATAAGAGGAAGAACGAAATTGGAAAACAAACTGGAGAAAATAACCTTTAACGCAGGCAGCGAAGATTCTGTGGATTTCTATGTACTGGAGCAGACCAGGATCGGCGGCTACAACTATATCCTGGTGACGGATTTTGAAGAGGGAGACGGCGAGGCGCTGATCTTAAAAGATCTGTCGGAAGACGGCGAATCGGAGAGCCGTTTTGTGATCGTGTCGGATGAACAGGAGCTGAAAGCGGTTTCCGGCGTGTTTGCAGACATGCTGGATGACGTGGAGTTTGTACAGGACGAAGAAGAGTAAGCCCGGAGAGGCTTTAAGTGTGATATAAAAAATTAATGGAGGAAGTTTTGTGAAAAAAAGAAAAGAGAATAACGAAGGTTCCAGACTGAAGATCATTCCTTTGGGCGGCCTGGAACAGATCGGTATGAATATTACTGCCTTCGAGTATGAGGACAGTATTATTGTGGTTGACTGCGGTCTTTCCTTTCCTGCCGATGATATGCTGGGCATCGATCTCGTCATTCCCGATGTGACTTACTTAAAGAACAACATCGACAGAGTGAAGGGGATCGTTATTACCCATGGACACGAGGATCATATCGGTGCGCTGCCATATATCCTCAAGGAGATGAATGTGCCGGTCTATGCGACGAGACTGACGATGGGCATCATCGAGCACAAGCTCACCGAGCATGAGCTGATGCGGACCACCAAGCGGAAAGTGGTGAAGTTCGGTCAGTCCATCAATCTCGGCCAGTTCCGGGTGGAGTTCATCCGCACAAACCACAGCATTGTGGATGCGGCGGCACTGGCAATCTATTCCCCGGCGGGCATTGTGGTCCACACCGGAGATTTCAAGGTGGATTACACGCCCGTGTACGGCGATGCCATTGACCTGCAGCGCTTTGCGGAGCTGGGTAAAAAAGGCGTACTGGCACTGCTGTGCGATTCCACCAATGCGGAGCGCCCCGGTTTTACCCCTTCGGAAAAAACAGTGGGCAAAGCGTTTGACACTTTATTCAGCGAGCACAGGAATACCCGTATTTTTGTCGCTACCTTTGCGTCCAATGTGGACCGGGTGCAGCAGATCATCAATACGGCGTACAAATTCGGCCGCAAAGTCTGCGTGGAAGGCCGCAGCATGGTCAATATCATTGATACGGCGATCAACCTGGAGTGCATCAGCATCCCGGAGAATACTCTGATCGATATCGACCAGATGAAAAATGTTCCCCCCGAGCAGCAGGTGATCATCACCACTGGCAGCCAGGGAGAGAGCATGGCCGCGCTTTCCAGAATGGCCAACAATATGCACCGCAAGATCACCATCGGCGCGGGGGACACAGTGATCTTCTCCTCCCATCCGATCCCGGGTAATGAGAAAGCAGTCACCAAGATCATCAACGAACTGCTGCGCAAGGGCGCGGATGTGGTGTTCCAGGATACCCATGTGTCCGGACATGCCTGCCAGGAGGAGATTAAGCTGATCTACGCCTTGACCAGACCCAAATATTCCGTGCCGGTACACGGCGAGTACAAGCATCTGACGGCGCAGGCGAAGATCGCCGAGAGCCTGGGCATAGAAAAAGACCATATCTTCATTCTGTCCTCCGGAGATATTCTGGAGCTCAGTGAGGAAGAAGATGCAAAGATCACGGGCAAAGTGCCCACCGGCGGCATCCTGGTGGACGGCCTCGGCGTGGGCGATGTGGGCAATGTGGTGCTCAGAGACCGTCAGCATCTGGCGGAGGACGGCATCCTGATCGTGGTCATGAGCCTGGAAAAAGAGAGCTGCGCATTGATCGCGGGTCCCGACATTGTGTCCAGAGGCTTCGTCTATGTGCGCGAATCCGACGAGCTGATCGAAGAAGCCCGGATTACCGTGGATGAAGCGCTGCAGAACTGCCTGGACAGAGGCATTACCGATTGGGGCAAACTGAAATCGGTCACCAAGGACGTGCTGGGCGAGTATGTCTGGAAGAAGACCAAGAGAAGGCCGATGATTTTGCCTATCATAATGGAAATCTAGCGATATCCATAGAGATCTAACAAGCAATTGTGAAAAGTGGTTTCTTTGTGAGTATCATTGTCCATATTGTACATTCATATGCGGGGACGCTCTCGCTCGATTTCGGACGTAATGGTACTAAGCCACCAAAGTACGGTGCCTAAGTACCAACGTCCTCAAACGCCCCTTCTATGAATTGTACAATATGTTCAATTCGATACTGAAAGGAAACGTTTCACAAATGCCCGGGGAGATATAAAACAGAGAGGTGTACAATGGATAAAATTGAGAGTTCTCTGCAACAGTTGATTGATGACATATTGGCATCGGAGATTTACAGAAAGTATGATGTTCAGAGGATCCGGGTGAACGCCATGCCTGAGCTGAAAGCACAGATCGATGAGTTCCGCAGGCGCAATCTGGAATTGCAGACAAATGAACACACGACCATAGCCGAGATAGACGGATTTGAGAGAGAATATGCAAAGTTTCGGGAGAATCCGATCGTGGATGAATTCCTGGCGGCAGAGCTGGCGTTTTGCAGGCTGATGCAGGAGATCAACCTGCGGCTGACGGATGCCATGCATTTTGAATGACACCGTGGTGAATGAATACCGAAGATGCCGACAGAAACGGATGGAGGACTGAGATGAAACCGGGAAATTTGATATTGGCAGTTTTCAGTGCCATTTTAAAGCTGGTATTGGGCGTGGCGGCCATATTCATCATATACAGAGGGGCAGCCACCTGCTACAACTACGGATACAGGATCTTTACGGAGCCCGCCATGTCGGTGGGCGAGGGGCGTGCAGTCAGCGTAACCCTGAAGCCGGACATGAATGCCTGGGAGATCGGCGAGCTGATGGAGAGTAAGGGCCTCACTCGGGACAGCAAGCTTTTTGCACTGCAGTATTACTGCTCGGAGTACAAGGACGCCATTAAGCCCGGCACCTACGAGGTGCGGACTTCCATGACAGCGGAGGAGATCATGGCGGCCATGGTACCCGCGGCAAAGAGCGCTGCGGCGGAGCCCGAGATTTCTTCAGACGCCCAAAGCGTTGAGACAAAGGACAGCAAAAATGGTAATTGATGAGAGGATGCTGACATTTATTGATTCCATGAACGAGCCGAATCCCCCGTATTTGGACGAATTGGAAAAGACAGCGCTGGAGGCGGAGGTACCGATCATCCGGAGATCCACCGCACAGCTCCTGAAATTTCTGATGACATCCGCCAGACCCCGCAAGATCCTGGAGGTCGGCACGGCGGTGGGATTCTCGGCGCTTCTGATGAGCGAGTACGCGCCGGCGGACTGCCATATCACCACGATCGAGAAATATGAGAAGCGAATCCCGGTTGCAAAGGAGAATTTCCGCAAAGCAGGCAGAGAAGACCGAATCACGCTCCTGGAGGGCGATGCGGCGGATCTGCTGAAAACACTGACAGACAGCTACGACCTGATCTTCATGGACGCGGCGAAGGGACAATACATACACTTCATGCCGGAGGTTATGCGGCTTCTCGCTCCGGGCGGCCTGCTGGTTTCGGATAATGTATTACAGGACGGAGATGTCATAGAATCCCGTTTTGCGGTCACGAGACGGAATCGTACCATCCACAGCCGCATGCGGGATTATTTGTATGAACTGACACACCATCCCGAGCTCCAGACCGTGATCTTGCCCGTCGGGGACGGGGTGACGCTGAGTGTGAAGAAGTAGTGCCGGCGGGGGCAGACGCCGAGGACACCGGATGCGGCGCCGGAAGCGTAGGCCCGGGGCGCCGGAAGCATGGGTTGCGTCTGCAGGACCGCGAGTACAGGCCGTGAGATGCCTGTAGCGGGGACTATTCGGCCGAAAGTATGAGAAAAGAGGTATTTCGGCTGAAAATAAATCCGTCATTTTGTGAAATTCAGTTTGTAATTCGGCCTAAAATGAAGAAATAATTGATTTCGGCCGAAAAAAGAGGCTTGAATGTCAAAAATAATCGAAATAAATCATTGAAAATACGGCTTAAAATGCTAATCTGAGAAGTTTCGGCCGAAAAAGAAGCCCTAAGAATGAAAAAAATGCATATAAAATTTAGCCGAAAATGAAAATTTGAAGAATTTCGGCCGAAAAGAAGGGTGCAGGTATGACCAACACAACCGACATAACCAATACAACCAACAAGACAAATACAGCCGCCGCGGGCTCGTCAATGCCCGGCACGGCCGAAGCTACCGAGGCCACATCCACCGCCAACACTGGCGCGGTCCGTGCTCCGGAGCTTCTGGTGCCTGCCAGCAGCCTGGAGGTTTTGAAGACGGCGGTGATCTTCGGCGCGGATGCGGTCTATATCGGTGGGGAGGCGTTTGGCCTGCGCGCCAAGGCGAAGAATTTTTCTTCCGCGGAGATGGCGGAGGGGATCGCGTTCGCCCACGCCCATGGGGTGAAAGTCTATGTGACCGCCAATATTCTGGCGCATAACGGCGACCTGGAGGGGGCAAGGGAATATTTTGAAGAATTGAAGCATATGAAGCCTGAATGCCCGGACGCCCTGATCATTTCCGATCCGGGCATGTTTACGATCGCGAAGGAGGTCTGGCCCGAGGTGGAGGTCCACATCTCCACGCAGGCCAACAACACCAACTACCAGACCTATCTGTTTTGGTGGAAAATGGGCGCGAAGCGCGTGGTTTCGGCCAGGGAGCTCTCTCTGAAAGAGATAAAAGAGATCAGACAGCACATCCCCGACGAGATGGAGATCGAGAGCTTTATCCACGGGGCCATGTGCATTTCCTATTCCGGGCGGTGCTTGCTGAGCAACTATTTTACCGGGCGGGACGCCAACCAGGGCGCCTGCACTCATCCCTGCCGCTGGAAATATGCGGTGATGGAGGAGTCCAGGCCGGGAGAATACCTGCCCGTGTATGAGAACGAGAGGGGCACCTTTATCTTTAACTCCAAGGACCTGTGCATGATCGAGTACATTCCCGAGCTGATCGACGCAGGAATTGACAGCCTGAAGATCGAGGGACGCATGAAGACGGCGCTCTACGTGGCGACAGTGGCCCGCACCTACCGCAAGGCCATCGACGACTATCTGGAGAGCCCGGAGAAATACCGCGCCAACCTGAACTGGTACCAGGCGGAGATTGCCAAATGCACCTACCGCCAGTTTACCACGGGCTTTTATTTCGGAAAGCCCAATGAGGAAACGCAGATTTACGACAACAATACCTATGTGAACGAGTATAGGTATCTGGGGATCGTGGAGCAAGTGGTGCGCACCGATGTGGAGAATGGCGCAGCGGCTGGCTCAGATGTCCGCTTGTTGGCGCAGATCACCCAGCGCAACAAATTCTGCGTGGGCGATGAGATTGAGATCATGAAACCTGACGGACGCAACATACCTGTGCGCGTGCAGGCGCTTTACGACGAGGAGATGCAGCCGGTGGACAGCGCTCCCCATCCCAAACAAAAACTGTATCTGGACCTCGCTCAGACCGAGGCGGAACACGGGCAGCAAACGCAGCCCGGACGATGCGACCTGGTACAGCAATATGATCTGCTGCGCGTGGCGAACAATTCATAGCAAACGATTGAGACCGAACAATTTAGAAGAGGTTAGGCATTGACAACCTGTTGCAAAGAATTTAAAATAAAATCCAAAATTGACATCAGCCGTGAGAAGGAGAAGGAAAAGATGAGCGAGATCATCAATGTGGAAGAATTGTTTGCCAGCAAAGTATTTACAGTGGCGAAGATGAAGGAGAGGCTTCCGAAGAATATTTTTAAAGAAGTGAAGCGCATCATGGATCAGGGCGGCGAGCTGTCCCTGGCCACAGCCGACGTGGTGGCGAAAGCCATGAAAGACTGGGCTGTGGAGAACGGCGCCACCCACTATACCCATTGGTTCCAGCCCCTGACCGGCATCACGGCCGAGAAGCACGACGCTTTCGTGACCCATCCGGATGCGGAGGGCAAGATGATCATGGAATTCTCCGGCAAAGAGCTGATCAAGGGTGAGCCCGACGCTTCCTCGTTCCCTTCCGGCGGTCTGCGCGCCACGTTTGAGGCGAGAGGCTATACCGCGTGGGATATGACTTCCCCCGCGTTTCTGAAGGAGGACGCCACTGGCGTGATCCTCTGCATTCCCACGGCTTTCTGTTCCTACAAGGGCGAGGCGTTGGACAAAAAGACGCCGCTGCTGCGTTCCATGGAGGCCATCAGCGAGCAGGCGCTGCGCATCGTGCGGCTGTTCGGTAACACCGAGGCTACCAAGGTGATCCCCAGTGTGGGCGCGGAGCAGGAATATTTCCTGATCGACAGAGAAAAATACTTAAAGCGAGACGACCTGATCTTTACCGGACGCACCCTGTTCGGCGCGCCTGCGCCCAAGGGACAGGAGCTGGAGGATCATTACTTCGGCACCATCCGCGAGCGGATCGGCTCCTATATGAAAGATCTGAATATCGAATTGTGGAAGCTGGGCGTGACTGCCAAGACCCAGCACAACGAGGTGGCTCCCGCACAGCATGAGCTGGCGCCCATCTACGAGACCGCCAACATCGCGGTGGACCACAACCAGCTGATCATGGAGACCATGAAAAAAGTGGCTGGCCGCCACGGCATGACCTGCCTGCTGCACGAGAAACCCTTCGCCGGCGTAAACGGCTCCGGCAAGCATGACAACTGGTCCTTAAATACAGACAACGGCGTAAATCTGCTGGATCCCGGCGATACGCCCAACGCAAACATCCAGTTCCTGCTGGTATTGGCGTGCATCATGAAAGCGGTGGATACCCATGCGGATCTGCTCCGCCAGAGCGCATCGGACGTGGGAAATGACCATAGACTGGGCGCGAACGAGGCGCCGCCCGCCATCATCTCCATCTTCCTGGGCGAGCAGCTGGAGGACGTGGTGAAACAGCTCATCGAGACCGGCGCGGCGGACCATTCCATCCAGGGCGGCACCCTGCAGACCGGCGTTTCCACACTGCCCGACTTTGAGAAGGACGCGACAGACAGAAACCGTACTTCGCCCTTCGCCTTCACTGGCAACAAATTCGAGTTCCGTATGGTGGGAAGCTCCGACTCTGTGGCAGACCCCAACACGACCCTCAACGCCATCGTGGCGGAGGCGTTCTGCGAGGCGGCAGACATTCTGGAAAAAGCGGATAATTTTGAGCTGGCCGTCCATGACCTGATTAAGCAGTACATGACTGAGCATCAGCGCATTGTCTTCAACGGTAACGGCTACTCCGACGAGTGGGTGGCTGAGGCTGCCAGACGCGGACTGCCCAACATCAAGTCCATGGTGGAGGCTTCCTCCGCATTGACGACGGAGAAATCCATTGCGCTGTTTGAGAAATTCGGCATTTTCAACCGGGTGGAGCTGGCATCCAGAGAGGAGATCCTCTACGAGACCTACTCCAAGACCATCAACATCGAGGCGCTGACCATGATCGAGATGGCGAAGAAACAGATCCTGCCCGCGGTGATGAAATATACCAAGACCCTGGCGGATACCGTGATCGCCGTGAAAGAGGCCGGAGCGGACGCATCCGTTCAGGCACAGTCCCTGAAGAACATTTCCGAGGAGCTGGTGCGCGCGAACCGGGCGCTGACCACCCTGGAGGAGAAGACCGCCGGTGCAGCCGCGATCGCGGACCAGAAAGAAAAGGCGTTTTACTTCCGCGGTGAAGTGTTTACCGCGATGGAAGCACTGCGCATTCCGGTAGATACACTGGAGACCATGGTAGACAAGACGGCATGGCCAATCCCGACCTACGGAGAGCTGATCTTTGAGGTATAAAAATTTTACATAAAATTTCTTAAATTAGGTATTGCAAATTGGACAAACTTCGTGTATAATTCATCAAGTAATCCAATAGGGCTATCGCCAAACGGTAAGGCAACGGACTCTGACTCCGTCATTTTCTAGGTTCGAATCCTAGTAGCGCTGCTCTAGGAATCGAGTTTTCGGTTCCTTTTTTATTGAAAAATCCAGTATTTTCAAGGTTTTAAGGGAGTTATGAGAAAATCTTTTCTAGCGCTCTCTTCCGTGTTCTTCTAATACGATATAGAGCAATTCCACTTAAAAAATGGCCCATAATGGCCATTTTTTTGTTTCATTGGTAATTTTATTGGTAATTTTTTTGAGGTATTTTCACCCGAAAAAGCTGTTTAGTGAAAGAAAAAATGTGGATCAAGAGGGTTACCAGCTTTTTATCTGTTTGACTTCTTCAGCTCTTTTAGGATCACGGTGATATTGCAGCTTAAAACGTATCGTCTCAACAACTTCTTTTCTTGATTCGTCATCAAGCTGATAGAAAGAAGTAAGAAGATTGTCAACATCTGGCATACCGTTTTTGCCAAACAAAAGCATGAGCGGATACATAGAGTTTTTCAGGTATCCTTTTACTCTGCTTTCATCCAAAAGACCATAAATATCATTTGGGACGGAGGGATAAATCTCGCTTTCCTTCAAAGCTCCGGAGAAAGGACTTGCTTCACATATATCGTTAACATCTATTTCCAGTTCGTTAGCTATTCGTAAAGCATAGTCGAATCGTAAATTGGTATCTCTCTGAATCAGTGAATACAACGTAGTTGGGCTTATGCCTGTCTTCTTTGCTATTGATCTAACACTTATGTTTCTCTGATCCAGTATCTTTTTAAGGTTTTGTCCATCTCCCATATATTTGTCCTCTTTTCATTAATGTGATATTTACGAAAAACATACGTTTTCATAATACTAACATAAAAAAATTAGGCTTTCAACAATAATTTACGAAAATAGTAAATATGTTCGTACGATTACTTGACATATCTAAAAATACATGATATGTTATATATACGATATTCGTACATCGAGTATTACGATAATAAAACGAAAGGAGGAAAACACTATGATTGAGATCAAAGCTCACAACAGTGATATCAAGATGCTTACAGTCAAAGAACTCAGCTCTGATCTGCGAATCGGAAAAGACAAAGCGTACGCATTGATGAAATCAAAAAGCTTTCCGTCAATCTGTATCGGAAAGAGATACTATGTGACCGAAGCAGCTTTGGCTGACTGGCTTAGGAATTATGAATACAAAGAATATCACTTATAAGAATGACTGAATCCGTGGAGGGAAGGAGGTGATGAACATGAGTACATCCACAACAAGAAATGCAAAAGGACAGGGATGCTTCATAACATGTGATGATGGCATGATCCTCTTCCGTAAGAGCGCAGGATATAAGGCTGATGGCAAAAGAAAGATATTGGTAGTTAAAGCCAAGAGCAAAGAAGCCTGTATCAAACTGATGAAGGAA
>DFDT01000096.1:15169-24193 GCA_002368865.1 Lachnospiraceae bacterium UBA3821 | reverse complement strand
GCATTGCAGTTGGACTATGATATTATTGAACGCGAATCTACGCAAAGGAACAAATAAAAATGTGAAACTGTGTGAAACCAACTGAAATCTGATTTTTAATTGGTACTAAAGCCCATAGATTTACAGATGCGCATGTGTTAGAATTTACACAAGATGTGAAAACGATACCACAATTGATGTGAAACAAGAAGCGTGAAACGAGGAGGGAATGCTTATGGATTACAGAAAATGCGCATCGGAAATTCTGACAGGAATCGGCGGCAAGGAAAATCTTGCCAGTGCGGCACATTGCGCAACCCGCCTTCGCCTTGTCATCGCGGACAACGGCAAGGTCAAGAAGTCTATGCTGGAAGGGATAGACGGGGTAAAGGGGGTGTTTGAGGCTGCAGGGCAGCTTCAGATCATTATCGGAACGGGCACCGTGAACAAGGTGTATGACGAGTTCATCGCCTTGGCAGGGGTGGAGGCAGCTTCCAAGGAGGATGTGAAAGCAGCGGCAGCGGCCCAGGCACCCTGGTACAAACGGGCAATCAAGACATTGGGCGATATCTTTGTGCCGATCATTCCGGCCATTGTAGCTACCGGCCTTTTGAACGGTCTGCTGGGAGGCCTTTCTAAGGCGTTTCCGGGAATGGCGGATTCTTATCTGTTTGGGCTCTTGGATATGTTTTCCAACACGGCTCTGGTATTCCTGCCGATCCTGATCGCGGTCAGCGCAGCAAAGATCTTCGGCGGCAATATTTTTCTCGGCGCGGTCATCGGTATGATCATGATCCATCCCAATCTGGTCAACGCCTGGTCGGCAGGCAGCGGCGCAGAAACGGATACGCTGTGGTCCTGGTTCGGGCTCTGGAACATTCAGAACACCGGCTATCAGGGGCACGTGATCCCGGTGGTCATCGCAGTGCTTGTCATGTGTATGATAGAAAAGAAATTGCATAAGGTGGTGCCGGAGACCTTTGATCTCTTTGTGACACCGTTAGTATCGGTGCTGGTGACCGGGTTCTTTACTCTGACACTCATCGGTCCCGTATTCTCCCAGCTGGAGACCTGGGTACTGAGCGGCGCGAAAGCGCTGATCGCAATTCCTTTTGGAATCGGCGCGTTTATCATGGGCGGTGTGTATGCGCCTACCGTGGTGGCAGGTGTACATCATATGTACAATGCGATTGAATTGGCAATGTTGGCAGACAACGGAATGAACACCTGGATGCCGATCGCGACAGCAGCCAACGTGGCACAGGGCGCAGCGGCTTTGGCCGTGGCATTCAAGACCAGAAACAAAAAGCTCCGTTCCATGGCATTGCCCGCATCCCTTTCCGCGTTCATGGGCATTACGGAGCCTGCAATCTTCGGTGTGAATGTGCGGTACGGCAAACCTCTGGTAGCAGGTATGATCGGTGGTGCCTGCGGTGCTGCGGTGGCTTCTCTGATGAAGGTATATGCGACGGCAAACGGCGTGACCGGTATCTTCGGTTTCCTGATCACCACAGAATCTTTTGTGGGTTATCTGCTCACCTTTGTGATCGCGACGGTTGTGGCTTTTGTGATTTCTTATTTGATCTACAGAGATGAAGAGACGGCAGCGGACAATGGATCAAACGGAGTGGATAGCGCAGCGGAAAAGGCTGCAGAAAAAACTGCGGAAGTAGCGATCGATCTGAACAGAGCGTTTGATGACAATTGTGTGTATGCACCTTTAAAGGGTACTGCAGTGGCAATGGCAGATGTGCCGGATGAGACATTTGCGGCAGAGGTATTAGGACTGGGCGTGGCAGTGGATCCTGCGGAGGGAAAAGTGGTTGCTCCTGCGGACGGAGAAGTGAGTACCCTGTTTGATACGCATCATGCCATCGGACTGACGCTGGACAACGGCATGGAATTGTTGATCCATATTGGCATCAATACCGTGGAATTGAACGGAGAAGGCTTCACCGCACATATTGCGGACGGCGAGCGGTTTAAGCGCGGTCAGACACTGATCACCTTCGATAAGGCATTTATCGAAAGCAAGGGCTTTAAGACGGTAACGCCGGTGATCATCACCAATCCGGACGATTATGTGGAAGTGAAGAAGGCTGCGAACGGAACCGTAGAGTTTTTGGATAAACTGATCGAGACGAAAAAGGGATGAGGCCTATGAAAAATGACTGGCGCCAGAAGCTGCATCTGGAACCGGGCAGCGGATGGCTGAATGATCCAAACGGTTTAAGCTATTTTAAAGGATATTATCATGTATATTTCCAATACTCGCCGGAGAGTGCCCTGGGCAAGGGTCCTAAGTGCTGGGGGCACTGGCAGAGTAAGGATATGCTTTCCTGGGAGTTCACGGGGACCGTGCTCTATCCGGACATTCCGGAGGACAGGAACGGTGTGTACTCCGGCTGCGGTCTGGTGGAAGGAGATACCTTATATCTCTACTACACAGGCAACGTGAAGGAAAAAGGGGATTACGACTATATCACGGCAGGGCGCGGCGCCAATGTGATCCTGGTCACCACAAAAGACGGGCACCATATGAGTCCGAAGCAGGTGTTGTTGCGCAATTCCGATTATCCCGCGGACTGTTCCTGCCATGTGCGGGATCCCAAGGTGTGGAAGGAAGGCAGTGTTTATAAGATGGCACTGGGGGCCAGAAAACTGGATGACACAGGCTGTGTATTATTTTATACCTCGGAAAATCTTACCAGCTGGCGGTTTGAGCAGGAGGTCAGCGTGCCGGATTTCGGATACATGTGGGAGTGCCCCGATGTGTTATGGCTGAACGGCAAACATTACCTCAGTATTTCTCCTCAGGGAGTGAAGCATACGGAATACACACATCAGAATGTATACAGTTCCGGCTACTTTGTGAATGACAAAGAATTTGAAGAGTGGGATCATGGGTTTGATTTCTATGCGCCCCAGTCTTTTGAAGCACCGGACGGCAGAAGACTGTTGATCGGCTGGATGGGTATCGGGGATATTCCCTATACCAATCCTACGGTACAGATGGGCTGGCAGCACTGCCTGACACTGCCCAGAGAGATTACTGTGGGGAAGGACGGCAGACTGTTACAGAATCCGATCCGGGAGCTTCAAGCATTGCGGGAAAAGAAAAAAGAGTTTTCCCAGGGGGCGATGATGCAGACGCAGCTGCCCTTTGAACTGATCGCGACAACGCCGGGCAGGTTCACGATCCTGTTTGGTGAAATGTTGAAACTGCAATATGCCGACGGCGTGTTCTCCATGGTCTTCCTGGATGAAAACACCGGAAGCGGAAGAGACAGGCGCAATGTAAAGCTCACCCGGTGCGACGAGCTTCGTGTGATCGCGGATACTTCTTCTCTGGAGATCTACCTGAACGGTGGGGAGAAAGTGATGAGCAGCAGATTTTATCCGGCGGTCAGAGAAGTCAGTCTCTTTACGGAAAATTTGAGAGGTGTGCTATATGAATTAAAGGGATTGGAGGTGCGAAACCTTGGGTGACAGATTGGTTGCCATCGGCGAAGCGCTGATTGATTTTATACCGGATAAAAAAGGCTGTGAGTTCGACCAGGTCACGGGGTTTGCGCCCAAACTGGGCGGAGCGCCGGCCAATGTCTGCGGAGCCTATGCGAAACTGGGGGGCAGGGCAAGGCTTTTGACGCAGCTGGGGGACGATCCTTTCGGGCATAAGATTGTGAAGGAACTTGCGGAGGACAATGTAGACACGAGCTGTATCTCCCTGACAGAACAGGCAAACACGGCGTTGGCTTTCGTGAGCCTGGGGAAGGACGGCAACAGAACTTTTTCCTTTTACCGCAAGCCTTCGGCGGATATGCTCTATACGGCTGAGCAGATTCGGGAGGAATATTTTGAGGATGCATATGTTCTGCATTTTTGCAGTGTTTCTCTGGGGGATTTTCCCATGCGGGAGGCGCACAGAGAGGCCATCCGGATCGCACGTGAGAAAGGAATCCTGATCAGTTTTGATCCGAATCTGCGTTTCCAGCTCTGGGAGAGCAGGGAGGCGCTGAAGCAGACCGTTTGGGAATTCATCCCTAAGGCAGATATCCTGAAACTGTCAGATGAAGAACTGGAATTTCTCACGGACGAAACGGATATCCGAAAGGCATTGCCCCGGTTGTTTACAGGGGATGTAAAGCTGGTGGTTTATACCTGCGGTGGTGGCGGGGCTTATGCCTATACCCGGAATGTCTGGGCATTTGCGGAAGCGCGCAAGGTGAATGCCTTGGACACCACCGGTGCCGGCGACGGTTTTATCGGGTCGTTTCTCTGGAAGCTGCATGCATTGGGGGCGGTCGGGGAAAATCTGGAGGATCTGGATCAGGAGATCCTGGCGGAGAGCCTGGATTTTTCCAATGAGTTCTGTGGCAGGAGCGTAACGCTGTACGGCGCTATCGCTTCCTACCCGGACATGAAAGATTATAAAAAATTTTTTAATATAAGGAGGGATTTTTTATGAAAACATTTTCTTACACCATTCAAGATGCAGTAGGTATCCACGCAAGACCGGCAGGACTTCTGGCAAAGCTGGCTAAGACATTTACCAGTACCGTTACGCTGGAGAAGGATGGCAAAAGCGTGAATGTGACGAAACTGATGATGCTCATGGGCATGGGGATCAAGTGCGGTGACACTGTGAACTTCACCGTGGAAGGGGAAGACGAAGAAGCAGCTGCAAAGGCGATCGAGGATTTCATGAAAGAGAATCTGTAGAGTCGTGAGCACACGTGGATCGGAGCGAATCAGACGAAAAACGGGGGTAACAGCATGACGAAATTCAAGGGTAAGGGAGTTTACGGAGCCATTGCCATCGGCAATGCGGCATTGTTCAAAAGACAGGATGAGCAGGTCCGCAGAACGCATGTGGATGATATCGAAGCGGAGTTTGCACGGTTTGAAGAGGCAAAGGAACTTGCCACGGAACAGTTGTCAGAGATTTATGAAAAAGCACTGAAGGAGGTGGGCGAGACCCATGCCCAGATTTTTGAAGTGCATATGATGATGCTGGAGGATGATGACTACAATGAGTCTATCACCAACATTATCAGGACGCAGTCCGTCAATGCAGAGTATGCGGTTGCCACGACGGCGGACAATTTTGCGGATATGTTTGCGTCCATGGAGGACGCCTATATGCAGGCGAGAGCGGCGGATGTGAAGGATATCTCCAACCGTCTGATCAACTGTCTGACCAAAGGGGAGAGCGCCGGACAGCAGATGTCGCAGAAGATGATCATCTGTGCGGATGATCTGGCGCCCAGCGAGACGGTTTCCCTGGATAAGGAAAGTGTACTGGCTTTTGTGACGGCCTACGGTTCCTCCAATTCCCACACGGCAATCCTTGCCAGGAACATGAATATCCCGGCGGTGATCGGTGTGGGAGAGGATTTTCTGAAAGCGGTGGAGGACGGCAAGCGGATCATTGTGGACGGCTACACCGGTGAGATCATTTTGGAACCGGACGCGGAGACGGAAAGCGCTATGCAGAAAAAGCAGGAGGATGATCTGCATAAAAAATCTCTGCTGCAGGAGTTAAAGGGAAAAGAGAATGTGACCCTTGACGGAACCAAGGTCAATATCTACGCCAACATCGGCGGTGTGGACGGCGTGGGTGCAGTGCTTGCCAATGACGCAGGAGGTATCGGTCTGTTCCGCAGTGAATTCCTGTATCTGGAGAGCCCGGATTATCCTACGGAGGAGCAGCAGTTTACAGCTTACCGCAAAGTGCTGGAGAGCATGATGGGCAAAAAGGTTATTATCCGTACGCTTGATATCGGTGCAGACAAACAGATCGATTATTTTAACCTGGATAAAGAGGAAAATCCGGCGCTGGGTTTCCGGGCAATCCGTATCTGCCTGACCAGACCGGAAATCTTCAAGACCCAGCTCCGCGCGCTCTATCGTGCTTCCGCATTCGGCAATCTGGGCATTATGTTCCCCATGATCACCAGCGTATCCGAGGTGGAGAAGATCCTGACTGTCTGCGAAGAGGTGAAGGCGGAACTGAAGGAGGCCGGTGTACCATACGATGAGAATACGGAAGTAGGCATCATGATCGAGACCCCAGCAGCCGCTGTGATCAGCGACAGGCTGGCACCGCTTGTAAACTTCTTCAGCGTGGGCACCAACGATCTGACCCAGTATACGTTAGCAATCGACAGACAGAATGCAAAGCTGGAGCCTTTCTGCGACACTCATCATGAGGCGATCCTGCGGCTGATCGAGATGTCTGCCAAGAACGCCCATGCCCATGGCGCCTGGATCGGTATCTGCGGCGAACTGGCGGCGGACACCACCCTCACGGAAGCGTTCCTGCGGATGGGCATCGACGAATTGTCTGTGTCGGCGCCCTTTGTACTGCCGCTTCGGGATGCGGTGAGAAAGCTGGACCTGAGCAAATAAAAATCTATACTGCATAAGCAGGCTAAACCATATAATATCCGGCTGCCGCGCAATTGACTTTTTGTGCGACGGCCGGATTTTTTTGATGCTAAAGTGCGCCGAAAAAATGTGAATTTTGCAATAAAGTGCGCCGAAAAAATGTAAAACGGATTGAAAAGTGCGCCGAAAAAATGTAAAATAGAAAAGAGAAAATTCCATAATGGACTGATGGAGGCATAAAATGGAACGGGAATTGCTTGGAGAATTGGAGAAATGGAAGAACAGAAAGCGCCGTAAACCCTTGATCATCAAGGGCGCAAGGCAGGTCGGCAAAACATGGATCATGAAAGAATTCGGCAGACGTTTTTTTGAAAATGTGGCATATATCAATTGCGATAACAATGAGAACGTCAGAAATATCTTTGAAATGGATTATCAGATACCAAGAATCATTTCCGCATTACAGGTTGAAACCCATCAGCGGATCGAACCGGATAGGACCTTGATCATTTTTGATGAGATACAGGAGACGCCCAAAGCGTTGTCCTGTCTGAAATACTTTTGTGAAGAAGCGCCGGAATATGACATTGTGGCGGCGGGTTCTTTGCTTGGAATTGCGCTCCATGAGGGCACATCCTTTCCGGTGGGGAAAGTAGATTTTATGGAACTGCATCCTATGTGTTTCTCCGAATTTCTGAGAGCCATCGGGGAAGATGGGCTGGTAGGGCTTTTGCAGGATAAGGACTATGAACTGGTCAATGGATTTGCGCCTAAGCTTACAGATTTTTTGCGAACTTATTATTATGTGGGCGGAATGCCGGAAGTGGTGGCAGAATATGTGGAAAGCGGCGATTTTTTTGAAGTGCGCAGGCTGCAGCGGCAGATTCTAGATTATTACATGGAGGATTTTTCCAAGCATGCACCTGTAAAGGAGGTACCCCGCATTCATATGGTGTGGAACTCTATTCCGGCACAGCTTGCCAAAGAGAACCGCAAATTTTTGTATGGTTCGCTGCGGGAGGGTGCCCGCGCGAAAGAATTTGAAATTGCCATACAATGGCTGGAAGACTGTGGGTTGATTCATCGTTCCTATCGGGTAAAGAAACCGGGGATTCCGTTGACTGCCTATATGGATATGACGGCATTCAAAATGTATATGTTGGATGTGGGATTGTTGACGGCCAAGAGTGAGTTGGAACCGGAAATCTTACTGCAGGGGAACAACCTGTTTACAGAGTTCAAGGGGGCTTTGACAGAACAGTTTGTAGCTCAGGAGCTTTGTGCCTTGGATAGAAGTCTGTATTATTTTGCAAGGGAGAAGTCAGATGGTGAGATTGACTTTTTGCTCCAAAAGGGTATGGAGGTCATACCGTTGGAGGTAAAAGCGGAGGAGAATCTGCAGGCAAAAAGTTTGAAGGCGTATTGTGCGGAGTATCAGCCACAGACGGCGATCAGGACATCTCTTTCAGGGTATAGGGAGCAGGATTGGATGAAGAATGTGCCGTTGTATTTGCTAAGGGAGATTCTATAGTACAGATTTCATATGATTCAATTCAACATTGATCCCGATATCTGTTACGAAGCGCTTTCCACATTCAATCCGCTGTATTGCATTTTTGTCAATATCAATACCTGCAAGCTGCATGCGATCTGCCAGTGCACGCTGAGACAGATGCATTTCCATACGAAAATGGGCATGTCAAATTGAACTATGAGTTTAATGATAATAGTGTGTTTAGGGAACTAAAATAAAAAGAGAAGGAACCATTACGTTAAGTGGCAAGGCGGCTTGGATTTCAGCTCAAGGACTTATAGAGAACATGGATGTTGCTATGGTGTTGCATTGCTGATAGAAGAGCTTTTTCCAACGGAATCCGGATGGATGGTTGAAGATCAAACTACTAAGAATATGGTACAAGGATACTTTGATATTCCGGTTGGAAAAGATTACTATTATGCTGAAAGAAAGTATCAGAAGTATTGTGAAAACGGAGAGTGGGATAAGCGAGATGAGTATTTGACTGCGGTTGAGTTTATTATTGTAACTGTATCAAATTATCGGACTCTGGAGGGCGGAAATGTATGTCCTTGTTTAACGCAACTTGCGAGGAGGACTTGGATATGATACAATCGAAGAGTAAAGGAATGACAGAAGCGATGGAAGCGATGGAAGCGGTGAGAACAATGGGATTGGTCAAAAATCTGAGATGGATGTTCGAACAACGGCAGAAGGCGATGCGAGACAGATGGGCAGAGGATGACTTCATCCGGGAGGAAAGCGTGGCCAAGGGAGTTTTAAGGTTACGAATCATGTCAGAGCAGAATACGGAAATATTGGATCAGATGTTGCAGGATGCAGCGAAGATAAGGGGAATACAGGAGTTTGCAGATAAGTGGTGTTAGTATAAATACATAAAGCGCCGTCAAAATGCAGGATCAAAAAATAGTAGTTGACAAGTTGGTTTATCCAGAGTAAACTTATCACAGAAGGTTTACTTTAGATAAACCAATTTCTTTTTTAAAATTTTTGTCCGGACAAATATACAACGTGTTAGTGCACATAACATGTTATCACATTTTACATAGCAGGAGGTGCATCATGTCAAACATAGAATTGGGAGAAGTACAATTGCAGTTTGCAGAGATCGTATGGCG